>CAZDJG010000012.1:0-19018 GCA_964505695.1 uncultured Ruminococcus sp.
CAAAGAACGACTTGCGCCTTTGCACCGAATCTGCTTGCAGATTTTCCGTCATCTTACACAAAAAATCCTTGACAGGCGACAGCCTGCCTGCGAATTTTTCGTGCAACCTGACGAAAAATCTGACTGCGCATCTTCAGCGCAATCTTTATTCGGTATTGCCTTAAAAATACGGAAAACAGTCAATTGGACGTTCCGGAGGAGGACTCACCACGAAAATTCATATGGTCACCGCATCTGACCGATTGGTTGTCGGATTCTCTCTATCCGGAGGAGAAGCGCACGACTCACCGGAGAGAACCCCGTAAGTAATTTGCCGAAAACAAGCGATGATGATTCCGACGGATACAGAAAAATGATAAACGACGCAGATTATGCCCTGAAAGAAAATTATACGGCTGTGAATGATCGGTATGTTTCCTATTTTGACAGCGCAAAGCAGTAATGACCGTTTTGCAGGCATATTTCGGAAAAAAATAAGCCCTCGGGTTTTACCGGGGGCGGTATTTCAAAATATTATCTGCGCCTGGATGTATTCCTGCGCTTGTTATCTATATTCTTCTTTATATCGCCCATTCGCTCGTCTGAGCTTGCCTTGAATTTATTAAGCATATCCTCGAAAGCCGCTTCGGGCGTCTGGGGTTCTTTAACCGTCTGCTTGTCCTGTCTGGGTCTGCGGTCGCCGCCCGGACGGTTTGAACCGTCGGATCTCCCTCTGAACTCCTTTTTGGGTGCGGGAGGAAGCGCCCTTTTTATAGAAAAGGAAATTTTCCCCTCCTCGTTGATACCGAGAACTTTTACCTTGACCTGCTGACCCTCCGTCAGGTGATCCTTGATCTCATTTACAAAGGTGTTTGCTATCTCTGAAATATGAACCATGCCCGTAACTCCGGGCTCAATCTCCACAAAAGCTCCGAATTTTGTAATGCCCGTGACCTTGCCCTCATAAATTTTTCCTACATCCGGCTGCATAAATAAAAAAATACCCTTCCTTATATTTATTTAATATTTATAGAAAGCGAAAACCGCTTTATCAGTTTCTTGTGGTATCGTAAAACCTGCGCTCCTCCGGATAAGCATAACCCAGCTTTTCCATAGCTATACGCTCCATATAGGTGCGTTCATCCTCCTCATTAAGGATGCTTTCATAGCTTGCGTTTTCAGCCTCAAGCTCCTCTGCCTGAGCCTTCAGAACCTCAAGCTCCTGCTGTTTTTCGACCAGCTCTACCTTGTCGCTTATTATGGAGATAACACAGGCGCCGATAAGAACAATCATTACGGGAATGCCCACAATACCCAGACCCGAACCGTTCTGCCTCTGCTTTTTACGGTAAGCCTTTTTGAGAGCAGCTCTTGCCGCCTTTCTCTCCTTGCTGTCTCTTTCATGCTCCTGCATATTCCCACCGTCCTTTTGGCAACTTCTACTTCATCTTAGCTGTTTTATTATACAACATTTCGGGTATATTTTTCAAGTGTTTTTTATAATTTTTAGTTTTGGGTAACAATTTTTTGGCGTTTGATACAAATTTGTAACCTATTTTTGTGGAAATTTTGCGATATAGAAATACAAACGGTTCTGAAATTATAAAAAATACCTTGTGCAGTATACCGTACAAAACGCCGAATACCCGTCTGATAATACCGATCACCGCATTTCCTGCAGTCATCAGATATATCACTGCCCCAAGAAAGGCTCCCATCCAATAATATCCCCGTATCTCTCCCCTTGCAAACAGAAGTGAAAACAGATACAGCCCCAATCCGCAAAGTATCATATACAGTATATCGCAGACAGCGGTAGCGGAAGTGCTGCGCAATGGAGGAAGCATTATCCTGAGGGTGCGGAAAACGTCCCACAATATTCCGAAAGCAACTCCCGCCAGCACCGACAGCAAAAACAGCTCCGTCTGTTCACTGACGGTAAAAAAGGCTTCCGTTTCTATTTCCGACAGCGTACCGAAGATCATTTCATAAGCCTTCCCATAAATCCGAGCGGACCCTTAACGCTGCTGTCCCCGTAGATAACAGCGGATATCTCGCCCTCCACAACCATATCTCCTGTTTCCACCGAAAGCAGCTCTACCCTCAGATCCCTGCCCTTTACCGTAAGCTCCCCCATCGAGGTATAGAGCAGCACCGAATTTTCATTGAATTTATCCGTATCCGTTACGCCTGTGACCGTAAGCTTGCTGCGGTTCTCCAGCCGCAGTGAATGTTCACTGTTTTTTTCCACAACCATCACCCTTTCATACAGTCATATGCATATATATGACTGTATGAAAGGAAATTATGACAATATCTTTTCAATCGGATCCTTCAGCCGCTTTGTAAAGAGCTTTACTGCCGCTCCCGTAAGAAACGCCGAAATGACAGTTCCCTCTCTTGTTCCCACAACTGTAAAATCAAAAAAGATGAGGGAAAGCGCTATTGCAAGGATAACGCAGAAAATATCGAACATTATCTTCACATTGCCGAATTCCTTCCCCGAAACGTCAGAAACCGCCTTGACAAAAGCCTCTCCCGAATTCATTATCACATTGGCAATGACCGAAAGGGATATCCCGAAGCCGAGTACCGCAATGCCGATAATCACCATCAGCAGCCGCACGGGGTACGAATTTGCGGGAATGACCGAAACCATCAGCATTCCCAGATCGGTAAACCACCCGAAAATAAAAGACAAAGGCACCTGAAGAAGCTGGACAGGCTGAAATTTTCTGCGAAGAACGACTATCTGACCGAGGATAAGCGCACAGTTCCAGATAATAAGCCACGTTCCCAGCGACATGGCGGAATATTTGCAGCTAAGGACATTCGCCACCGAGGATATTGGAGATACCCCAAGCTCACCGTGCTTTGTAAAGGCAACTCCCACTGCCGAGAAAAAAAGGCTTATAATAAATAAAATATAACGCTTTGCAATTTCGTTTTTGCTCATAAGACCGACCTCGCATAATATGTCGCTGTAATAAATATACCAAAATTTATACTAAAAACCGTTTGAACGAAGGATAAGCTTTGGCGAAAAAACGTGCGTTGAAAGATACTGAACAGGCTCTTAGGAATGAGTCCGCAGACGGGCTTGTCACCCGTCAAGGACGAATGACGACACTATTCACATTCTCTGCCGCTGAACTTGTCAGGATATTTTTGTGGATTGCTATAATGCGGCAAAGCGGTTCTTTCCTGCATCAGCCCGTTTTTTCATAAGCTCTGTCCTTCATACCGATCTGTCAGGCGGATAAGCTCCTCCGCACCGCTGCGGTCAAGAGAAAAATTTATACTGTAAAATCTGTCTCCATATGAGTCATCGGGTGTTTTTGTTATCCTTACAGATACATTGCATTCGTATGTACCGGGTAAGTAGCTGCCGCCGAACATCGTTTTTGTAAAAAATCCTTTTAATCTGCTCTGTCCCGACGACGCATCGGAAACCTCCTCTATAAAGCTGTGCAGTTTTTCCTTATTTTCGGCATTGCCGATGTAAAAGGAAAAATCCGATTCGTAATCATCATATTCGTCATAATTATCGGAATAATAGCCTGACTCATAATACGAATACTTTTTATCAATACAGACCTGCACCTGCGCTTCATAGCCGCTGTAATCGGAAAGGGACGGCGTTTTGTACAGACTGCCGAAGCCGCCGGTGAGGAAAGCAATATACATGAATATCAGGAATACCGCATAGTAGATCAGATACATTACCGTCCATATGCCGACCTTTGAAAATGAAAAGTTTTTCCTTGAAACCACGATACGCAGTATAATGCTGCCAAGCCATGCAAGAAACAAGGCGACCATGCTTATTCCGTCGGTATGGGAGACCAGAAAGAAAAGCACCAGGCTTACAGCCGTTACCGCCTCAAAAAACAGGGGGAATACTATCGGCATTCCCACAGTCCTTGCATCGCGCCTGCGGCAGATGAACATTCCTCCGAAGATCACGGCAAGGGAAATAATACAGTTTATGAGTAAGATCGCAGCATTTCCCGGACTGTCCGAAAAAAGGCCGGAAAACGTCCACAGTGAAGCAGGCATATCGAAATAGCTGCTGCCGATATGCGTATTACCGAAAAAGGTTGTAACAAAGCTGTATACCGCAGGGGTGAAAACGGAAAGAACAAACATTACCATTACGGGCATATATCTGCTTTCAGCCCTTGAGCCGATACAGCACTGACACAGGACTGTCGCCGAAATTATAAAAAGAGCGGCGGCAAGAAACCATATGAAAAGTGAAAAATTATACGCAGCAACTGTTGACGGGTGATATGTATAATCATAATCGCTGAAATATCCGCTGTAATGAGTTCCCGCAAACAGGCAGGACAGCAGCATAGCCGCAGCCGCCGAGATAAGAAACGGGATAAACCATATCCTGCATAAAGTGAGCAGCCTTGAAAGATATCTTTCGGTATTGCTCAGGGGCATTGACATTTGTACGTCCGCCGTGGGTATATCGTGCATATCCCTGAAAACAGCTATGCAGCAGGAAAAAAGAGGGATAAGCGACGTAAAATAAATGAATATGCCCAGGGGTGAAGGATCTGTATTATCACCTCTCGACGATGTGGAGAAGCCGTAGATCAGCCCCGCAAAGCCTAAGAGGATAACTGAAATAACCCGTGTTTTTTTATGAGTGATAAGCTCGGCGGAGGAGCCTTTATAAATTCTGCTCGATGATATCATTTTCCGTATCCTTTCATGTCCATTTCGTAAATGAATATTTCTTCAAGGGAAAGAGGTATCTGCTCGGCAAGATCTGCGCCGATCCTTTCAATCTTTTCCCCGATATCTCCGCTGTCCCTTACTATCACCTGAACCACGCTGCCCTCCGCTTTGTACTGCATGATGCCGATATCCGCCGCCTTTATCTCCTCCGGTGTGATAACATGGCTGAGGCTTGCAAGCTGAAGCTTTCTGAATCTGCTTTTTATGCTGCCAAGCTCATCGGCAAAAACAAGCTTTCCGCTGTGGATAAGCATCGCCCTGTCGCACAGCTCGCCTATCTCCCGTATATTGTGGGAGGAGATTATAAGGGTGGCGTTTCTGCTCTTTATCTCCTCCAAGATCATATCCTTGATGGTATTTCTCATTGCGGGGTCAAGACCGTCGAACGCCTCGTCAAGCATCAGATATCTTGTGCGGCAGGCAAGACCTATGACCGCCACAGCCTGCCTTTTCATTCCCTTTGAAAAGGTTGACAGTGAGCTTGCTTCGGGGAGCCTCAATACGCTCAGCAGCCGCTTGTACGTATCATAGTCAAAGTTCTCATAATAATAGCTGTAATAGCTCATAAGCGCGGAAAGGGTATAGCTTGTATATTCGATGGTTTCGTCGTTTACAAAGAAAATGTTTTTCTTTGCGTCGGGGTTGTCGTAGACCTCCTCGCCGTCGATCTTTATGCTGCCGCTGTCGGTCCTGTACACTCCGCACATCATACGCATGAGAGTTGATTTTCCCGCGCCGTTTGAGCCGAGAAAGCCGTAAATGCAGCCGTCGGGTACGGTAAGTGAGATATTGTCGAGAGCAAGCTCCCTATGCTCGTAATTTTCTCCGGTTTTCTTTCTGAAAAGAACTGCGCCGTCATTGTCAAAACGCATTGAAACGTTTGAAATTTCTATCATCGCCGACCTCCACTGCTATTTTTTAACATTTTATCATAAATTTAACAATATGTCAATGAGTTTTGGAAATAATAAAAAGGTATTTCTTGATTATTAAAAGAAAATGTGCTAAAATAGAAGAAAAAGCACGGAGGATACTATGATCGAAAAATTTATTGATATGCTTATCCCCTCGGCGGAAAGCGCATTTCTTGTAAAAACCGTTCTGCGGCTCACTGCCGCAACAATGCTCGGCAGCTTTATCGGAAACGAAAGAGAGCATATAAACCGTCCTGCCGGGATACGCACCCACGTTCTGGTGTGTATCGGCGCAGCGCTTATGATGATCACATCGGAATATGTATGCACTAAATTTGTGGGCGTGACCTCTGTTGACCCGACCAGACTGGGGGCGCAGGTAATAAGCGGCATAGGCTTTCTCGGCGCAGGAACCATTATCAAGGAAGGCTTCAGCGTAAAGGGTCTTACAACGGCAGCAAGCCTGTGGGCTGTTTCATGCGTGGGACTGACCTGCGGCGCAGGATTTTACAGTGCGGCGGTAATAGCCTCGCTTCTTATATATTTTACACTGCAATTCATAAAAAAAGCCGTAATGAAGCACAGCGAAACAAAAGTGGTTTCACTTATGGTAAAAAGCGCGGATAATGCTGCAAGAACTGCCGAGCAGCTTTTCGCCGCACTTTCTCTTGCGGTTGTCTTTTCGGAAATATCCGTGTCAGAAAAGGACTGCATCGAGCTTAAATATGCGGTCACCGCAAAAAAATCCGGCGAGCTTTTTGATTATGCCGTTAATAAGCTTAAAATGACCGATGGAATAATCAGCGTTCATGTGGAATGATGATCCGAATTTGCCTATAAGCCAAATGAAAATTATTATAAAGATATGTAAATTTATTTTTTGTTGTTAAAATTTGATTGAGATTTGCCGGAAATCATGGTATACTATTTATGTATATTAAAGCAATACCGAACAAAGAACGACTTGCGCCTTTGCTCCGAATCTGCTTGCAAATTTTTCGTCATCTTGCACAAAAAATCTGACTGCGCATCTTCAGCGCAATCTTTATTCGGTATTGTCTTAAAAATTATGGGGTTCTCTATAAACCGGGACACGAGCAAAGCCTCGTCCATTGGTTCGGTCAGATGCAAGGCATCAGACCGCAGTAATACTTGCTGTCTTACAAGGTCTGATAACGAAGCAGATGACCGAACCAATAGAGGATTTGCCGTGAAGGAGGTTTATAGAGGTTCCCTTATTGTGTTTTAACATTTTTTAAAATATTTCAGGGGGTATGTACATAATGGTTAAAATTAACCCGGACAAATGTGTGGGCTGTAATGCCTGCATAAGAGCCTGTCCCGTACACAATGCAAATATGTCCCGTAAATCGGACGGCAAAACGATAATTACCATCAATGACCAAAACTGTATAAACTGCGGAGAATGTATCAGGGCATGCGCTCATGAGGCAAGATATTACGACGATGACACTCAGCGCTTTTTTGACGACCTTAAGTGCGGAAAGAAGATAACCGTTCTTGCAGCGCCTGCGGTAAAGGTTGCGTTCAGGCACAACTGGCGAAATATACTCAGCTCTGTCAGAAGAATGGGAGCAGATAAGATATATGATGTTTCCTTCGGCGCGGATATATGCACATATATGCATCTGAAAGCAATTGCGGAAAATAAGGTGGGGAAAATTATTTCCCAGCCCTGCGCTGCTCTTACAGACTATATTCTGAAATACAAGCATGAGCTTATCCCGTATCTTTCTCCCGTTCACAGTCCTATTCTGTGCGGTGCGATATACATAAGAAAATACGTCAAGGACAGAAATCCCATCGCCGTATTGTCTCCGTGCATTGCCAAGAAAACGGAGTTTATGGACACGGGTGTTGTTGAATATAATGTTACATTTTCAAAGCTTGAAAAATATCTTTCGGATAATAAAATATCCCTTAACAGCTCTTCCTTTGAATTTGACGGACTTCCCTCATACAGCGGAGCAATATATCCTATGCCGGGCGGATTGAAGGAATGTCTGAAGCTTATTGATCCGAGCCTCAGGGTCATAAACTCCGAGGGTGTTCCCCATGTTTACCATGATCTTGACATTTATCTTAATACACCCGAAAAAGCACGTCCCGACGTGTTTGATATCCTGTCCTGTGGTTACGGCTGCACGGTAGGTCCCGGAGTTCCGAAGAAGCATAATAAATTTGAGATAGCCGATATAATGGGGGAGATCAAGGCTGACTCATTCTCAAGACAGGCAAAGCAGACTCGGTTAAAAAACAATAAGCAGTATAAGCTTTTTGATTCAAGCCTGAAGCTTGAAGATTTTCTTCGTTCTTATACCCCGAAAGCTCCTGATATTAAGAAAGTCACGGAAGGTGATATCATAAAAGCCTTTTCGGCGCTTTATAAGGAAACTGAGGAGGAGCAGCATTTTGATTGCCAGGCATGCGGATATTCAAGCTGCCGGGAAATGGCAGATGCGGTGGCAAAGGGCTTAAATTCCCCCGA
The DNA here is from genome assembly GCA_964505695.1 of uncultured Ruminococcus sp. Classification (GTDB taxonomy): domain Bacteria; phylum Bacillota; class Clostridia; order Oscillospirales; family Ruminococcaceae; genus Huintestinicola. Next base: position 8,155 of record CAZDJG010000012.1, read on the forward strand.
AAACTGTCATCAGTATATTCTCAAGCAGAATATTGATGAAAATTCTAAAATGCAGCTTGCCAACAGAAATATTATGCAGGCACACAATGACATCAATAACCTTACGGATGCTATTAACAGCGATATAATGCTTGTTTCTGAACATACCGATAAGATCGTTGAGGATTCACGGAATAATATATCGCTCATTGAAGAAGTAAACAGGATAGTTTCCGAGCTTCAGAAGCTGAGCGATACCATGTCGGAGGATATTATACAGATAAATTCCATCAATGAGGAATATAACAACAGCTCCGGAATTATTCAGGATATTGCCATGCAGATCAAAATGCTTTCGCTTAATGCGTCGATCGAAGCAGCTCATGTCGGCGCGGCAGGAAAAGGCTTTGCCGTGGTTGCGGGAGAAGTCGGAAGCCTTGCGGATAAGACTCAGAACGCCACAAAGAGCTTTATTACCAGCTACAGCAAGGTTTCGGAGGAAACAAGCATGGTAAACGAAAACATCACAGATATCATTGCAGAAATTAAGACTCTTTCGGAAATTCTTATAAAACTCCGTGATTCTGTAGAGTCTACGGGAAAAACCGGAAGTGATATCCATGATCTGATAATTAAGGTCAACGAATCCTCCGAAAAAATGAATAAGGTCATGAGCTGAATTTATAAGCAATGTGTACGTATAATTAAAAACGGAACTGTTTTCTGCAACAGCTCCGTTTTTATTATTCTGCTTTTTCTATCGTATCCGAACTGAAATAAAGGGTATATTTTATTTCATGAGGCGTACTCATGGCGGTAGTATCCGCAGAAACAGGTATCTTGCGGTCAAAGCACATTACGGGTATCTCAAAGGTCGCTCCGGGCTCTGAGGATACCGGATAATACTTTTCTCCGTCCACAGACATATAATCGTAGTTGGAACTGCTCCATACGATTTGGACATATGCCGAACCGTTTTCAACCGTAAGCTTTGCGGGAGACTGTATTGACGCTTTGCCGGAGCCTCCCTCGACGGATACGCAGACGGTATATTCTCCGTCTGTCAGCGAAAGCTCCTTTGCAGTAAGGAAATATCCGTCCGCAAACGACTGAACGGGAATAGAATCCGCTCTGAATACAAGCGTTCTGTCGTACCATACCTCCTTGCTTTTGCTGAACGCCGCACAGCTTATCTCCTTGTCGAGAGCCTCTACGGGTACGGTAAATGTATGTTCCCCCTCCGTGTTTTCTTCAAAAGAGATATGATCCTGCGCACCCTCTGCCTCAGCGGCAGTCCCCATGAACAGGTAAAGATATCCCTTTCCGCTCATGGTCATGCAGGCGGTCATTTCGCCTTCCGAAACCGTAAGCCTGCAGCTTGTGATATTAAACATTGAAGAGCTTGAATCCACGGTGATATCATATTCGCCGTCTTTAAGGCTGCCGCCGTAAACAGGGGTCATATCGGCATAACCCACCGCTACGGCAGGCGCAGTGGCAGGAGCAGTGACGGAAACGGCAGCATCCGTTTCGGGCTGAGCTGTTGCTTCACCCTGAACGGACGAGCCGTTACAGCCTGAAAACAGCATTGCAGCAGCTGACAGCAAAACAGCAATGCATTCTTTTTTTATAATCATTTACTGCGTCCTCATTCAGCGATAGAATCTATGGCAGCCTGTGCATGGTCTGTATAAATCTGACGGATATCCGCATTTTCACCAAGGCCCCTTACAAGGCAAACCACCTCAAAGCCTGCGTCCTCAAAAGCTTTTTTCCATGAGCCGTCCTCATCTCCGGCCATATCGTTGTTTGCGTGATCTCCCGCAACGACCATCAGCGGCTCAAGAACGACTCTCTTATATCCGCCTTCCCGAACCCTTGCAAGAACGTCCTCAAGAGTAGGTTCCGCCTCGACAGTACCGATGAAATAGTTTTCATGACCCTGTTCGGTCAGTATATCCTGCATTTTTCCGTAAACCTGATTGGAATCCGCCTCGGTGCCGTGACCCATAAAGCAGATCGCAGTTTCGCCGTCATCATACTCGGCAGTCCAACCGACAATAGCCTTTGCAACTCTTTCAAAATCCTCGTCGCTTGTAAGCAGCGGCTCTCCTATAGCTACCTTCTCAAATGCATCGGAATAATTCGCCGCCTTTGAAATAAGCTCGTCATACTCAATGCCATTCATAAGGTGAGTAGGCTGAATAACAAGCTTTTTTACATTGTTATTGACAGCCCTTTCAAAAGCAGCGTCAACATCGTCGATAAGAACATTATCCCTTTTGTTTACATGATCTATAATGATATTTGAGGTAAATCCCCTTCTTACGGAATAATCGGGAAATGCCGACTCAAGGTCGTTTTCCACAGCGCCGACGGTAAGGCGGCGGCTGTCGTTATAGCTTGTTCCGAAGCTGATAACAAGCAGCTCGTTCTCGCCGATACCGTCCTGATTGCGCGGATCGTCCAGCGACGCATCACCCGTATCGTAATTTTCCTCGTCATCATTATCCGAGTCCTCCTGATCAGCTTCATCCTCGGAGATTATCGAAGCGCCATAAGAGTCTGCCGTCTCCTCCGAAGAAGTTACCTGAGCAGCATTTTCATCCGGCTGAGCCTCGGACGAATCAGTGCAGCCTGCTGCGCCTGCGGCAAAAGCCAATGCAATGATCAATGCAAATTTTCTTTTCATAATAATCAAGTTTCCTTTCATACTTCCGTAATTTCGCAGAGTACAGCAATAAAAATACCCTTTATCATTCGGATAAAGGGTACAGCAAACAAGACCCTGCATAAATTCAAAATACAGAGCTGTTAATACGTACGACCAATTCCTCGTGATCCGGAATGTTATTCCTGTACACACGAACGGCAGGTTTCCTGACTCTCGGATCGCTACGAAAAGCCGCCTTCCCGGCATTACGCCAGTGACATTTCCGTATTATGCGTTACCGCAATAATACCGAGGCTTTTCATTCCCCGATTACAGTGACGAGATCGCACAGGACTTCCACCTGTTTCCCTTTTACCCATGAGCATTGCTCAAAAGCAATTCATGGCACCGTCCGATTATTAAATTTTAAAGCTTCGGAAAATGTATACAAATCCATATTCAATTATACCACAAATTGAAGATTTTTCAAGAGATGGAATAAAAAAACATGATTTTGCACTAATTCTTTATCAATGCTCAAAAGAAAATGTATATAAAAGCAAAAACCGGCTGCATGTTTCATACAGCCGGTTCCGGTTTTTATTTCTGTTTTTAATTTCTTCTGAGCTTAAATCCGCCGACAAGCTGCTTGAGCATATTCGCCTGACCCGAAAGCTCTTCGGACGCAGCGGCGCTTTCCTCGGCAGTTGCGGAGTTTGTCTGAACAACTCCGGAGATCTGCTCCATGCCCACAGTTACCTGCTTTACCATATCCGCCTGAACCCCGCTTGCCTCGGCAATCTTGTTCATCAGGGAGTTGACCTGATCGGAACGCTGAGAAACCTCGGTCACAGCCTTTGCCGTTTCAGCGGCTATCTTTGTACCGTTATCAACGGCAGCAATGGACTTTTCAATAAGCAAAGCAGTTTCTCTTGCGGCATCGGAGGATTTCGATGCAAGGTTTCTTACTTCATCGGCAACTACTGCAAAGCCCTTGCCCGCCTCGCCTGCTCTTGCTGCCTCAACTGCCGCATTGAGCGCAAGAATATTTGTCTGGAAAGAAATATCTTCTATTGCCTGTATGATCTGGCTTATCTCGCCCGATGCACGGCTTATTTCCTCCATAGCCTCTGTCAGACGGTTCATGTCGTCGGTAGCTGCTCCGATATAGCTTACAGTCTCATCAACAAGCATCTTGCCGTTAAGGCAGCTTTCGGAGTTTTCGCTGATCCTGTCGGAAATAGTGTTGATGGTAGCGGAAAGCTCTTCAATGGATGACGCCTGCTCGGTTGCACCCTGTGAAAGCGCCTGGGCGCCGCCCGATACCTGATCCGATCCGCCCGATACCTGTGCAGCGGAGGTATTGATACGATTGAGCGTATCGCTGAGTCTGTGGTTAATCTCTCTTGCCGAATCGATAAGCACATGGAAATCACCGCTGTAGCACTCGCTTCCGATATCCGTGCGTACATCGAAATTCCCGTCTGCCATGCTTGACAGTATCCTTCCGATATCGCCTATGATCATGTTCAGATCTTTTACAAGCTTGCCGGTAGCATCGGCAAGTATCTTTGTTTCGTCATCGGTATTTATCTCGGGGACGGGACTTGTAAGATCACCGTTTGCAAGCTTTTCGATCCTGTCCGTACAAAGCTTGATCGGGTTGCCGATATTCCGACCCATTCTTGTGGAAGAGAAAACGCTTATAGCGATCGCAACAACAGTAAGGATTACAACAATGACTATGCAGGTATATGTAATGCTCATAAAATCATTTGCGGGAGCATAAACGGCTATGGACCATCCGTTTGTCTGATTGATTGGAGCATAGCTTAAGAATTTCTTTTCGCCGTGGAGGGTATACTCGGCAAAACCCGTCTCTCCCTTTCTCATTTTCTCATGAGCAGCGGCAAGAGTAGCATAACCCTCTTTATTTTTTGTATCCTCCTTGGCAAGCTCTTCTATATTCTCACCGTCGATAACGACCTGAGGATCAATATCTGCAATGGTATTTCCGTTCTGGTCGATTATGTAAGCGGCGCTGTTTTCGCTGACCGTAATCTGGGACATTATATCGTTAAGAAAGTTATCGTCGGGAACAAAGTAAACGCAGCCGACGACAGTTGTGTCGGGAAGACCGTTTTCCCAGACAGGCGCCGCAATTATGATCGACAATGCTCCGGTGGACTTGGCAAGCATCGGTTCTGTGACAGTAGTGTTGCCCTTCATGGCAGCCTTGAAGTAATCCCTGTCGCTGTAGTCGATACCGTTAATACCCATACCGTTACCGTCAATAAAGCAGCCTCTGTCAAGCTCGTACTGATCGACCCTCTGATCTATTAACTCCTGCTTGCGCTCGCTTGAAACGGAAGAATCGGCGATCTCAACATTACATCCTGTTTCATCGGCTACTACCTTAAACGCCTCGATCTCCCATTCGACCCTTGATGCCGCAAGCTCCGCAGCCTCATGCATACTGCTTTCAGCCATGCTCGATGACGAATATGAATTTGATAAGGCTGCAAAAAAACCAAGGATGATCAAAGGAATGGAAACGATTATAATAGTGCTTGTAATAATATGTCTTTTTATTGACTTAAATGATTTTAATTCCATTGGATATTCCCTCTTTTTATATTTTTATTATCACAATTATATCACATTCGATTTTTTATTACAATAGATTTCACGGTTTTCTACAAATATGTAAATTTATGGCATTTTAAATTGTATAAACCGTATAATATCACAAGGGATTTCCGAACGTATGACTATATTTTTTCCGTTCACGGGATTTACAAACCTGACTTCGCCGCAGTGGAGAGCCTGCCTTGAAATATGGCTGCCGCCCCCTCCGTAAAGGCTGTCTCCCGCAATTGGATGTCCGATATGCGAAAGATGAACTCTTATCTGGTGAGTTCGTCCCGTTTCAAGGCGTATTTCAAGCAGGGTATATCCTCCTGCGGCTTTCAGAGGGGTAATATTTGTTGCCGAAGGCTTGCCGTCGGAGCGGACAGTGCGTTTTACAGCCGATCCGTCCTCCCTGCCGATGGGAGCGTCAATACGCATTTTTTCCGATATCTCACCTATACAGACGGCGTAATACACCTTTTGTACATCTTTCATGGCTGCGCACAGCTTATTTTTGGCAGCGACGACAAGACCCGATGTGTCGCAGTCGAGCCTGTTAACGGGTCTGAACGCAAGACCGGGATATTCTGCGGCAAACAGATTTTCCAGAGTATCGCTGTGATGCCCCGCAGAGCGGTGCACAGGCATACCCGGCGGCTTGTCGAAAATAGCGTAATCCTCGTCCTCATATGCGATGCCCGCACTGAGCGAAAAATTCGGTTCCGGATCAGATCCTCCTCCCATCGGGATTCTCACTCTGACAATATCTCCCTCATACACCCTGTCCACAGTCCTGCAGGGCTCGCCGCTGCGCATGATCCCCATTTCCGTACGTTTCACGGAAATAATCAGCCGACGTGAAAATCCCCGCCTTTTAAGCAGGGATTCCAGCGTAATGTTATTATCTTCGCAGCCGCATACTATTTCAAGCTCTCTGAATTTATCCAACGAACAGACTCTCCTTTTTTTCGGCGTCTGCATTTTCCTGCACAGGCTCATCAGAGCGATTCATACAGGATTGTATGAATACCGCCGTTGTCATATGTATGTAAGGAGCAAGTATGATCAGCGGAAATACCAGCAGACATGAGGCATACCAGCCGATAAATGACATATACAGAAAGAAAAGCTCCGCATATTTCTTTGAAACAAGCTGCTTGCTTGTGGAAATAACGCTGTCCGCAGTCAGGTCGGGGTTATCGGCAAGAAGGTATCCTGCCGGAATATACTTCATTATTGATATAAAAAACAAGATTACTATTCCTAAGAATACCGCCGCGCCGAAGAGCTTTATGATAAGATTTGCCGCATTGTTATCCCCGTAAAGAACGACCATTTTGCTTGTAAGCGAAATATCAACGATAATAAAGAGCAGTGCTATGACAAGCGGAGTAGCTCTGCGCATATCGGTAAGAAGCTTTAGTTTTATAAACCTGAGCGCACACTCGTTTGAACGATAACCTGCAAAAATCGAGGAAACAGGCATTACATTGCCCTCCGCTGCGTGCCAGTAATACCACTTTACTCCTATGCAAAGCGGTGCTGAGGCAATATAGTATAACATTACCAGGACAGCAACAGACGCAATAAACACAGGCGGAAACGAAACGAACACGGGAAATACGGTTTTCCCATCATGCGCGCCCGTAATGATACCCGCAAGCAGCATCAGGGTGTAAAGCAGCAGGATTATGCCTGTTTGCAGCAGGGATATGAATGCCGTTTCAGCCCAGCATTCCCTGAACATGGCGGATGCCTGTCTTTTAATATCACGTATCTTCATCGAAACCGCCATAATCAAACATAGCCTCCCCTGCATCGTTATAGCCCACTGCCTGATATCCCGGTATTTTTCCGAGTATCTCAAAGCAATAGCTCTGCTGCCACATCTGCGCCGTGACCATTATTTCATAGCCGTGTCCCACAGGGCAGGCAAATTCCATCGGCTTCATTTTCGGCAGACCGAAGCAGGACATCATGTTCATAAGTATTCCCGAATGGGTCATGACACCCGCATGAGTTACCCCCTCGTTCATCATATCAAGGATAATGGAGTTGAGCGCAGTATAGCAGCGCACCATCATATTTCTCAGGCTCTCGCCGTTTGGGGGAGGATTGTCAAGACCTCCCCTTAGCCATTTTTTGTAGCTGTCAAGGTTTACCAGCTCCTCAGCACTCAGACCCTCGAATATCCCGAAATCCACTTCTCTGAGATCGTCCACCTCGGTAAGCTCCCTGTCGGGAAAAAGTATTTCCGCCGACTGCACCGCCCTTTCAAGGGGGCTTGTGTAAACCTTCTGCACCTTCGGGTACTCGTGAGTTTCGTAAAGCTCCCTGAGCTGTTCCTTTCCCGCATCGGACAGCGGAAGGTCGGTTTTCCCTATATATATTCCCTTTTCATTCGCCTCGGTCCTTCCGTGGCGCAGTATACTTATCCTGTAGCCCTTCAACCGCATACATTCCTTTCGGAGGAAATTGATACTAATCTTCGTTTGAACGAAGGAAAAGATTTGCAAAAAGGCTGTGCCGATTTCAAGGAAAAGAACCGCAGGCAGGCTTGCTGCCTGGCAAGGTTCTTTGACGAAGAAAGCGGTGCAGTATTTTTGCAAAGATTTCCTGAGTTTAAATGAAGATCAGTATGAATACCTTTTTGATATACATATTTATTATAGCACATTTCATCGGTGATTTCAACATTGCGGAAGATTTTTTACAAATTGAATGGCTATCCCTCGGCTGATTTACAGCAATTCATATTACATAGGTATTGCTTTGTGCTTTCTACAGTCTGAAGCACTAACAACGGCAAAAGCTTTTATACAAGCTTTGCTATATTTAACATTTTATTTACAATATATATATATATATATAACTTTGTGTGGTATAATGGGAAAAATTTGAAAGGGAGTGGGTTTATATGGCAGGCGCGCCAAATAAATGTCCAATGTGCGGAAACTCTGTAAACTGGAAAAAAGTCGACACACAAAATAAAGGGTTCAGTGTCGGAAAAGCCGCTGTCGGAGGGATATTACTTGGTCCCGTGGGCTTGGTCGGAGGAGCATTGGGTAAGAAGAAATCTACGTATTACTGCGGTAAATGCGGATTTAGTCATGAATATGATGGATAATTGTACATAATTTTAAAAATATGCACGGAGGAATATATATGAAATATTCGGTATATATTTTGTTAAAGATATCTACATGGTTAATATGGATCGGAGTAATAATATTAGGCTTTTATATTGGCACAGAAACCGCAGGTTATGATGATTTCAATTTTTATGCAGCATTAGCAATTTGGATTTGCGGCGGAGCGTGGGGAAGTCTTTTATATTCTGTAGTACTTCATCTTGAAAATCAAGATACTATTATTGAAAATCAAGGACGAATATTTCAAAGATTAAATCAAATTTGTGATTCAACCAATGGTTCTTCCGATACTGTGTCTAATGCAAAACGGACAGCAAATCCGCCGCCCGTACATAATTCCGGCGATTCGTGGACGTGTCCGGAATGCGGTAAAACAAATCCTAATTCTCAGCGTGTCTGCAAGGATTGCGGGTATAACAAATAATAAAAAAGCACTCAAGGAGAAATCCAAGAGTGCTTTTACTATTTAGTGTCTGTTATATTATTTTATCCGTCTGTCAAGGCAATATTTGAACAAAACTTCGGGAAAAATACGCCTTCCTGTGTAGTCAATCCGCACAATCACATATTTTCGACTGTCTCGATACCAAGAATGTCGAGATGCTTTATAATAAGCTTTCTCGTCAGAGCCGCAAGGGCAAGCCAGCTTGAACGCTTGTTATCGTCCTGCTCGCTTATAATGTGATTTTCATGGTAAAACGTGGAAAACGCAGATGCAAGCTGATATGCGTTTTCGCATATATAGTTCGGAGCCTTTTCGCTCATTGCCCTGCGGAATACATCTCCGGTCATAATTATTTTCAGCAGAAGACTGCGCTCAGCCTCGCTGTATATCCCAGTAAGACGGGGTGTGATACCCTCCGCCTTTTTCATTATCGAATTTATCCTTGAAACGGTGTAAAGCAGATATACGCCTGTTTTGCCCTCCGAGGACATGAATTTTTCCAGATCGAAAATATAATCCTTTGAACGGTGATTTATAAGGTCGCCGAACTTTATTGCAGCAATTCCGATCTTTCTCGCATAGTCCTCCCTGTCCTCGCCGGAAACGAGGGCGGAATCCTTCAGGCGTTCAAGCGAAGCGCCTGTTACCGTATCGATAAAATCAGAAAGGCGCATTACTCCGCCGTCTCTTGTTTTATAGGGCTTTCCGTCGCTGCCGTTCATAGTGCCGAACCCAAGAAACTCAAGCTCTGTCTCGTCGGGAACAAGCTGTGCAAGTCGTGCGCAGCGGAACACCTGAGTAAGATGCAGCTCCTGACGGTTATCCACCACGTACCATATTTTATCGGGTGAGAAATCCCTGTTCCGCTCAATTATGGTCGCAAGATCGGTCGTAGCATAAATACTGGATTTATCCGATTTGCGGACAATGACCGGAGGCATGGGAGCCTTGTCGTCGTCCCTGGCAATATCCACCACAAGCGCTCCGTCGCTTTCATGGGAAAGGTGCTTTTTTTCAAGGATATCCATAAGCTCGGGAATATATTTGTCTGCGTCGCTCTCACCGTACCATAAGTCGAAATCCACGCCAAGCTTTTCATAGTTTTCCTTTAAGTCGGCTACCGAAACACGCAGTATCTCCCTCCAAAGGGCCACATACCCCGCTTTTCCGTTTTGCAGCTCAAAGGTCATGGCATGAGCCTTTGCCTTGAAATCCTCATCCTCCTTGCTTTTTTGGCTTGCAAGAGGATATACCTCACCCAGAAGCTCCGGCGTTATCTCAGGCAGCCCGCCGCCCTCCTTATAATCGTCGGAAAAGCATTCCATGCCGGGATATCTTTCGCTCAGCTCCGCAATGACAAGACCTATCTGAAGCCCCCAGTCGCCAAGATGTATATCCCCGTAAACGGTGCATCCGCAGGCACGTGCAAGCCTTTTAAGAGACTCACCTATTATAGCCGAACGCAGATGTCCGATATGGAGCGGCTTTGCAACATTCGGTCCGCCGTAATCTATAATAACAGTCTGCGGTTTTTCTGTCTGAGGTATACCGCAGAAGCTGTCGCTGTCTATATCAAGAGCTGCGGAAACCATATAGCTGTCGTCAAGCGTGAGATTAAGGAAGCCGGGCTTTACAGCCTCTGCCTTTGAAAAAATCTTCGCCCCGCTCAAAGCCTGAGCGACCTCTCCTGCAATAGCTGCGGGAGCTTTCCTGTAAAGCTTTGCGGCGGAAAATGCTCCGTTGCACTGGAACTGGCACAGATCAAGGCGGTCTGAGGCCGTAACAACGCCCGATGCATCGGGATATCCGCATTTTACAAAAGCCGCAGAAACGATATCTGTAAGAATTTCGGTAATTGCCTGCATTTTTATCCTTCCTCCGTAAACATGGTCGATTATCCCTTTAATAATACCATATTTATGCCGCAATGTCAAACAAAAAGTGTGAAATGCGGCGTGTCGCCGCAGCCGACTCGTTAGTATGTTTTGCGGAAATCGTATTATT
>CAZDJG010000013.1:0-19010 GCA_964505695.1 uncultured Ruminococcus sp.
ACCGAACCAATGGACGAGGCTTTGCTCGTGTCCCGGTTTATAGAGAACCCCTAATATTATTCGGAGGTGCGGTATGAACATGATAAATCCGCCTATGGGCTGGAATAGCTGGGACTGCTGGGGTGCGTCGGTAAACGAGGAAACAGTAAGAAAAAATGCGGAATATATGGCAAAAAATCTGAAAAAATACGGCTGGGAGTATGTCGTGGTGGATATACAGTGGTATGAGCCTACAGCGCAGTCCCACGAGTATCACCCTTTTACAGAGCTTTGCATGGACGAGTATTCAAGGCTTATCCCCGCAGAAAACAGATTTCCCTCCTCGGCAGGAGGAAAGGGTTTTGCTCCCCTTGCCGAGTATATCCACTCCCTCGGACTGAAATTCGGCATTCATATTATGAGAGGCATTCCGAGGCAGGCTGTTCATCAAAATACCAAAATAAAGGGATCGGACAAAACCTCCCGTCAGATCGCAAAAACAGCAAGCATATGTGCATGGAACACCGATATGTACGGAGTTGATCCGTCAAAGGAGGGCGCAAGGGAATATTACGAGAGCATTTTCAGCCTGTATGCGTCATGGGGCGTGGATTTTATAAAGTGCGACGATATATGCAGGGAGCTGCCTCATGAGGAGGAAGAGCTTATTATGCTGAGCCGTGCCCTTAAAAGCTGCGGCAGGGATATGGTGCTGAGCCTTTCCCCCGGTCCCGCGCTCCTTGAAAAAGCGGAGCTTTACAAGCAGACTGCCGATATGTGGCGCATAACCGACGATTTCTGGGACAAGTGGGAGCTGCTTTACGCAATGTTTGAGCGTGCGGAAAGGTGGTGCATTCATACGGGTGCAGGCTGCTGGCCCGATGCGGATATGCTGCCCATAGGACCTATTTTGCAGGATTATGACAAAAATAACCGTACTAAGTTTACAGAGGATGAGCAGATGACCATGCTCACCCTCTGGAGCATATTCCGTTCGCCCCTTATGATAGGCGGCGATATGACAGGCTTTGACGATTTCACTCTCAGGCTTGTCACTAATGAGAAAATTCTCGGAATGCACAGAAACGCCCGTCATTCCCATCAGGTATGGCGCAGGAGCATCGGCGGAAACGAATATATCCTCTGGACCGCCGTGTGCGCCGATGGCGGCATGTATGCCGCAGTTTTTAATGCGGGCGATACCGATGCTGCGGTGGATATAAGCCTTTCGGATATGGAAATATACGAGGGTATGTCCGTTTGCGATCTGTGGACGGGTGAAAGCTTTTCAGTAAATGACAGCATTACTGCCGCCGTAAAATCACACGGCGCAAAAGCATATAAGCTTTATAAATGAAAAGAATAGTTGTGGGCATGACCGCCCATGTGGATTCGGGAAAGACCACACTTTCCGAGGCTCTGCTGTTCCTTTCGGGTGAGATACGCAGGCAGGGAAGGGTTGATAAGGGCGACGCATTTCTTGATAACCACCCCATTGAACGAAGCAGGGGCATTACCGTTTTCTCGAAACAGGCTGTGATCAGACCGGACGGCTGCGAGATTACCCTTATCGACACTCCGGGGCATACGGATTTTTCTGCGGAGACCGAGCGCGCCTTTTCGGTCATGGATTACGCAGTCCTTGTGATAAGCGGCGCCGAGGGAGTCCAGAGCCATACCGAAACATTGTGGAGGCTGCTTAAAAAGTACAATATCCCCGTTTTTATATTTATCAATAAGATGGATATTTCGCTTTTTGACAGGGAATATATCCTTTCCGAAATGAGGGCAAGGCTTTCGGGAGGATTTGCCGATTTTTCGGGTAATCCCGACATCGGCGAGCTTGCGCTGCTGAGCGAAAACATGATGAATGAATATCTTGAAACGGATAATATTTCGGATAATACGATTGCCTGCGAGATCGCCGCAAGAAATATTTTCCCCTGCTATTTCGGTTCTGCTCTGAAGCTTAATGGCACACGGGAGCTTTTGTCCGGACTTGATAAATTCACCGTTCAGACTGCTCCCCGTGAGGATTTCGGAGCAAGGGTCTTTAAAATTTCCGCCGAGGGCGGCGTAAGGCTTACTCATATGAAAATAACAGGCGGTTCTCTGCGTGTGAGAGATACGGTGGAGGATCTGGGAAAGGCAAATCAGCTGCGCATTTATTCGGGTGCAAGATTCACCGCCGTAAATGAGGCGTTTCCGGGGAGCTTGTGCGCTGTTTCCGGTCTTGAGAACACATTTGCGGGTCAGGGGATAGGCTCTGAGCGTTCGGAGATCACTCCTGCCCTTGAACCTGTTTTGTCCTACCGAATGGTTCTTCCCGCCGACGCCGACCCATATGAAAGCTTCGAAAAAATGCGCACACTTGAGGAGGAAGACCCGCAGCTTCATTTGCAGTGGGATCCTGTCAGCAGGGAAATACGCCTGCGCCTTATGGGAACGATCCAGCTTGAGGTTCTCAGAACCCTTATAAAAGAGCGTTTCGGCTGCACGGCGGATTTTGACAGCGGCAGCATTGCCTACAAAGAGACTGTTGCCGCTCCCGTTGTGGGAATAGGACATTACGAGCCGCTCAGACATTATGCGGAGGTACATCTGCTGATAGAGCCTGCTCCGACGGGGAGCGGTATAGTTTTCAGCGCAGACTGCCCTGAAGACGTTCTGGGACTGAGCTGGCAAAGACTTGTTATTTCACAGCTCAGGTCTGCCGACCTGAGAGGAATGCTTACAAATTCCCCTCTGACGGACGTTAAGATAACTCTTATTTCGGGCAGGGCGCATATAAAGCACACCGAGGGCGGAGATTTCAGACAGGCGGCGCTCCGTGCGGTAAGAATGGGTCTGCGCAGCGCAAAGGGGGTTCTTCTCGAGCCTTACTACAGCTTTCGCCTTGAGGTGCCCACCGAATGCACGGGACGGGCTATGACGGATTTGCAGCGTATGAACGGGGAATTTTCCGCTCCCGAACTAAAAGGCGAAACGGCTGTTATAAGAGGTACTGTGCCTGTTTCCGAGGCGGCGGATTATCACACGGAGATAGCGGGCTATACCAAGGGAAAGGGCAGATTTATTTGCGAGGTCGGGGGATACCGCCCCTGTCATGACGCCGAAAGAGTTATCTCCGAAACAGGCTACGACCCCGACAGCGACACAGAAAACCCTGCGGACAGTATTTTCTGCTCCCATGGCGCAGGATATGCTGTAAAATGGAACGAGGTCGCCGCTCATGCTCATGCGGAAAACGGTTTTTGCGCACACAAAAAAGCTCAGCCGCAGAGTGGAGGGACGGGAGCTGCCAAACCCCGTATGACCCTTTCTCCGGTAAGCTTCGAGGACGACAGGGAGCTTATGGAGATCTTCGAGCGCACCTACGGAAGGATCAACAGAGATCCTCTTGCAGCCATGAACAGAGAATATGAAAAAAGACAGGAATACAGTAAGGCCGCACCTGTGTCTAAAGGTTCCGAGTATCTGCTTGTGGACGGCTATAATATTATTTTTTCCTGGGACGAGCTTTCCGCGCTTGCCGCCGACGATCTTGATCTTGCAAGAAGCAGCCTGATAAATATAATGTCAAATTACAAGGGCTTTTGCCGCGGCGAGGTGATAGTGGTTTTCGACGCATACAGGGTCAAGGGAAACCACAGGGAAACCGAGCGGCACGGCGGCATTTCCGTGGTTTACACAAAAGAAGCGGAAACTGCGGATATGTATATTGAAAAGACCTCCCACGAGCTTGCGAAAAACAGCCGTGTAAGGGTAGCCACCTCCGACGGAGCGGAGCAGATGATAATTCTCGGAAACGGCGCGTACAGAGTGACCGCCGCAGAGCTGCATGACGAGGTAACGGCAGCGGAGGCGGCGATACGTAATATCATCTCAAAAAATCCTGCCGCACGCAAAAATATCGGTAAAATAAAAAGAAAAGAGGAATAAAATTATGCTTACGGAAAACACAAAGGCTCCCGATTTTTCACTTTCGGACAAGGACGGAAAAATTTACACTCTGTCGGATTTTTCGGGTAAAAAGCTTGTTCTGTATTTTTATCCGAGGGACAACACTCCCGGCTGTACACGTCAGGCGTGCGCATTTGCCGCAGCCTATGAGGAATTTAAGCGCATGGATATTGCCGTTGCGGGAATAAGCAGGGACAGCGCCGCCTCTCACGCAAAATTTGCCCAAAAGCATTCGCTGCCCTTTATCCTGCTTTCCGACCCCGACCTTACGGCAATAAAAGAATATGACGTATGGCAGGAAAAGAAAAATTACGGAAAAGTCTCCATGGGCGTTGTACGCTCAACATATATAATAAGCGAAAACGGAATGATCGAAAAGGTTTTCCCGAAAGCAAAGCCCGATACCAACGCCGCTGAGATACTTGATTATCTCGGAAAGCAGGAAAAGTAAATTGGAACGCAGTCTGAAAATCATCGCTCACATCGAAAACGATTTTACGGAAAAATTCGGTATTCCCCGTCAGAGCGGACTTGCGGATATTCCCTCAAAGATAGTTTTCGAGCCGCCGTACCGCTCGCCCGAGGCGTTCAGAGGGATAGAGGGGTATTCTCACCTGTGGCTTATGTGGATATTCACCGAGGCTGAGGGCAGAGAATTTTCCCCCACGGTAAGACCGCCCAGACTTGGGGGTAATACACGCATGGGAGTGTTTGCCACACGCTCACCGTTTCGTCCCAATTCAATAGGTCTTTCCTCGGTGCGGCTTACGGACGTGCGGTTTTGCACCTCCGAGGGACCTGTGCTTTACGTTTCGGGAGCGGATATTATGAACGGCACTCCCATAATCGACGTAAAGCCCTATCTTGCATATACCGATTCACACCCCGACGCGGTATCGGGCTTTGCGCTTACGGAAACGGGAAATATACTTGAAGTGGATTTTCCTCCGGAGCTTCAAAAAAAACTCCCTCCAGAAAAAACGGAGGGACTTGTAAAGCTGCTTGCACAAGACCCCAGACCCTCATATCACAGCTCTCCCGACAGGGAATATGCCATGAGCTACGGGGGATATGACATTGTTTTCACTGTTGACGGAAATATTCTGAGCGTTACGGAGGTAAGAGAATAAAACTTATCAACAAAGTATTACAAATCGGTGCGGTCTGTTGTATTCTCCATTCGGATATATTATTATTAGGAAAAGGTTCCGGCTCCCGATTTTTAATGCGAAAGGACAATATCATACCATGAAAAAATTAAAATTCGTTCCTGCTGTTATTTTATCCCTGGCAGTTCTGGGCAGCGGATTTTCCGTAAGCGCATCAGACAAAGAATATGATGTTGATACCGAGGTCGAGGTTCACGAGGGCTACAGCATTGTCTGGGGACAGTCTGCGGTTTCCTTTGATTCCTTTGACGATTATGCCGAATATTCACTAAGCGCACGCAAAGAATTGGGCGAGGGCGGCATTTATCCCATGAATTATTACTTTGAAAATTATGATTACATATATGTGCCGACATTCTTAAAGGATAAAACAGAGGATATTTCATGCATTTTCATATCGTCGGGGGCTTGTCGGGTAACTTATAAGATCAATGACAAGGAACTGGATACCTACCATTATTTTCTGTCAGACAATAAGGAAAGCTGTACGGAATATCAGACGGCATCCGACAGCAGCGGAAAAACGGTTGTCGGCAGCACCGAATATCACATAACAACAGGCTTTGGGGGTTCTCTATAAATTTATTTTGTTTATGCTTTAATTTATCCCATTTTGTCATAGAATGAAAAGTCTGACACTGACAGATAAAATAAAAGACTGTATCAATGACCGCTTTGCACGGCTTTGATACAGTCTTTTTTATACTAATCTTCGTTCAAACGAAGATTAGTATTATATGTCATTTCTGCTGCAATGCGGCGGCGGAAACGGAAATATGTCCGAGGCTGCCGTCGCTGTCAAGACGCTTGTTCCTGAAATAAACGCCGAGGTTTATAAGAACGATGGCAAGGTTTATAAAATATGCCGCAAGAACATAATTTATCTGATGTGACATAAGCTTTGCGGTTATGCCCGCAATATAGCCCGTGATGATGAGAAGAATAAATGGAAGGCTCATGTTTTTTGCGGAACGTGCCTTTACTGCCTTTATGACATTGAGCGGCCATGAAAAGCCGAAGCATACCAGCATAAGTGTTTCAAGAACTGAACTCATAAAATCTCTCCTATACATTATTGGGAACCTCTATAAACCTCCTTCACGGCAAATCCTCTATTGGTTCGGTCATCTGCTTCGTTATCAGACCTTGTAAGACAGCAAGTATTACTGCGGTCTGATGCCTTGCATCTGACCGAACCAATGGACGAGGCTTTGCTCGTGTCCCGGTTTATAGAGAACCCCTATTGAATGTCAGTGCGTCATAACGCTGAAAACGGCTCTCTTTGCAATATCCGAGTAGGTCATATCGTCATACAGCGAAATTTTAACGGCATTAAGGAACGACAGACAGTATTCCTCGTCCGCCCCTGTTTCGGGAACGGCGTAAAAGGTGCAGCCAAATTCAAGGGCAAGCTTTCTCAGCGCGCTGTTGAATTTGCGGCACATTTCGCTTCGCTCTCTTACAGCGGTGATTATAAGAGTGCATTTGGGAAGAGTCAGATGTATTTTGTAGAGTACCCATCTGTACTGCTCGATAAGTGCGGCAATATTGTCGGTATCTCCGATGTCCTCCTCGCCGAGATTAAGAATGACCTTTTCGGGACTGAGGTCGTATACGCATACGTCAAGATAGCTTTCCGCATCCGAAATGGTAAGCCCCGGAATGCTGCGGTTGTAAATATACCTTGAAACGTCGAAGTTTTTCAGCAGCTCGTTTACGGGAAGATCAGAAAGAGTGGTCGAACCCCAGAGTACTATCCCGCCGCTTCTTGCGATCTTATTCAAAAAAGCGTATTGTGTTTTTCCTCTCATTTTATTTTCCTCCTTTGGTATCGGTTTTGGTATTTTTTTTCTTCCTTGATTATATTATACTCTTGACAAATGAAAATGTCTAATATATAATTATTGGTGAAATGATAATTTGAAACCTATTTATTTTAAAAATAACAGAAAAATAATTAGTGCAGAATTATTGTATCTATAGCTTTAAAATTATATATTCGTCGTTTTGACAATGCCAAATCTATTAACCGACTAAAAAATGTTCAAAATAAATAAAGGGGTTCTCTATAAACCGGGACACGAGCAAAGCCTCGTCCATTGGTTCGGTCAGATGCAAGGCATCAGACCGCAGTAATACTTGCTGTCTTACAAGGTCTGATAACGAAGCAGATGACCGAACCAATAGAGGATTTGCCGTGAAGGAGGTTTATAGAGGTTCCCTAAAGAGAGGAAATTTATTATGGAACTTTTGCAGCTTAAATATTTTTACGCTCTTGCGGCAGCTCAGCACGTAACGAGAACCGCAGAGCAGCTCCACATTGCACAGCCGTCCCTGACCCAGACCATTCACCGCCTTGAAAACGAGCTGAACGTCAAGCTTTTCCGCACAAGCGGCAGGAATATCGTTCTCACCGAATACGGCAGATATCTTCAGAAGAAAATAGAGCCTGTGATAAAGATAATCGGAGAGATACCCGAGGAGATAAAGGAACTTTCGGGCGAAAGGGAAAAGCTGCTGAAAATAAATCTCCTTGCAGCGTCAAATCTGATCACCGAAACTATCATCGGTTTCAGAAAGCAGTACGGCGATATCCGTTTTCAGATAGTCCGCAGCAGTGAAACCGAAGACGCAGATATCACCGTTTTTACACGGGAATTTTTTCAGCAGCCGAAAACGGGCGGGGACAGATTTTATATCTTTTCCGAGGAGATATTTCTTGCCGTACCTAAAAATTCAAAATATGCGAACTGCGAAAGCATTCCGCTCAGAGAAATGGCTGATAAAAAATTCATTGCTCTTGCAGGCTCCAAGGGACTGCGCTCCATATGCGACAGATTTTGTATGCACGCAGGCTTCAAGCCCGATGTGATATTTGAAAGCGACAGCACATGGGCGGTAAAAAATCTTATCGGCGCAAATATCGGGGTAGGGTTCTGGCCCCATTATTCATGGGAAAGACCCGAGGAGGGGTCTATGTCGCTTATTCCCATATCCGAACCGTGCTGCCGCAGGGATATCATTATCCGCCTGCACAGCGCTTCGGCGGAGCATAAGGCGGCAGCGGAATATTTTGAGTATCTTACCCGATTTTTTGACAGCCTCAAGGCAGCGCCGAACAATTAGGGAAACAATGATCAGATCCGCAGATTTGATCATTGTTTCCCTGATGTCGCTGACTGTAACAGCAGATTCTGTAGAAAAAGCGACTGCGGCGATCCGAAAAAATATCCCGAAAAGTTCAAAAATGCCGTTTTTTTGCAAAGCACTGCAAAAGAGGTGCGGAAAATGCCAGTCCGAGAGCAATGAGCGCCTGCCTGCCGCTCAGAGGAACCGTTCCGAAAATAGCCTGAAGAGGCGGAAAATATATTGCCGCAAATATAACAGCCGCTGAAAACATTACCGCAAGTATAAGCTTCGGGTTATTGAAATACGGCACGGTGAATATGTTTCCGTTTTCCGATTTGCACTCAAATACATGGAAAAGCTGGGACATTACAAGGGTGAGGAGCGCTCCCGTCCTTGCGGCGTTTATCCCCGCTCCCGTGCGGAGCATTACCGTAAAGCAGGCGAGAGTGCATATCCCGATAAGTATTCCTCTGAAAACTATGCGGAACATAAGTCCTCCCGAAAAAAAGCTTTCGTCCTTTCGTCTGGGAGGACGTTTCATGCTCTCCGCTCCACATGGCTCGACGCCCAGCGCCACGGCGGGAAGTCCGTCCGTCACAAGGTTTACAAGAAGTATCTGTGAGGGAATAAGCACCATGGGCATTCCCATGATTATGCCAAGAAACATGGTAAGCACTTCGCCTATATTGCAGGATAAAAGATAGCGCACAAACTTTCTGATATTGGCGTATATCCCTCTGCCCTGCTCCACTGCGCTTACAAGAGTGGCAAAATTATCGTCGAGCAGCACCATGTCCGCAGCCTCTCTTGTAACGTCTGTTCCCGTAGCTCCCATTGCAACGCCGATATCAGCCTCCTTGACTGCAGGAGCGTCGTTTACCCCGTCGCCCGTCATGGTGACGATATGCCCTGTGCGCTTGTATGCGCGGACGATCCTCAGCTTGTCGGCAGGGGAAACTCTTGCAAACACATAAGCCTGAGCCGCCGCTCTTTCAAGCTCGCTGTCGGACATTTTCTCCATATCCGCTCCCGTAAGCACCGCATTTTCCCCTGCGCCCTCACGGAGTATTCCAGCCTGCCTTGCAACTGCTGCTGCGGTATTTTTGTGATCTCCCGTTATCATGACTGTCTTTATACCTGCCTCACGGCAAAGCCTTACAGCCCTTTTTGCCTCCTCTCTGGGAGGGTCGGACATTCCCAGAAGTCCCAGAAAGATCATTCCCTTATCCGGAGAACCGTCGTCTTTCGGCTTATAGGCAAAGGCAAGAACTCTCAAAGCCTGCGACGACATATCCTCGCAGGCATTTTCAATTTTCTTTTTAAGGCTGTAGGTAAGCTCTTTTACGCCGTTCTCTGTGAAAATATGAGTGCAGCCCGATACAATGACGTCTGCCGCTCCCTTTGTATATGATGCTCTTCCTCCGGACGGAGTTTTTACAATAACGCTCATACGCCTTGTATCGCTGTCAAAGGGTATCTCGTCAAGACGTGAAAACATTGCCCTTTCCGTCCTGTGGTTCATTCCGCCCTTTGCCGCCGCAATAAGCATAGCCGTTTCGGTGGGATCTCCTGCGGTATTCCATTCTCCCGAATCGGTTTTTGCGATATCGCCGTTGCTGCACAGAACGCAGCAGCGGAGCATTTCGCAAAGCGGCTTGGAATTTGCGATGTTCATGCTTTTTCCGTCACGGGTGATATCTCCTCCGATCCTATAGCCCTGACCTGTAAATTCAAGCTCCCCGTCCCCTGTCATGCCTTTTTTTACCGTCATTTTGTTTTCGGTCACGGTTCCCGTCTTATCAGTGCAGATTACGGAGGTACAGCCAAGAGTTTCAACGGAATGGAGCTTATACACAAGCGCATTTCGCTCAAGCATACGGTTTACTGCCAGCGCAAGGGCGATAGTGACCGTTGCGGGCAGTCCTTCGGGAATCGCGGCAATGGCAATAGTTATACCCGTCATAAGCATATCGAAAACAGGTTCGCCCTTTAAGATACCCGCGCCTGCCACTATAAAGCAGACTGCAAGGCATATTGCGGCAACGACCCTGCCAAGCTCTCCGAGCCTTTTCTGGAGAGGAGTTTCCTCCTGCTCGATATCGGTTATCATTCCCGATATCCTGCCCATCTGCGCATTTGCGCCCGTTGCGATCACTTTTGCAAGAGCCGTTCCCTTGACGATAACCGTTCCGCTGTAAATGATATTCGGCTTGCCTATTGAATTGTCCTTATCATTTGTGTCGGTACACCGCTTTGAAACGGGAACGCTTTCCCCCGTAAGCAGGCTTTCATCGGTCATAAGACCCTTTGACGTAAGAAGTACGGCGTCAGCGGCTGCCTTGTCCCCTGCCTCGACAGATATGATATCTCCCGGAACGAGCTTTGCCGCAGGGATAACGGTCATATGCCCGTCACGAAAGGCTCTTGCGGAGGGAGCGGTCATATTTTTGAGCGCAAGCAGCGTTTTTTCCGTCCTGTACTCCTGAACAAACCCCAGAACAGCATTGAGCATAACGATTATTATGACTGTAACGGCGTCGGTTATCTCTCCGATAGCCGCCGATATGACCGACGCTGCAAGCAGTATCATCACCATAACGTCCTTAAACTGTCCCATGAAAATTTTCAGCGGCTTTGCCTTTTTGGAAGACGAAAGGGTGTTTTCGCCGTATTTTTTCAAAAGCTCCTCCGCCTCGGAAGATGTAAGTCCGGGATCTCTTCCGCTTTTATGCTGCGGCTGTACGGTCGGCTCATACTCCCTTTCCAGTATGCTTTGTGCCATAATTTCAACTCCATTCCTCCGCTCCGTACCTTTTTCGGTCTGCGGATATTTTTACTCAATTTATATGCACGTCCGAGGAAATAAAGAATAAAACACAGCATAAAGAAATATTTGCTCAATAACCTTGAAAAGCAAGTAAAATTGATGTATAATATAATTGTTTTAGTACTTAAAAAGGATGGGAATAATGAATATAATAAATTCAATCATAAATCTTGTTAAACACCCGTTTACCGAATTACACACTCATTATGTCAGCAGAAACCGTGCTAACAGTATGGGAGACGCACTTGAAGAATATATAAAAGATTTATTCTGCAATACCTTTGATGAAACAGATGAAGTAAAACGTATAAAGAAAATCAGCGAGGTATTTTCCTATTTGGGAAACAACAGCAATCCGCCTGACGGAATGTTAAAAGGCGGTGATGCTATTGAAGTGAAAAAAATTGAGAGCGTTAATTCTGCCCTTGCCCTAAATTCATCATATCCTAAGCACAAACTGTATGCCGATAGTCCAATGATCAGCAGTGCTTGTAAAACTGCGGAGGTGTGGACGGAAAAGGATATAATTTATGCTGTAGGCGTTGTAAACGGGAACAAAATAAAGCATTTGTCATTTGTTTACGGTCTTGACTTTGCTGCAAGCGATGAGGTGTATAAAAAAATAAAACAGAAAATCAAATACGGAGTTGAAACAATTCCTGACGTTGAGTTTTCTGACACCAAGGAACTTGGCAGAGTAAACAAGGTTGATCCTTTAGGTATCACATATTTGAGAGTAAGGGGTATGTGGGGCATCGAAAATCCATTTACTGTCTTCGATTATGTATATAAACGTGATTTTGATAAAGATTTCAATTTTATGTGCATTATAAATAATGAAAAGTTTGAAACATTTGAAAACAGACAGGAGTTGATAGATTTAAGCAAAAATACTGCGGAGCTTTTAATTACTGATATTGAAATTAAAAATCCTGATAATCCCGCACTACTAAAAAAAGCAAAACTTATAACTTATACAATTTAGGTGGTAAAATGAATATTGTCAGCTTGTTCTCAGGAGCCGGCGGACTGGATCTGGGTTTTGAAGAAGCCGGCTTTGATATAATTTACGCAAACGAATATGACTCATCAATATGGGCTACATATATGAAAAACCATTCGGCATTTCTTGATAAGAGAGATATTCGCAAAATCAAATCAACTGAAATACCCGACTGCGATGGTATTATTGGCGGTCCTCCCTGTCAATCATGGTCTGAAGCGGGTGCGCTAAAAGGAATTGAAGACGCTCGCGGACAGTTGTTTTATGATTATATCCGTATATTAAATGATTTGCGTCCGAAATTTTTTTTAGCTGAAAATGTTGTGGGAATGCTTTCAAAAAGGCACAGTGAAGCTGTCAGAAATATCAAGCAAATGTTTGTAGATTGTGGATATGATTTAACTGTAACGTTGGTAAATGTAGCAGACTATGGGATTCCCCAAGACAGAAAACGTGTATTTTATATAGGATTCAGAAAGGATTTGAGGGTTGATTTCAAATTTCCTGAACCGAGCAAAATAAAGCACACATTAAAAGACGCTATATGGGATTTAAGAAATACTGCTGTTCCGTCATTGGATAAGAACTGTGCAAATCCCAATGTGTCAGTAAGCAATCACGAATATTTTCATGGCTCATATTCAACAATTTTCATGAGCCGAAACAGAGTTCGCCAGTGGGACGAATGTGGCTTTACTGTTCAAGCAAGCGGAAGGCAAGCTCAGCTTCATCCGCAAGCTCCGGTCATGCCTATGATTGAAAAAAACAAACACATCTTTGCAGAAGGGTATGAACATTTATACAGACGCATGACAGTTCGTGAATGCGCAAGATTGCAGACATTTCCCGATGAATTTGAGTTTATATATTCAAAAACAGATGACGGATACAAAATGGTTGGCAATGCCGTTCCGGTGGAAATGGCAAGAATTATTGCAGCAGAAATAAAAAAAGAACTAATGAGGTGACATACAATCAACAGTCTTTGTTGTATTATACGGTGTCACCCCAAAAATACGAAAGGAAGATAGCATTGAAAATCTTACGGCTGATCTTATCGGCGCTTTGCGCAGTAATGCTTACAGGCTGCGCCGATATAGGCGAAAAGGTCGGCAATATGATAGAAAACGACGCAAATATAGGAAAGAACGCTCCCGCCGTGGGCATCACCCTTACAGGGATCGAAACGACCTCTGCGCAATCCGAAGCCTCCGCCGAAGCTGCGGATAACAGGGAGGACAAGCTGTACGCAAAGGCGGAGGAGCTGCTGGGCGGCATGACCGCCGATGAAAAGCTGGGACAGCTTCTGCTTGCAAGGATGCCCGAAAACAGCAAAGCCGCTGCCGAGATGGAAAAATATTCCTTTGGAGGTTACACCATGTACGCTGAAAATTTCCAAAGCGATAATCCCGAAACAATAGCCGCGCTTAATAAGGAAATTTCGGAAAAAGTCGGAATAGCTCCCTTTATCGCTGTGGACGAGGAGGGCGGAACAGTGGTAAGGGTAAGCAAATATCCCGCATACCGCAGCGAGCCGTTTTCCTCGGTTCAGCTTCTTTACGGCAGAGGCGGCGCAGAGCTGCTTGAGATCGATACGGAAGAAAAATCAAAGCTGCTGCGTTCCCTGGGAATAAACATGAACCTTGCTCCCGTTGCCGATATTTCTTCGGACGAAAGCTCCTATATATACCCGAGAACAGTCGGGCAGAATGCGGAGCAGACAGCGGAGGCTGTGGAAGCAATAGTTAAAACCGCCGCAGATAATAAGGTTGCCTCCTGCCTGAAGCATTTTCCGGGTTACGGTGAAAATACCGACACTCACACGGGAACCGCTCACGACAGCAGAGAGCTTTATGAATTTTATAACCGCGATTTTCTGCCGTTTTCTGCGGGAATAAACGCTGCGGAGGGAAAAACGCCTGCGGTAATGATAGGTCATACGGTTTACGACAGCATTGATCCCGATTATCCTGCCTCGCTTTCCGAAACTATCCACAGTATTCTTCGGGAAAAGCTTGAATTTGACGGGGTAATACTCAGCGACGATATGGGAATGGACGCGGTTTCCGAATTTACGGGGGATGAGTCCGTTTATGTCAGGGGAATACTTGCAGGCAGCGATATGCTTTGCGTGACCGATTACGAAACTGCGTATTCCGAGCTTAAAGCGGCGTATGAAAACGGCACTCTTACCGATGATATCATTGACGGTCATATTATTAGAATACTTGTAATGAAGCTCAGCTTCGGGATAATAAAATAAGGTCACCTCGTTCAAACCTTGTTTGAGATAAAATCGCCATAGCACACCGTCTGCTGCGTCAAACCTCCTCGCAAGGCATCAAGCCTTGCTTCGTCGGCTTTCCTTGCATACGGCGCACTCTGTCAATTTTCTCTTTTCAAACCGGTTTATAGAGGTTCCCATAAAAAAATTAAAGCAGTATATCAGATAAGGAACGGTCATGTTTATGAACGGAAAGCTGTACGGAGTAAGCACAGGTCCCGGCGACCCCGAGCTTATGACCGTAAAAGGAATAAAAACCATAAGCCGGTGCAGCGTTATCGCAGTTCCCCGAACGGGCAGCGAAGGCTCGCTTGCCCTTTCCGCCGCCGAAAAAGCGGTAAGTCTTGAGGGGAAAAAAATACTTGCTCTCGATTATCCGATGACCTCGGACAAGGATATGCTTTGCAAAGCATGGCGCACCGCTGCGGATAAAATAGAAGAATATCTGAAAAAGGGAACGGATATTGCAATGCTTTGTCTTGGGGATATTTCGGTATATTCCACCTTTTCGTACACTGCACAGCTTGTAAGTGCCGACGGCTTCGAGGTCGGATACATTCCCGGAGTAACAAGCTTCTGCGCTGCGGCGGCAGAGGAGGGAAAGCCCCTTGTGTGCGGGGATTCTCCGCTGATCATCATTCCGGCAGGCTGCCCCGGTATCGACAGGCTTATAAACGAAAAAGGCACACGGGTAATAATGAAATCGGGGAAAAAACTCGCAAAGGTAAAATCCATGCTGAAAAGCGGGAAAATATCTGCGGCTGTAAACTGCGGCACAGAAGGCTCCGCCGTTTATTACGATATCGGGGATATTCCCGACAGCAGCGGATATTTCACGATCATTACCGTCAGGGAATAGAGTGATAATATGCTTGAAGAATATATATACTGCGGAGCCAAAAAGCTGCGCTGCGGATATACCACAGGCTCATGCGCCGCAGGGGCAGCAAAGGCAGCGGCATATATGCTGCTTACGGGAGAGGAGAAAAAAAGCGTTAAGCTTATGACTCCCAAGGGAATAGAACTTGACCTTGAAATAACGGACATCAGAGCATCTGCGGATAGTGTTTCCTGCGCCGTTGTAAAGGACGGGGGAGACGACCCCGACATAACCGACGGCACTGCCATATACTGCCTTGCACAAAAAATTGCCGAGGGGATAGAAATATGCGGCGGCGAAGGCGTGGGACGGGTGACAAAGGCAGGTCTTGACCGCCCCCCCGGCGACTTTGCGATAAACACCGTTCCGAGAAAAATGATAACTGCGGCTGTTTCGGAAATATGCTCGGAGCTTTCCTATAGCGGAGGAATAAAAATAACGGTTTACGTTCCGGGCGGCGCGGAGCTTGCAAAGAAGACATATAACCCCCGAATGGGCATAGAGGGCGGCATTTCCATAATCGGCACAAGCGGAATAGTCGAACCCATGAGTACTCGCGCGCTTATAGATACCATACGGTACGAGGCTTCGATGAGAAGAGCGGAGGGCATAAAAAACCTTATTGTCACTCTCGGAAATTACGGAGGAGAATATCTTGCAAATCATTTGCCCTTTGCGGAGGGAAAAAACGTGAAATGCGGAAATTTTATAGGAGAAGCTATAGATATTGCGGTCGAATACGGCTTTGAAAGCGTACTTATCGCAGGACATATCGGAAAGCTCGTAAAGCTTGGCGCAGGGATAATGAACACCCATTCAGCCGAGGCCGACGGACGAATGGAGGTTCTTGTGACCTGCGGACTGATGGCAGGGTGCAGCCTGGAGACGCTCAAAAAAATACCTGACTGCACCGCAGCAGACGCCGCTCTCGATATTATCGGCAGCGAAGGGAAGCTTAAACAAGCAATGGATATACTTATGGAGCGTTCCGAACGTTATCTTGAGGCAAGGGCGGCAGGAAGCCTTAAGATCGGAGCGATAATGTTTTCAAATGTCAGAGGAACTCTCGGAATGACGTCCGGGGCTGAACATATCGTAAGACTGTGCAGGGACGAGTACGAAAAAATGTGATTTTTGAAAGGTAAAGCAATATGGTTCATTTTGTAGGCGCAGGCAGCGGTGCGGAGGATCTGATAACGGTAAGAGGGAAAAAACTTCTGGAGGAGGCTCAGGTAATCATATATGCAGGCTCTCTTATAAATCCGAAGCTTCTGGAATACGCTCCGAAAGACTGCGAGATGCACAACAGCGCATATATGACCTTAGACGAGGTAATAGAAGTGATGAAATCGGCTGAGGAAAGAGGAAAAAGCACCGTAAGACTGCACACGGGCGACCCCTGCCTTTACGGGGCGATACGCGAGCAGACAGACAGGCTCTTGGCACTGGGAATCGAATATGACATCTGCCCCGGAGTAAGCTCCTTCTGCGCAGCGGCAGCGGCTCTGAAAGCGGAATACACTCTCCCCGGCGTTTCCCAGACGGTAATAATCACCCGAATGGCGGGACGCACCTCAGTTCCCGACAGGGAAAGCATAGCCTCTCTTGCCGCTCACGGCTCAACAATGGTAATTTTTTTAAGCACGGGAATGTTAAAGGAGCTGTCAGCCGAGCTTATAAGGGGCGGATATGACGAAAACACTCCCGCCGCCATAGTTTACAAGGCAACTCACCCCGATGAAATGATATGCCGCTGCACCGTAAAGGAGCTTGCGGAAACGGCGGAAAAAAACGGGATAAAAAAGACTGCTCTTATCACAGTGGGAGATTTTCTCGGAGATATTTATTCTCTTTCAAAGCTTTACGATAAGGACTTTGAAACGGAATACCGGAAGGTCGGGGGAACAAAGAAAAAATGAAGATATCCGTGATAACCCTTACTCCCGGCGGCGCAGCACTTGCAGAAAAGCTTGCGCGTGAACTTCCGGGAGAGGTTCTGGTTTACTGCTTTGAAAAATACCCCGTACCGGGCGGAAAGTCCTTTGCAAAAACGGGAGATATCACAAGAGAGATATGGGACAGCTCAGACGGGATAATCTTCATCTGCGCCTGCGGGATAGCGGTACGTGCCTGCGCTCCCCTGATACGCTCAAAAATCACCGACCCCGCAGTAACGGCTGTGGACGAGCAGGGCAGATTTGCCGTGTCCCTTTTGTCGGGGCATATAGGCGGAGCAAACGACCTTGCAAGAAGGGCTGCGGGTATTCTGGGAGCTGTTCCCGTAATAACTACCGCAACGGATATCTGCGGCGGCTTTTCCCCGGATATGTTTGCAAAGGAAAATAACCTTGTGATCACGGACATGACGCTTGCAAAGGAAATAGCCGCCGCATCGGTGCGGGGCGAAAGGATAGGCTTTGAAGATGCCCTTTCGGGCTGCGTCATAAATCCGCAGGCAGATTACGGGATATGCGTTTCCCGTGACAAAAGCCGTACGCCCTTTCGGCATACTCTTGCGCTTTTGCCGAAAAATATAGCAGCAGGCGTCGGGTGCAGAAAAGGCTTGCCTCCCGAAACGCTTGAAAAGCATATGCTTTCCTGTTTTGCGGCGGCGGGCATTTCCCCAATGCGGATATGCGCCCTTGCCACCATAGATATAAAAAGGAACGAGCCTGCCGTAACACAGCTTGCACAAAAATACGGGGTACCGCTGAAAATTTTTTCCGCCGAAGAACTTTCCCGTGCGAAGGGGAATTTTTCCTCCTCGGATTTCGTAAAAAAAGCAACGGGTACGGACAATGTCTGCGAAAGAAGCGCGGCGCTGTGCGGAGGGTCGATCATCATGCCCAAAACGAAGGGAGAGGGCGTTACCTGCGCACTCGGCGAAATACCCGTAAGTATCCCCGTTCCCGAAAATTTATGAGACAGCAACAGCCCAATTAAGGAGATGCTTTATTTAATGAAGCTTTACATAATAGGATTCGGTCCGGGAAGCTATGAGGGAATGACCATAGCCGCCGAAAAAGCAATTGAGGACAGCGATATAATTGCAGGCTATACCGTTTATGCCGATCTTTTAAAGAAATATTTTCCCGAAAAAGAGTATTACAGTACTCCCATGCGGCGGGAGCGTGACAGGGTAATATTTGCCCTTGAACAATCAAAGCTGCGAAACACAGCTCTTGTATGCAGCGGCGACAGCTCGGTCTACGCAATGGCAGGACTTGCCTATGAGCTGTCTGAGGATTATCCCGACACCGATATAATACCTGTTGCGGGTGTGACCGCCGCCCTCAGCGGAGGAGCGCTGCTCGGTTCTCCGCTTACAAACGATTTTGCCGTAATAAGCCTTTCCGACCTTCTGACTCCCGCAGAGAAAATAGACCGGAGACTTGAAGCGGCGGCAATGGGCGATTTTACCATGGTTCTTTATAATCCCTCGTCAAAAAAACGGAAAGGATATTTAAAACACGCCTGCGAAATAATGCTCAGATACAAGTCCCCCGAAACGGTCTGCGGTTATGTGAGAAATATCGGCAGAGAGGGAGAGGAGTACGGCATACTCACCCTTTCCGAGCTTTGCGGATTTGAGGCGGATATGTTCACAACGGTTTTCATAGGCTGCGCCGAAACAAGGATCATCAACGGAAAAATGGTCACTCCGAGAGGATATGATCTGTAAGATACAGAATATTTTGCCGAACGTTTGAATATATAATATTAAAGGCAATACCGAACAAAGAGCGACTTGCGTCTTTGCACCGAATCTGCTTGCA
>CAZDJG010000014.1:0-18634 GCA_964505695.1 uncultured Ruminococcus sp.
ATTCTCGCCGATTCTGCCGCAGTAGCCGCCCTGAGCGGTATCGTACTTGAGAAGGTGAGCGAGCATGGAAGGCTTTGTAAGGTCGTTGATGGCAACTACCTCATATCCCTCTGCGCCGAACATCTGACGGAATGCGAGACGGCCGATACGACCGAATCCGTTGATTGCAACTTTTACTGACATGATAAAATTCCTCCTAAAGAATAATTTATCTTCATCGGACAGCCTCTGAGCCGCCCGACAGCCTTGTCCGTTTTAGGCGGAGCAAAGCGGCGGCTGTTATTTACAGCACTCATATAAATATAATATACCATTTTCTCCGTTTTGGCAAGTGTTTTTTTTAAAATTAAAAAAATTTTTCCATTCTGACGTTCAGTCGGTATATTATCCTTAAATTATGAGTGTCGCATTTTATACACCTTGTACACACAAAAACAGATTTATTTACAAATAAGTCGAATAAAGTTTCTTATTATAGCAGGTTTTCGGCTTTTTAATGTGCTATACTATGACTATGGTTTGCAATGCGTAAGCTTGTGCGGCAAAAGGGGGGGAGAACTCCGTGAACGGTTCGGAACAGCTTGCGGAAATTGCCCGGATATTTGACGGATCTGCGTCGGCTGCTGCCGTTGTGAACGGCTGCGGCGAGGTCTTGTACCGAAACAGCTCCTGCATACGGCTTTTTGACGAGGTGCGCTCCGACAGCGGACTTCCCGATCTTTCGGCGATACACAGCGGCTTGTCATATGAGCGCTCCGTTATGTGGGGGATACGCCGCTTCAGGCTGTGCGTGACTCCCCTCGGCGGGGACAGCAGCCTTGTAAATATTATTCCGGAAAGGGCAAATTACATTCCTATGCTCAGTGCGGCTGTCAGAAAGGCGGCAGGCAATGCGGCGCAGTACATGGACAGACTGTCAGAATGCTGCACCGACAGCGGGATCGCTGCTCTCAACGGACTTGACGGCGCTCTTCTTACGCTTTTGTCCGAAGCTCTTATACCGGAGGAGCTTGAGCTGCTCGGCAGCACATCCGCTGCCGGGTATGAGGTGATATGCATTTCCGAAACAGTCAGACAGCTTGTGCGGGAGCTTGACAGTGCAGCTATGACACTTCCGATGAAGCTGTTTGTTTCCGACATTGACGGCAATATTGCATCGGGACTGTACGCAAGGATATCCTCAAATGCCCTTAGACTTCTGATGATTGATTTTATCTCCGAATGCATGGACGGTGAGTATTGTATCGAGGGCGCGGGGATACGGCTTGCAAGGGACGGCTTTGAAAATTATGCCGTTATGGAGCTTTCCTGCGGTTATATCGGGCATACGGAAAATATCCCGAAAAACAGAGCAGTGAGCGTTTTGCCCGAAATGCGCCCCGTGCGGGAGCTTGAAAGGGTTCTTGCGGAGAAATTCGGCTGTGAGATATCTCACGGAGCAGATTCCGTTATGTCCGTCCTGAGAGTGAGGATACCCCTTTGCGAGCCCGACGAAGCGAGTGCGTTGAGATATCCGCTCAGATATTTCGACCATGCGTCGGAATTTTCCGATATAAGGGCGTATCTTGCAAGACACGGCATAAACAGCCGATATAAAAAGAAAGGTTGATTGCAAAATGAAAAAATATTCCGTATTTTCCGCTGTTCTGGCGGCGGTCATGCTTGCGGCGGCTCTTATGACGGGCTGCGGCAAAAATGAGAACTCACAGACCTCCGAAACCGGTACGGCGGCTACTCCCGTATTTTCCGTTACCTCTCCCGGCGAAACCCTTCCCGAGGAGGAAGAGGAAACGGTCAGCGTTTACACGGGCAAGACCGTTGAAAACGAGGAGGATCTGGCTATATTTAAATTTAACTGCACGCTCCCCGACGGGTATGAAACCAAGGTGGATAATGCCGAAGGAAAAATGTATGCTTCTCCCAACGGCTCCGTGATGGTCAAGGCTCAGAACTTCAAGGAGGAGTTCCAGTCGCTGGAGGTCTTTGCGGATCAGGGCTGTGCGGCTCTGAAGCTCAATAATATGATGTATCAGGCGGATACGGAATTTTCCGACCCCGAAAAAACCACCGTTGCGGGCTTTGACGCCATAAAGTACGATTATAAGATAACTTCTTATATTTTTAAGTATGAAACGGATCAGGCAGGGGAGTATGTTACAGGCGACGACGGCAATCCCGTTATCACCGATGAAAAGGAGATATACGGCGAGTATGTGAACCGTGTATACTATTTCTATTCCGATGAGGACGTGTTCTATATCATATGCGAGTCGCCCAAGGAAACTGCGGACGCTGCCGCAAAGGAATTTGACGAGTTTATTTCCTCTGTGACTATCTCCAAAAAGTAAAAGGTCTTTTATCTCTGTAAAATGCCGGGTCGGCTTTTGGCAGGATTTTTTGAATATTTGCGAAAAGCCATAAAAATTTTTGGCAGGGTATTGACTTTTGGGAAATTACGATATATAGTATAGGTGTAGAAATTATTGTCATAGGTACACAAAACGAACCCCCAAGGAAATGTGACTTCCTTGGGGGTTCTGACTTTGCTTTTAAAGGCGGCTGACCTTTAGGCTGTGACTGCTCTGCTTCTTGTCACCGTCCAACCGTCTGCATACTTTTTTATTTTCATATTTCCGAAAAAATACTTGACGTATTCAAAAAAATGTTTTATAATTATTTAAAATACTATTAAATTTACGTCTGTGTGCAGCATACATACAGATAAAAAAACGGGGTTCCTTCCGGAGAGGCGTATTTTCCGCCGGCAGCCCCGGTCATTCAGGAGGAGCTTATGAAAAATATATTGTTTGTCGCTTCCGAGTGTGTTCCATTTATCAAAACCGGAGGTCTTGCCGATGTTGCAGGCACTCTCCCGAAGTTTTTCAACAAGGATGAGTATGACTGTCGGGTCATACTGCCCAACTACCGCTGCATTCCCGACAAATTCCGCAATAATTTCAAATACGTACATCATTTTTATATGGATATGGGCGAACGCTTTTCGAGCGTTCATGTGGGCATTATGGAATATGAGTATGACGGAATAAAGTTTTATTTCGTGGATAATCTCTTCTATTTCGGCGGAGAAAAGCCTTATGCGGATATCCGCTACGATATCGAAAAGTTTATTTATTTTTCAAAGGCTGTCCTTGCTATCATGCCCGTTATCGGCTTCAAGCCCGATATAATCCACTGCCACGACTGGCAGGCAGGACTGGTTCCGGTTTATCTGCATACTATATATAAGGATAATCCCTTCTACTGGGGAACAAAGACTATTTTTACCATACACAACCTGCGCTTTCAGGGCGTGTGGGATATCAAGACCATCAGGTCGCTTTCGGGTCTGCCCAACTATGTTTTCACTCCCGACAAGCTTGAATATAAAAAGGATGCAAATATGCTCAAGGGCGGACTTGTTTACGCCGATTACATCACTACCGTGAGCGGAACATACGCAGGGGAGATACAGACGCCTTATTACGGCGAGGGTCTTGACGGTCTGCTCAGGGCGAGAAACCAGTCCCTTTGCGGTATCGTGAATGGTATAGACTATGTTGCCTACAATCCCGAAGCAGACGATAATATTGCTAAGAAATACAATGTGCGCAGCGTTAAAAAGGGAAAGGCTGCCAATAAAAAGGCTCTTCAGCAGGAGCTTGGTCTTCCCGAGGACGAGGGCAAATTCCTTATAAGCATCATTTCGCGCCTTACCGACCAGAAGGGACTTGACCTTGTAAGATATGCCCTTGACAGGATATGCGATGACAACACTCAGTTTGTGGTCGTCGGAACTGGCGATCCCCGGTATGAGAACCTTTTCAGGGAATATGCGTGGAGAATGGGCCATAAGGTATCTGCCAATATCCTTTTCAACGAAAGCTTTGCTCACAGAGTATATGCGGCGTCCGACGCCGTGCTTGTTCCAAGCCTTTTCGAGCCATGCGGACTTACTCAGCTTATCGCCCTCAGATACGGCACTGTTCCCATTGTGCGCGAAACGGGCGGTCTGAAGGATACGGTGGTTCCTTATAATGAATACGACGGTACGGGCATAGGTTTCTCGTTTGCAAATTACAACGGCGATGAGCTGCTGGGTACTATAAATTATGCAAAGCATATTTTCTTCGACTGCCGCAAGGAATGGGATCAGATGGTTTCAAGGGGAATGAAAACGGATTATTCATGGGTGAGCTCCGCAAGAAAATACGAGGAGCTTTACAGACGTATCAGCGGATAAAATTTGTGTGAGGATTTT
This sequence comes from uncultured Ruminococcus sp., assembly GCA_964505695.1. Lineage (GTDB taxonomy): Bacteria > Bacillota > Clostridia > Oscillospirales > Ruminococcaceae > Huintestinicola. The sequence goes on from CAZDJG010000014.1 coordinate 4,259, forward strand.
GGGCGGAACTGCATTGAGGGAGACTTTGCGTAAAACTTCCTTATTTGCGGTTCTGCCTAATTTTTTGATATATATATGATTGACATTTTGTGTGTTTTGTGGTAAAATTATTTATAGAATCCTATGGTGTGAAATTCCTTAGCAAATACGGAAGGAGTGATGGGAAATGTCTGCTGCCGATAAGATAATTACGGATATTGTTGAGCAAACGGTAAAGCTGTGCAGCCCCGATATGATATATCTCGTTTCCAAAAAAACCAACTCGTCGGGTCAGGTAACAAGCTTTAAGCTGTGCATCATAGTAGACGACAACAGGCTTCCCGAACAGGTGGAAACACAGCTTCTGCTGAAAACCGAATGCAGCGTGCCCTGTGATTTTATAGTATATAACATTACCGACTGGGATGACTGCGCGGGAGACGACTGCTCCTTTGCATACCGGGTGGAGAACGGCGGGGAGAGGCTATATGTCAAGGAACGGTAAAAAAGGTGACAGCAAGCGCTATTACGATTGGATATACCGGTCTTATCTTGACCGAATGGCTGCCGAAACTCTTTGCGGCGACCCGCTGCTGTACGACGCTGCTGCGTTTCATTGCCAGCAGTGCATTGAGAAGGCGCTCAAGGGTTATCTGCTTTTTAAAAGCAGGCGGCTGCTGGACGGTCATAACCTTACATGGCTGTGCAAGCAGGCTGCGATGATGGACGAGGGCTTTATTCAGTGGATAGATGAAAGTGCTGTGCTTAACAGATATTACATCGAAACAAGGTATCCTGCCGATATTCCGCTGGAGATAGATTCAGCTCAGATGAAAACCCTTATGAATATGAGCGGAAATATGCTTGAGTTTATATGCTCGATAACCAAATTCGACTTTGGCAGCTATCATAAAAAAAGCAGGAAGAAATAGATCCATGAGACTTATTGACTTTCATACCCATGCATTTCCCGATTCTCTTGCTCCGAGGGCGCTTGCTTCGCTTATAGACGGGGTGCATCGTTCGGATATCCCCTTTGACGATACCGCCTATTCCGACGGTACGGCAGGAGGACTTTCGAATAATATGAAAAGATGCGGCGTGGATATGTCCGTGCTGCTTCCTGTTGCCACAAAGCCGGCGCAGACTGAGGGAATAAATTCATGGGCGGATAAGGTGGCTGAGAAATTCGGAAATATTATCTCTTTCGGAGCTGTTTATCCCGATGAAAATTCCTTTTTCCGGCTTGAACGGCTTGCGGCTCAGGGCAAAAAGGGGATAAAGCTCCACGGCGATTTTCAGCATTTTTATGCCGATGAGGACAGAATGATACCTGTTTACCGCAAATGCGCCGAGCTGGGACTGATAGTTGTCATGCATTGCGGAGTAGACTGCTCTTCTCCCCATGATGTGCATACCACTCCCGAAATGATGGCAAGGGTGCTTGACAGGGTAAGCGGAGTGAGGTTTATCCTTGCGCATATGGGAGGAGTCATGACAGAGGACAGGGCTGTCAGACTTCTTGCAGGAGCGGAAAATGTTATGTTTGATACCGCATATACCGCCGGCAGGCTTTCGGCGGAAAAAATGACGGAGCTTATCGGCAGCTTCGGAGCAGACAAGGTGCTGTTCGCTTCGGACAGTCCGTGGGATGACCCTGCCCGAATTTATGAACTTATTATGAAAACAGACCTTTCCGAGCATGAAAAGGAGCTTGTATTTCATATGAATGCCGAGCGTATACTTGGAAAAGACAGTGATTTACTATAATTTTTTTGCCTTCTTTCTGTTTTATATGTTAAATATTACAAAAATTCATTTTATGAACATTTTGCACGAAAAAACGGTCAGAATGCTGTGAAAAATGTTGCGTATATATGAAAAACAAGTTAAATATCAATGCTAATTATTTTATTTGTACAATGAAATATACTTGGTAACGCAACATTTGGTTAAATAGACGTAATAATCGGTTACAATTTGGTTAAATTAACATATTGCTAATTTTTGTCTAAAATGATATAATATAAAGAGTATACGAGAAACATATATAATAATTCGTTTTTCGCTATCAACGTTATTTTTTTATTCGGAGGTGTCACAATTTAATGAAGACTTTTATCTATACGGCTACGGACGTTCAGGGCAATACCGTCAAGAACCAGAAGATGAACGCCGAGGACGTTAACGACTTCCTTGAGAAGATCCATGAGAAAGGTCTTTTCTGCTCCAGCTACAGGGAAACAAAGGGCGGAAGCGGCAAAAACCTGCACAAGTTCACCACCAAGGAGCTTGCTTATGACTGCCGTCAGATGTCTGCGATGATCACTTCGGGACTTACCCTTGTAAAATCTCTCGATATCATGCAGAGAGAACAGATCAAGGACGGACCCAAGCAGATCTACCGCGAGATCTATGAGGAGGTTCAGAAGGGTACTTCTTTTTCCGACGCTATCAAGATGCAGGGCGACGCTTTCCCTAACTTCTACTTATCCATGGTCCAGGCAGGCGAGACCTCCGGTAATCTGGATATGGTAATGAAGAAGATGGAGGATCAGTACGCAAACGACGCAAAGCTCAACAATAAGATCAAAAGCTCCATGATGTATCCTATTATTCTGGCGGTTCTCTGCGTTGCCATAGTAATAATCCTGTTTACCTTTATCATGCCTACCTTCAAAGATCTTCTTACCGAGGAGGATATGAAGGGACTGACCGGCGCGCTGTTCGCATTTTCGGACGGCTTCAAGAAATACTGGTGGCTCATACTTCTGGTAATTGCTGCGCTTGTATTCGTTATCAAATACGCTCTTAAGGTCCCCGATATCAGATATAAGTTTGACCAGCTTATCATAAAGATGAAACCGGTAGGTCCCCTGGTCGTAAAGATATACACTGCACGCTTCGGATCGACCCTTGCATCCCTTTATTCTTCGGGTATCCCTATGGTTGAATGTCTTGCAAAATCCGCAAATATCCTTAACAACCTTTACATATCAAAGAAGTTTGAAACGGTCATTGACGAGGTAAAGCAGGGCGAAACGCTTTCTGTTTCCATTCAGAGAACAGGCATTTTCGAGTCGATGTTCACATCAATTATATATGTCGGTGAGGAGTCGGGCGCTCTCGATTCTATCCTTGCAAAGTCCGCAGCCTTCTATCAGGAAGAGGCGGACGAGGCCGTTACCCGTCTGGTAAGCCTTATCGAGCCTGTAATGATCATTTTCATGGGCACATGTATCGGTCTTGTAATCGCAGGTATTCTCCCCGCAATTTACAACTCCATGGGAAATATTACCTAAACGGCACTCTATCGGGGAGAACCCGAAAACAAATAAAAATTTTTCAGTGAGGTGAAGAGAATGCTTTCATTTGATATTACAGACAGACACATCCGCATTATCCGCGGTACTGAGTCGAGAGGCAGGATCAGAGTATCTTCCGCTTCCACCATCGACCTCAGCGAGGGTCTGATCGTTAATGGTCATATTAAAGATATTCCCAAGATGGCAACCATCATCAACGATGAGCTTAAGGCAAGACGTATGGATGATAAGGAGGCAGTTGTTACACTGTCCTCAAACCTTGTAATTTTCAAGGAACTGCATATCCCCAAGGCTAAAACCAATGCACAGCTCCTTACAATGGTAACGAACCAGATGCAGCATACAATGGGTATTGCCGACGAGTATTCCGTTTCCTACTCCGTTGCGGGAGAGGTCGAGGAGGAAGGCGTGCAGGCTTTGAAAATACTTGCAACTGCCTGCCCCTTTGAAGTGGTTGACTGCTTCAGAAAGGTTTTCTCGATGCTGTCGATCTCCCTCAAGTCGGTTACGGTTACCTGTAATGCGATCTCAAGGATCATTCTCAGCGATAAGAAGGTCGCTTCAAAAATGCCGATGCTCGTTGTTCAGGTGGATCCCAACTTCGTCAGCCTTAACCTTTATGAGAACAACCAGCTTTCGTTCGCAAGATTTGCTTCCATCGACCCTGTGGACTACGATAATTCCGAGGACTATATTTATGAAGCTGTAAACGAGAACATTTACAGAATGATCCAGTTCCATAAGTCGAGAAATCCCGAAAATCCCATTCAGAACGTTATTTTCTACGGCGATACCAACGAGTATATCCGTCTTACAAACGCTCTTGAAGGAATGGATATTTCCACAAGCCTCTTAGGCGTTCCCAACAACATTTCCGGATATGAGAATATCGAGTTCCAGGCTTATGCAAACGCTATCGGCGCAATGTTCAGGAGCAATAAGGATACCGACCGTATCAATCTCCTTGAAACAGACTCGTCCGCCGGAAAAACAAATGCGGGTTCATCCTTCCTTGTGGGACTGGGAGGCGCTGTAGTTCTTTCCGCTGCCGTTGTTGCAGCGGTATGGGCAGGTCTTTCAAACGCTATCAATAATAACGATTCCAAGGTAGCCGAGATAGACGAATGGATAAACAGCCCCGATGTTGTCGCTACTCTTGCGGCTGTTGACAACACACAGGCAAGAATCGACAAGGTGGCTCTTTATAAGGCTGATCTCGATATCGCCATCCATAACTTTGATACCAAGCCGCCCCTTAAAACAGCTACTCTTGAAGCTATCACGGGGGCTATCGAGGGCAGCAACTGCGGCATTACCCTTATAGAATACGGCGAGGGCAGCTTTACCATCAACTGTACCGCAAAGGACAATACCGCTCCCGATGAAGCGGCAAAGGCTGTTTACGATCTTGATATGTTTGACAATATCGTTTATACCGGCTTCAACTATAATGATGATTCCACTGACAGCGGCTCTCAGGTCGATCCGTATTCGTTCACGATCTCTTTTGTTGACAGACCTATTGAGGTGGAAGTGCCTGAAGAGGAAACCGCCGAAACAGACGAAGAAGCTCAGGAAGGCGGTGCTGAATAATGAGTATGAAGCTTTCATACAGAGATAAGGTAATTATTATTGTTGTCGCAGTGCTTGTAGTGCTCGGCGCAGGTATTTTCTGCTTTATCAAGCCGAAGTTTGCGGATCTTCAGGTATCCGAGGACAGACTGGAGGCTAAGCAGTCCGAGGAGGCAGACGTAAAGGCTAAGATGGACACTCTTGAAGTCCTTGAAAAGCGTCTGGAGGATGACGTAAAGGAGATCGAGGAGGACCAAAAGAAGTTCATCAGCGAAAAAGAAACCGGAGAAACGTACCAGATAAGCAAGTATCTTATGGAGAGGCTTTATTCCACAGGCATTGATATCAGAGGCGTGAGACTTGAAAGGCTTGCGGCTACCGATCTTCTTGAGTATACATATGAGAAATATGCGGTCGCGTACCCCCTCAAGATAAATGCGGATATCGCAGGAAAGCTTCCTCCTGAGGTCGAATATGCTTATAACAATTCCTATCCCGATGATACGACCTCTGTTCAGGTCGGCGGCACTGTGGTAACAGTAAGCTATACCTGCGATAACGCGGAGGATGTTTTCAAGGCTGTTGAGGCGGTTGCCGACAACGAGGAGAATATTTACCTTATGAATGTTTCCTCCAGCTATGTTGAGGATCAGAAGAACGAAGAAGGTCAATTCGAGGGCGAAATGAGTATCATGATCTATGAGATCTATCCTCTCGATCCCGAGGATGTCGACGCTGATATCACGGTTGCTGCGACAGAATAATATTCCGGAATAATCAAGACCGACCCGAAAAACGCAGATGTTTTTTCGGGTGGGCTTGTTTATTAAATAATAACAAGTTTTACAAATTTACGCTTAAAATTTGAATTTACAGAAAGGGTGGCATTTATGACAAAAGCAAAAAACAGGCGCAGCAAGGTCAAGGGTGCTGTTCTGCTGATGGTTCTTGCTGTCATGGTCGTGCTGATAATCATGCTGGCAGGTGCTATGACGATCGTCTCTACGGCGGGAAGCCGGGCGACAGCCCATTATGAGGAAAGCCAGGCGTATTACACCGCAAGATCCGGCATAGAGGTCGTCACGCAGACCCTTATGAGCGACTCCGTTCATGTGGACAAAGGTACCTCCAATGACGGAAATAACAACAAAACTCTGAACAGCACCGCGCTTGCGGCCGGCGGAAAAAGTCAGGCGCTTGTTCTTGAAGAGGCAATCACAGGCGTGTTAAAGACCGATCCCGCAGATCCCACAAAAATGATCTATGACGTGTCCAAGAGCCTTACTGCATGGGATTCTATTAACAATCCCACAGGCGCGGGTCTTACTGCGGCACAGAAGAAAAACAGCTATATGATCTTTGACGTTTCCGATCTGAGCAGCTTTAACGACGGCGAATCGGGTACGTTCGCAAATTCGGGAGACGGCAGCGTTCAGGTAAAAATGCAGCTCCTTACGCTTGACTTCGATACCGGCGGCGGAGTTGTCGTACACAGAAACGATGTTCCCGCAACCAATAAGCTCGATGTTACGGGCGGCGATTCAGAAAAGTATTACATTGAGAATATCTCTATTCTTATCGAATGCACCGCAACATACAACGGCGTTTCCTCTACAGTTTCAAAGGTCGTTACACCTGTAAGCCAGGATAAGACCCAGGCTACCGGATTTAACTCCACAGGCGACCTTCAGATGTCTACCAACTCCAGCGTTTTCGGCGGAGCTGTTTCGGCAGGCTCCTTTGCATGGGGCAACGACGGTACTACGGCAGGAAGCGTTTATGTAAACGAAGATTCCTCCCTTAATGCACAGAAGGTATTCGCTCTTAGCAGTACCGACAGTATGGTAATCAACGGCGATTTCAACGCGCAGAACAACATGGTCGTAACTCCGTCGTCAGGCTCGGCAACGGATCATCCCTTTGTGTTTGTGAACGGTACCTTCAGCAACAGCTCACAGCCTCCGAAAATCGGTTATGACAAGGTGGGCGGCTGGGATATAGGCGGCTGCACACCTTCCGCAACGACCGTTGACCTTATCGTCAAGAACCTTAAAGGTTCCTCAAACGGTGTTATATTTGTAAACGGCAATACTTATATTGACGGATATTTACAGATCGACTTCGGCGGAACAAACTTTGCGGGTTTGAATAAGCCCTTCTTCGGCGGCGATATGTTTATAAGCGACAGAGAGCCTGTTTCTGTTGATAAGGTTGATTCGGCATCATATAATTATGATCCTCTTTGGCAGACCAAGAAAACCAATCTCGGTGCGGTATCCTATTCTGCCTATCCCAATACCGACCCCAATTATGGTGTCAACAAATACAGGATCAAGTTTACTGTAAAGACAGACAGCAAGCTCTGGCAGGATATCGTAGGTAGCGGCGGCGATCAGTTCTGCAAGGGTGATATCTATTATTACTATTATGAGGACAATGACCGTTCAACGCCGAATCCCACTATTCTTTCAATGAACAGCACATACTACGGCTGCATAGAACTTGAGGCAATACGTCAGTATATCCTTTATATCAAGGATTCAACTCATCCGGAGTATACAAGCGTTTATACTCCGAATAGGTCAAATATCGACAAATTTTTCAATAAGCTTCACCCCGTAGGACCCTATATCGAGAACAACAGCGAATATAAATTTGACGCTCTTACTCAACCCAACGACAACGATTTTTATCAGGCAAACAATATGAAGTATATCATTCAGCTTGATGCGAAAACCAGCCTCTTGCCCGATTTTGTTGATAAATTCGAGTTCAATGAAGTCTACGGCGGCGGAGTGATTGTCGATTTCGATATTGAGATTGAGGATGACCCCACCTATCTGCTGAAGATCACGCTCCCGAAGATAAACGCCTCCGGTTCGGGACTTGTGGACAGATTGACCGACCCCGATGAAAGAGAGCTTCCCACGCTTTTCAGTAAGTATGCCGAATATTTCTTTATAAACGAAGAAAGTCCTCTGACCGGCGCAAAATGGGTTTCCGGCGCGGATGACAATGTTTTCCTTAACGCGAGCGGAACTGCCGAAAAGAGCAACTTCACATATAAGGACAGTCTGAACGGCGGCGCTCAGAAGATCGTTTCCGATTGGAGAGACGAGATCGCACAGATAGGACTGGATCTTATTCATATCCTCCAGCCTACGTATATGGGTTCTGTTACACACGGCGACCTGGTAACAAGAGCATGGGATATACTCAATGCGCTTTATGAGGTCGACGGCGGCGGAAACGTTCTCACATCAAAGAATGTATTCTTTAAGTCTGCGGCTCTTGCGGCTTATATAGACAACAATATTATCTTTACAAATGTTCCCGGAACTGCGACTATGGATTTCAGCTCCGTAGGAAATATCGATGAGGCGGCAAATCTTCCCAAGACGTACCAGACCCTTACGGGTTCGGCTGCAAGCAACAATACAACCGTAATCGATACCTCCTCCAGCGATGTTATCCTTATGCTCAGTCCCGGAACGTATCAGAACGGCAAGATCATTGTTTCGGGCAACGGCTACTGCTACATCATGATGCCCAATCCGGGCACTTCCGAGGTCGAGTATACCTTCTGGGGTTTCTCGATAATAACGGAGGATTATAACACCAACTGCGTTCCCGCATCTACCGTAAAGGTGGGTACAGGTCCCGCTTCGGCTGTTAAGATCAAGACCCCCAATATTATCATCTATGCCGATGACAATGCCGTATTTAATTTCTATAACGGCGGTAACTACAGCCTTATGGGATATATTTACGGTCCGGGTGCAAAGATCAGGTCCAACACGGCATCGGGCTCTACGAAAAACCTCTACTATAACAGCACAGTAACTTCTTCTTCAAATGTTCATATGGATATCCTCGGATCTGCGTTTGTCGGAGATATCAATGTACAGAACGGCTTCAGCTTTATCTACATTCCTCCCGAGGACAGCAAGGAGGACTGGGAGCCTAAATTCAACTGGGCCGCAGGCGGTATAGGTTATACTAACCACGGTATCGTAACCGAAAAAGACGTTCCATAAGGAGGGAGCTTTATGAGTAAGATGAAAAAGATCGGATCCTCATTCAAAGGCTTTACCCTCATTGAAGTATTGATCGCAATGGCAATTCTTGCCATTGCATCCATGCTCCTTGTGGGTATGTACGGTTCGGTCTGCAAGTCGCTGAGAAACAACAATGATATGAACGACCGCATGAGCGAGCAGCAGAAATATGTTGAAACCAAGACCCAGAAGAGCGCAAGCAACAATGCGGTGTTCGAGGTCAAGGCGGACAGCAAGCTTTCAGGCAATCCTGCTTATACGGGAGCAGATACCAGCAGTTCATATCAGTTTGAGATTTACTGCACATACAATAATGCCGATTCCTCATGGGTAGGTGCGTCTAAGTCGACATCAAAGAACTTTGTTGTAAACTGTGCGGTCTATTCGCTCAAAAACATCGAGGACGGCGAGCCGGTGGAGGCTGCGGACGATAAGGACAATATGAAGGTCGACTACAAGTATTTTGTAGGCGACAATTATATGCAGTAACAGGGGGAATTTGTTGTGAAAAAAAAGCTTAAAGCATTTACCCTTGTTGAAATGATCGTTGTGATCGCAATTCTCGGGATCATTATGTCGGCTATCGTCAAAATGTTCGAGCCTATCGGCAATGTTTATACCAATTCCTCCGTTTTGTCGGCACAGCGTGCGGCGGAGCAGGGTATTGCAAGCTATATCATTGAAAACACGAGATATGCTCAGAGCATAGGCGTTTATCAGAAGCAGTCAAGCGCCGACGATGCAATGAATAAGTTCCTTGCGAATAATCCCACCGATCTTCAGGGAAACCCGCTTACCAAAAACGACCTTGAGGTCATATGCATTATAAATAATCACGGCTATACCTTGAATAACGGTTCTTCTCTTACCTATACCGGCAGACTGGTAAGGAAGATCTCCGGTCAGCCCTCCTGCGGCGAATCGCAGCCCTTCAATTATGACGGTTCGGGTTCGTCTTATATGGCGATGGGAGAGGCATATTACGGTTCTGCGGATTACTATATCCGTATAGAGAATTTTACAAGCTCCGGCTTTGACGTTGTGGTTGACAGCGACTATTACTACAGCAGCGCGACCAAAGCCAAAAAGTTTGAAAGAGCCGATAACGATTCAAACTACACAAAGGCGTCTGTAGTCCTTGCAAATACTTCCGTTCCGGCTCAGACGGGAGTAGTCAAGATCGTTGACAACAGCCAGGCGGATTCTACCGTAGGCTCAAGAACAAACATGACCTTTAATACCTATATCGTTTATTCTCTTAAATAAAACAAAAAATCCCGTGCCGTGTGGATCACGCACCACGGCACGGGTAAATTTTTATCCCTATCTCCGAATGAGAAAGGCGTTAAGATACATATCGGCAAGAGAACCGTTTATAAAGGAGGCTGTTACAAGTCCGATAATAAGGAACGGTCCGAAGGCGAATACGTTTGAATCCTCTGATTCGTCGTCCCTGCGGACGATCTTGAGTATGATACCGTAAACCGCACCGAGGGCTACTGCGATGATGCCTGCGGTAACGGTCGCTTTGAGTCCGAGCATAAGACCGCCTGCTGCCATAAGTACAACATCGCCCATTCCGAAGCCGTAAACAGGTTCTTCTTCCTTGATGACAGCTTCAAGCCTTTCCTTTTCGGCAATGAGCTTTTTGTAGTTCCTGTCGCTTTCGGCAGTCTTTTTAAGGTTAGCCTTTACACCTCTGAGGGACTTGCGCTCCTCGCTTACAAATGCATTGTAGAACAGGGGCGTTATCACAAATCCCATTACCAGAATAACAAGGCTTACAGACAGCATTCCGTAAATTCCGTCCTTCAGGTTCGTTTCGGGGAATGTGAGAAGCTTTCCGCCGTGATAGCTTATAAAGCTCATAACGTGGGAGGCTGCGGAGATTATTCCCGTATATACCAGAACGGAAACGCACATCTCCCTGTTGTCGATATCCTGAAAGCAAAGCACGATAAGCCCTGCAATGAACAGACAAAGCATTACCGGATACATTCCGCAGTCAAAAATGCCGTAGCGGAAAAACACACAAAGGAAAAGTATTCCCGTAAGCAGCTCCACAAGCATATATCTCGGAGAAATTTTTGCTCCGCAGGCCCTGCACTTTCCCCTTAGTATCAGCCAACTGAAAACGGGGATAAGATCGTACCGTTTTATCTGCGTGCCGCATGTCATGCAGTGGGAATTGTTTTTTACCAGCGATTCTCCCTTGGGAAGTCTCAGAATACAGACGTTAAGAAAGCTTCCGATGGTTATTCCGAAAAGGAATACGAAAATATACACCGTGACATTGAATATGGTTTCCACGGCGGCAAGGTCAAGACTGCTCATTTTACAAGTCTCCTTTAATAATGAAAATCCCGTCTGCGGCGTATTTTTCCGCAGGGTCACATATATATTAACATATATTTCTTTATTTTTCAAGCCCAAAAGCGGCACGTTCCGCAAAATATATCACCCGCATTTTTTCCGCAGGATAATGCGGCAGAGCAAATTTCGTCTGCGGAGAAGGAGATTAAACGTTTATGAAGAATATTCCTATCGGTCAGTACATGGTCAATGAGGGGATCATTACCGAGGAGCAGCTCCAGAATGTACTCGACGCGAAGAAAAACGACAATGTGCCGGGTAAATTTTTCGGCGATTATGTTATCGAGCTGGGGTATGTTACCGACGTTCAGTTCGGACAGGTGCTTTCAAGAAAGCAGAATATCCCCTTTGTGGATCTTGACGACCCCGAAACCGTTATCGACGTCGAGGCTGTTAAGAAAATCCCCGAAGCTCTTGCGAAAAAGCATACGATCATTGCTATCAAGATCACGGGAAAACGTCTTACAGTTGCCTCCTACGACCCCGTAAACTTCTATATCTTCGAGGATATCAAGGTAACGACCGGTATGGACGTTGTGCCTGTTCTTGCAACAAAGGCAGCTATCGTCAAGGCTATAGGAAAGATATATGCCAACTCAAATATCGGCAACGTTATCGATTCCGTTGAGAGCCAGTTCCAGCAGGAGGGTGTCAGCGACGAGGACGCTGAGATCGCAGAGCGTGTGGATAATGCGCCTATCGTTAAGCTTTGTACGACCATTGTCGAGAACTCCTTCAGAGCGGGCGCAACGGATATACATATCGAGCCGTTCAAGACCTTTACAAGGATCCGTATCCGTGTAAACGGCGACCTTATCGAGCTTATGAATGTCTCAAACGTTGTGCATAACTCGCTCATTACACGTATCAAGATCATCAGCGGCATGAACATCGCCGAGAAGAGAGTCCCTCAGGACGGACGTTTCAGTCAGGTCGTTGACGGCACCACCCTTGATGTCCGTGTATCTAACCTGCCTACGGTAAACGGCGAAAAGTGCGTTATCCGTATCCTTGCAACGGGCGATGTGGGCGTAAGAAAGATCACCGACCTCGGTATGACCGATTACAATTACGACAGATTTTCACGTCTTATCAAGGTTCCCCAGGGCGTTATGCTGGTAACGGGTCCTACGGGTTCCGGTAAAACCACCACCCTTTACGCCGCTCTCGGCGAGCTTGCAAAGCCTAATGTAAACGTAATTACAGTCGAGGACCCTGTCGAGAAGAATATCGAGGGCATCAACCAGTGCCAGGTAAACGCAAAAGCGGGCATGACCTTTGCCGCTGCGCTGCGTTCTATCCTCCGTCAGGACCCCGATATTGTAATGGTCGGAGAAATGCGTGACCAGGAAACGGCGGAGATCGCTATCAGAGCCGCTATCACAGGTCATATGGTGCTTTCCACGCTTCATACAAACGATGCCGCTTCAACGATCACACGTCTGGTGGATATGGGCGTTGCGCCGTACATGGTTGCCACATCTCTTATCGGCATAGTTGCACAGCGACTTTGTAAGGTCGTATGCAACGAATGCAAGACCCCAAGGCATTCCACTGCCGAGGAGAACGAGCTGCTCGGAATAAGCGATTCCGTCACCATTTACGATGCCTGCGGCTGTCCCAAGTGCAACAACACCGGCTATACGGGACGAACCGCTATCCACGAGATACTGCTTTGTACTCCCGAAATGGCGTCCCTTATCGCTGCAGACGGAAAGGTGGACGCTATATCCTCCCTTGCAAGAGAACAGGGCTGCAAGCTGCTGCGTGACAACGTTGCCGAGCTTGTGCAGGAGGGAAGGACCACCATGGACGAGCTTGTAAAGCTTACATTCGCAGTTTAATAGCGAGGTTTCCAAGTATCAATTTTATTTGCTTATGGCTTTACATAGGCAGAACGGAGGAAAAATATGGATATCGATATCACCAAAAAGCCTGCGGACAGAGTTGTCCTCAATATCGACAAGATCCTTGACGAAGCAAGAGTTCTCGGCTGCTCCGACGTGCATTTTACAACAAAGATCTCACCTATTGTACGTCTTCACGGAACACTCCGCAAGCTCAGCTCCTATCCCGAAATGACCGACGGAGCGATAATGAAGCTGGTAGAGCAGATGACAGGCGGCAGAAATATTGAAAATATCAAAAACAGGATAGATACGGACTTTTCATACGTTACCAAAAGAGGCTACCGTCACCGTGTCAATGTTTATCACCAGAGAGGCGATACGGCTATTGCTATCCGTCTGCTGAGAAACGATATCCCCACCCTTGAGGATCTTGACCTGCCTCCCATTCTCGGCGATTTTGCAATGCGTCCGAGAGGTCTTATCCTTGTAACGGGGCCTACGGGTTCAGGTAAATCAACGACCCTTGCCGGAATGATCGACTATGTAAACTGCAACCGCAGCGCGCACATTATCACCGTCGAGGATCCTATCGAGTATATTCACGAGCATAAGCGCTGCATGATAAATCAGCGTGAGGTCGGCGACGATGTTGAATCCTTCGCCCTTTCGCTCCGTGCAGCCCTCCGTGAAGACCCCGATGTTATCCTCGTAGGAGAAATGCGTGACTACGAAACCATCACTGCCGCCGTGACCGCTGCAGAAACGGGACACCTTGTAATGAGTACCCTTCATACCACGTCTGCATCGGATACCATCAACCGTATCATAGATGCGTTCCCCGCACATCAGCAGAATCAGATACGTACGCAGCTTGCTACGGTTCTTGTGGGAATCATTGCCCAGACCCTTATACCCAAGGCGGACGGCACAGGACGTGTTGCTGCTCTTGAGATACTCAACGCAACCGACTCCATAAAGGCAATGATCCGCGACAATAAGGTACACCTTATCCAGACTGCTATCCAGACAGGTAAAAAGGACGGCATGATCTGTCTTGACCAGGAGCTTGCACGTATGGTCAAGGACGGCACTATCACAGAAATGCACGCACGTGAGAAGAGCCTTGATATTGCCGAATTTGAGCGTTATATGAAGGCTGCAAACTAAAGGGAACCTCTATAAACCTCCTTCACGGCAAATCCTCTATTGGTTCGGTCA
>CAZDJG010000015.1:0-18116 GCA_964505695.1 uncultured Ruminococcus sp.
AACCAATGGACGAGGCTTTGCTCGTGTCCCGGTTTATAGAGAACCCCTATAGTATAGATTCGGCGGAGGTCAATCACTTCCTCCGATCAGTTTGAATTTTGATTTATATGATTCGATTATCCCCTCAGACCGAAGCCTGCTTATTTCTGCGGACATTGCACTCCGGTCGACTTCAAGAAAATCGGCAAGAGCCTGCCGATCGTATGGTATTGTGAAGGTATCGCAGTTATTCACTTTTGCCTGAACCATTAAAAAAGCCATAATTTTTTCACGGGTAGTACGCTTGGAAATGATCTCTATCTTTTCGTTAAGCTTTAGATTTTTTTCGGTAACAATGCGCAGAAGATTGCTTGTCAGCTTTGTACGAAGTGCGGTCAGTTCAGGATTATCATTCAAAATATTTTTTATATTGATAAGCATTACTTTGCTGTCGGTTACAGACACAACGCTTACGGGCATTGCCTTTATATCGGAAAATACAAATACTTCCGCAAAAATCTGCGGAGAATCCATATGCGAAATTATGCTGCGATTGCCAAAGTAATCATTTCTTACGATCTGCACCGAACCGCAGAGAATAATTCCCACAAAATCTGCATTGCTGCCTTCCGATATTATTGTTTGTTTTTTTGAAAATTCCAGTATTTTCGTGTGTGGACTTTTAAGTATAACATTCAGTTCTTCATTATTCATTTTTTCAAATAAAGGGCATTTTTTCATAAGTTCAAAATTATTTTTCATTTTATCACGACCTTTGTTGGATTTACAACATACCTGTGCTGATTATTATATTATAATATGATCACAGAGTCAATACAAAAAACAAATTCTGAAAAATTTATGGAGGTAAAAAATGATAAGAAAAATAATCAGAATAGATGAAGAAAAATGCAATGGCTGCGGAGTATGCGCATCAGCGTGTCATGAAGGAGCGATAGGCATGATAAACGGAAAGGCCAAGCTTCTTCGTGAGGATTACTGCGACGGTCTTGGTGATTGCCTGTCGGCATGTCCGGCAAACGCAATATCCTTTGAAGAGCGTGAAGCTCCTGAATATGACGAGGCAGCGGTTTTTGCGGCAAAGGCGGAGAAATCTTCCGCAGATCTGCCCTGCGGTTGTCCGGGAACGCATTCAAAAAGCATAAAAAGGGATGGAACAACTGAATATAAATCGGCACCTTGCGTATCAAGCAGGCTTTCTCAGTGGCCCGTACAGATAAAGCTGGTTCCTGTAAACGCACCGTATTTTAACGGAGCGGATCTCCTTATCGCCGCCGATTGTACAGCTTACGCATACGGTAATTTCCATAATGAGTTTATCCGCAGCAGAATAACTCTTATAGGCTGTCCGAAGCTTGATAATGCAGACTATAAGGATAAATTAGCCGAGATACTTAAAAACAACGATATTAAAAGCGTGACTGTTGTTCGTATGGAGGTGCCCTGCTGCGGAGGCATTGAAAGTGCGGCTGAAAATGCATTGAGGACAAGCGGAAAATTTATTCCTTTGCGAGTGATAACGATCTCGACTGACGGAAGAATAATCGGTGAATAGTTAAGAGGACTTTTCAGAGTAAAATGGTGTGCAGAACATAAACTGCACACCATTTATTGCTTCAGACATGGACATTATCAGTTTCCTGTCTTTTTTCTGTCATATCTAATTATATAAAGACCTGCTGCCGAACTGCTGTAGTCTGCGGGTTTATACAGATAGTCCGACTCATTCATGCCGTAATGAAACAGATATCTCGTCGGCTGGAAAAACATTCGCATATCCCAGTGAATAAAGTTGCTCATCAAATCCCTGTTCACATATGGCAGCAGGATCTTTTCAACTTTTTTGCCGATCGTATCGGAAAATTCTTCCGCGTCTTTTCTGACAGCGTTCCCGATAAGCGTTGTTATTTTATCAAAAACATCACGGTTTATCAGCGGCAGCATGACCCTTAAGCCGCTTCCTCTTTTTTTCAGCAAGCCGTGTTCGATAAATTTCGCCGCCTGTTCCTCCTCGCATTTGTTCAGCGTTTTTTCGGGGTTTTCCGTAAGAGCCTCCAGCAGAGGCGCATTCGCAGTGTTTACCCATAAGTCCCGTCCGCCTTCGCAGAAAATGCCGTCGGGAAAAGGTGCGGCTTCAAAATCGTTTACGTATTCAAGAATGTTGGGGGTATCAAATGTTTGGTGAAGATTTGACCATGATGCGGTTCTGATATCGTGCCAGTCAATTTTTTCGTCAGGCAGAGTAAACATTACCGTCATGCGGTAGGAACGCTCATCCTCGTCGGGATATTTATCCCCGTACCTTTTCAGGTTTTTTTCGTTTCCGATTATTCCGAATTTATCCGCCGCATAAACGTACAATATCCACATGAGATAGGAATAATCAAAATCGTTTCCGTAAAACGGGAGAGCTGTTATTTCATTTTTAAGCTCCATAAGCGTCCTGCTTATCCTTTCGGGATAGTTCCCCTCACGGAATGTCCTATACGCCTCGTATTCCGTATCGCGGTAAGGCTGCTGCGGAAATACACAGTGATTGGCGATATATTTTCCCTTGCCCCGATTTTTGATCAAAGATATCTTTTCCATCCGTTCAAGAACAGGCTCCAGATAAACGGGAGCCACACCGATCTCATCTGCTATTTCGTTTATGCCGGCAGCCTCGTTACGGCACATTACCATCGCCTGCTGTGCGATATTATTCCTCATTACTTTGGAGGCTTCCATAGCGGAAAATCCGAAAAAAAAGTATACATCGGCGGGAGCGTAGGAGCTTTTTCCGTAATTATTCATATTATCAAGCCTTTCCTTAATGTTTTTCCGTGCTTCAAACAGTCTGTACTTGACTGTGCCCGAGGGAATGTCAAGTTCATGGGATATCTGCTCCACGGATTGTTCTTTAAGGTAAAACCGAATGATTATTTCACGCTGAACGGCTGCCAGACGTGACAGGGAGAAGTTAAGTTAGGACAACTCTTCCTCTGCGATCAGAGTTTGTACTGGATCGGAAAAATCGGATACAACTCCTCCTGCGCATTCCAGCGGAAGTGCGGGATTTTCCCTGCGGCGTATAAAATCGGCGTATTTATTTTTTGCCATACGCCAGTACCATGCGTGAAAATCCTTAATGTTGTTTCCCTTGCCGATGGCATTTATAGCGGCGCATAGAATATCCTGCGACAAGTCCTCGGCGGCATTTGTGTCCGAAACCCTTTTCAGGCAAAAGAGATAAGTATTTTCTATCAGCTCAGCGTTTATCAGTTCGATCATAATTTTACCTCATTGATCAGTGTAAATCGATTTACGCTTATATAGTCTTGAAAATATGAAAAAGGTTGGGAAATTTTCAGATTTTTCCGTAAATTAAAAATAATTGTTACTGTATAACCTCCAGTTGCAAATTTAAGATGAATGCTTTTCTTTGATTCTTTTTACAGTATTTGCCATTATATCCCTGACAAGACTTTTAAAATAAATAAATTCGGACGTTCTTCCGAAAAACATAATGAAGCATATATTAGGAAAAACAACAGATATCACAGCCCGTACAAGGAAATTTACAAACGGACTTTCTATTGAAACAAATGAGCACAGCACATACGTTACGGCGCATACGGCTGCGGAAACAAGAGAATACAGCCCAAGTCTTTTAAAATATGGCAGGGGACTTTTCATAAAAACATATTTATACACAACAAGGGGTTCTATCCATATGCACAGGGAAAGCGTGCTGATTATTGTTCCGAGAAATATACCGCAGGAACCAAGCTTATGTGCAAGTATTACCGAGGCTATGAGATTTACGGCAGCTTCTGCTGCGGGCTTATATCGGTCGGGTCGGAAAACACCTGCCGATTCACGGTATGTAAGCACAGTTCGGCGCATTCCGGTGATAAAAAAGCTTACACTGATGCAGATGACCGCAGTCATATCGAATGTCATGCCGTCACCAAGCCACAGCGTGATAAACGGGTTGAACAGACTGACAAGACAGCTCAGAGAAAAGCCGTATATCCAGAAATTAAGAAAAAACATTTTGTAAAATGAACCGATAAGCGCTGATTTGTCCTCCTTTTCGGCGTTAAGGTTCCCCACCTCTGCGGAAACCGAACTGAAGACCTGCATTATTACCGTGTTCAGAGCGTTTGTAATAAGATAATAGTTGGAATAAATGCCTGCGCTTACAATTCCTGTTATTTTTGAAAGCAGTATATTGTCCGTGGAATTTACTGCAATGCCGCCGATCTTGTGCATTATCATTGCTTTAATATTCTGTACGATCTCCGTTGAAACGTTTTTTGGAAGGGGCTTTATGTTCTTTTCCCTCAGATACGGATAAGCTTTGTCCGCATATATTGACAGACAGATATTTTCGGCAAGGGTGAAAACCACCTGCAAAACCATAAAAAGCACATAGCTTTTGGTTAAAAGAAGCGCAATTATCTGGACGATATTGAGAAGAAAATAAAAGCCGTATCGGTAGATAGTGGCAATATACCTTTTCCTGTCGCAGATAATAAGTGTTCGCTTGTAGGTAAAGAAATAAGATATACCCGTATTTGCGGCGTAAAGGAGATAGATAGCCGTAAGATTTGGAATATCGGGAGCTTCATTCATAAAAAAAGGATAAAACGGGGTAAGGACAGCGGCAAAAATCAGGACTGCGCAGCCGATCGCAGTATAGGCTCGCTTGTACAGCCGCATAAGTGATTTTATAAGCTCTCTGTCCCCGTCGGCAATAGGCTTATAGAGCGCAAAGGTCATTGCGCTGCCAACGCCCAGCTCCGCCAGTGAAAGCACTGTAAGAATATTGGTAAACAGTCCGCTTACGCCCAGATATTCCCTGCTCAGACACATAAGGAATACCTTACGGGCAAAAAAGCTTATAATAATTCCTGCCGCCTGTCCTATTAAGGCGGTGTACAGATTTTTAACCGAGCTTTGAGTACGGGTCATGTTATCTTCCTTTCAGACGGTATCTGATATATTTTGTCCGAAGAGAAGCTTCATTGCTTGATGTTGCAGGAATATTGTTTTGTTCAAGCTGTCTGATTATATCAGGTACGCAGTCAGAGATTATCAGCAGCGAATATATCCAAATGCTTGATAAATATGCTTCCATAAGCATCATACACATCATTGAAAATATTGTGAATGTAATTATTTGCGAAACATAATGCGATTTATTTCTGTTAAGGCTTACGGCTGAGAAAACAAACATCAAAATAAAAAAGAATAGAGCAATTATTCCTCCCTGAAGCATTACCTCCAGAATGGCATTATGAGCATAATAATATTGATTTCTTATAAAGATCAGACCATGTCCCTCGTAAACCCCGTAACCTATCAAAGGGGAATGCTTGATAAGCTCAATTGCAATGTCCCAAATACTGGTCCGACCTGTAAATGATATGCTCTTGTGAAGAATATTTTCAATAATAAATGAAAAATATGATTGGAGTCTTAAAATAATAACGGATATGAACATTAGGGAATATATGGGGTAAAGAATGTTCGCATTTGATAATTTTGAATATTTTTTCTTATAAATGAAGCATATGAAAAAAAGAAGCATAAACCATCCAACAACGCCTGTTGCAGACCATGTGATAAGAATTGTTGCGCTGATAAGAAAAAGCATAATGACTGAAAAAGGGTTCGGTTTTTGGGGGCAGAATTCAGAATACAATACGGTAAGTCCCATGATCGGAATAAGTATTGGCGGCAGA
The DNA here is from genome assembly GCA_964505695.1 of uncultured Ruminococcus sp. Taxonomy (GTDB): domain Bacteria; phylum Bacillota; class Clostridia; order Oscillospirales; family Ruminococcaceae; genus Huintestinicola. The sequence continues at coordinate 5,730 of CAZDJG010000015.1, forward strand.
CCGTTTCTTATTCCCAAAAAATAGTATATATTTCCGTAATACGTGTCCTGTGCAATTCCTTGAGGGAGGGCAATGATAGAAATCAGGTTTACAGTGATCAGTATAAAGATAATATTGAGCAAGGTTTTAAGAAATAATCTGCAATTTTTTTTTATTCCAAGCTCGGTCAGCATACAAAAGCTTATCAGCGTTCCGCAGTTTACAGCAAGTCTCCAATAATCGCCGCTGCTGATAACGGTGGATATAAAGAGAGCAAGCTGGTACATTATCAGACACATCATTACCGATGAAATTTTCCTGTTCATTACATATAAAAAAATAATGACAGCAAAAACAATAATTTTCAATCCGTCAAAGATTGAGTCAATAAATTTCAGGGAAGGAACATATTCAAGAAACGGGGGTTTCAGGAAAGGAATGATCAGGAGCATTAAAAACAGTTTATTATTAAGAATTTTCATTTATGTTTTCCTTGCATCTAAGATAAATTTCTTCAAGCTTTTTTGCGGTGTCGTTAATATCATATCCTGCCGCACGTATCTGTCCGGACATATCCCTGCGTTCGTATCCGTCCGCATAGGAAAGAATTTTATCCGCCCATACCTCTGCGGAGGCGGACAGGGGCAGAAACTCGCAAAGCTCCGTGACAGCGGCTTCGGGCGGTACAGTATCGGAGCATATGGTATGAAGTCCCGCAGCCTGAGCCTCAACTGCCGCTATTCCAAGTCCCTCGGATATTGACGGCAAAACAAATACATCGGCGGCACAAAGACAGCAGGACGGGTCGGCAAGCTCGCCCGTAAAAATAATACTCCCGTAAAATGGAGAAGCTTCTGCAAGCTGTTTTAATTCGCCTTCCAATTCGCCTTTTCCCGCCAGAATAAGCACGCAATCAGTTTTTTTTCTGCATACTTCATCAAATATTTTAAGCAGAAATCTGTGATTTTTCAGCTTGGAAAGCCTTCCTACATTTACAATTACAAATTTATTTTCAAGCGTATATTTACGTCGGAAATCAATACGCTTTTGTTCACTGTATATGAAGCTTGCCGTATTTATTCCGTTGTTGAGCAGAATATATTTTTGTTGTCTTATAATATACGCCGGAAACATATGTTCCGCTGCGCTTTCGGAACAGGCAATGAAAACATCTGCCGATAGGGACATCAGAATACGGCTGAAAAAGCTGAGGATTTTTTCCCGAGTGCTTTTTTCTCTGACAGCGTTATGGATATGAAGAATGACCGCCGGACAGCCTGCAAGCTTTGCCATGACCGCATATGAAACGTCATGGGTTCTGTTTGCGTGTATATGAACAACATCGTATTTATTTTTTTTCAAAAACTTGTAAAATTCCCGCCGCTTTCCGATGATACGTTTAAATCGGTTCCTTTCACAGGTAAAATCTACAGGCGGATAGAAAACTTTTCTGCTTGATTTTTCAATAATTTCATTGTAATGCTCCGAAACCGATTTGACATCGGAATAAAAGGAAATGTTTATTGATTCATTATTGATATATTGGGTCGTACCGAAAACAAATGCCTGAACTCCGCCGTTTTCAATTATTTTAAGCTGTTCGAGAACATTCATGGAAAATCATACCTCAAAATCCGATTTTTCCGGAAGAATAAATTTAAAGGAGTTTTTTATCATATTGCCGTATACAGCAAACTGTTCATCAGACATGGTGCAGTCGTTAATACATATCATTTTATATTTTTGTCTGCATATGCACTTTGCAATATTATCATATGTTCTGACACCGTTTTTGTCGGGAAAGAAAGAACGTCCCTTAACAGACTGAGGGTTAAAATTATTTCCGGCAAGCTGCCATTCTCTGAACACCCATTGATTGACATCTGACGGCGAACGAAACTTATTCATACAGGTCTTTTCAAGAATATCGGGATTGCTTTTCCAAACCTCTTCTATTGTTGACTTTTTGAGTGCGCTTGGAAGATGATGCTGATAAAATCCGGGAAATCTGGGACATAACATAAGAGAAAGGGTTCTGAGAAAAAACTTTCCGTATAATGGATTCAGCCATTTAAACGGTGCAGACCGTATAGTTTTTTTTATTTGATAATGACTGTTGATAACCCCTGTGTCATTTATTGCAATCATTTGTATAGGTAGATCCGGTGAATAGCAGTGCACATTAAGAACTGCGCTGTCACAGGGAATATCTTTTTTGAAATAAATATTTTCGGAAACCGGTGATGTAATAAACATATCATCATTAAAATAAACAAAATTTTCCGAAAGACCCTTTATTCTGTGAAGATTAAGCTCGATAGTGTGAGAACTGAACGTGGGAAGATACTTTTCGGGGATATAATCCTCATGACGGACAATATTAAGCTTAGGGTGCTCTGTATTTAGCCATTTCGGAAGATGACCCCATGTGACAAAATGTATCCTGTTGACCCATGGAGCAAACTTTTCAACACCTCTGAACCAGTAGGGGAGAAGTCCCCAGTCACGGTAGCGTTCTTCCCTGTCGTCCGAATCCGAGGGAGGGGAGTATTTTGCTTTTTCCGCACGCCATTCGGGGTCGTTTCCGTCCACCCAAATTATGACAAAATCTATCGGTGTGTTATTCATTCAAATCAGGCGCTCCTTTATGGTGTGTACGCAGCAAACGCTTATATATAAACGTCCTGAGAAAATTAGGCATTATACAAACAGCGGCATGAACAGCAATTCCCCTGATAAGGTCAAGGCGGCTGTAAAATCCGCATTCAAAAAAGCTTCTTTTAAAAGCAATGGCTCTTTTCAGATAAGCTATTCCGCCTCTGCGTTTGTAAAAATCAGGTGAAACACGCACAAAAACAAGCGGTTCGGTGAGATTATGCAAGGTACAGCCTGCCATTATCATTCTGACATGAAGATCATAATCCTCGGCAAGCATTTTTTTTCTGAAGCCGCCTGCTTTGAGAAGAGCGCTTTTTTTGATCATTGTGCTTGGCTGTGCGCATGGACATCTTGAATGAGCAAATTTCACACATTCTGAATGAGTTTCGGGCATTTTTCTGAAAGAGATTATATTACTGATTTTTTCCTCAAATTCATAAACAGAGCTTCCCACAATGTCTGTTTCGGGATGACTGATAAAGAAATCGGCTTCCCTTTCACAGCGCTCCGGAACGGAATAGTCATCACAGTCCATGATTGCGATATAATCGTATGTACAATTCTCAGTACCTTTTGCATATGCGGTACCTGCGCCCACATTTTCCTCAAGCTGAATCGTTTTGAATAACGACGGATATTTATTCCAATATCCGTCAATAAGACTATTGAGTTCGTCCGTCAGCGGACCGTCCCTGACGATAACAAACTCCGATGGGGGAAGAGTCTGGGCAAGCATACTGTCTACCGCAATTTTCAGTTCCTCGGGTTTGACCTTTATGTAAACCGACATAAGAACGGTATATTTAAAATTTTCAGTCACTTCCCGCTTTCACCTGCCTTTTTCAAAACGGTTGTGACGGTTTTAAGAATTATTTTTATATCCAGCAGAACCGACCTGCTCTGCACATAATAAAGCTCCATTTCCTGTCTTTTGCCTGAGGCATACCCTGTGTTTTTGTCGGAATATGCCGCCCAATAGCCTGTAAGTCCGGGTTTTACGGAAAGGAGCAGAGAACGATCTTCGCCGTAAAGCAGAGTTTCCTCCTCCATAACAGGACGGGGACCGACTATCGACATATTCCCGAGAAAAAGTATGTTTATCGGTATCTGAGGCAGCTCATCAAGGCTTGTCCGTCTGAGAAATCTGCCGATACGGCTTATTCTCGGGTCATGCGGCAGCTTGTATTCTTTTTTGTATTCTTCGATCTGCTCGGCGGTAAGGAAGCTTTCAAGCTTATCCGCTCCCTGCTTCATGCTGCGGAACTTGTATACCTTGATAAGCTTTCCGTTCAGACCCGTTCTTGTATGGGCATAAAGTGCCGGACCGCCGTCCTCTGCCCTGATAAGCAGTGAAATGACGATAAATACCGGCAGCAGCACTGCCGATGCAATAAGCGACAGAACTATATCCGCCGATCTTTTGAATAAAGCGTAAACAGGCTTTGGCGCACCGACGCTGACTGTATGTATATTTTCGCTTTTTTCCGAAACAAAATTGTCCAGCACGTCAAACCCTCCGCAGAATAGCATATATCATCATTATACACTAAAATGGTCGGCTTGTCAATGAATTTGTATGGGGAATTTACGGAAAATGTCAGGATCGTTTCGACACACCTTAATCAGTATCATCTTTTGGTTTTACGTGAACGATCTGAGGACCTGCAATAATGTCGGCAGTTTCTCCCTCATCGGAGGTGTACCTGCAGCCTGCCCAGAAGATATATTTTCCGCTTTCGGGGATATTGAATGTAAAGGTTTCCTCAATGGACTCGGGTAAGTATTCCTCCGAAGCTTTGTTCGGTTCAAGCTCGGAAAGGTCTGTGCCGTTAAAATCCTCCGCCCTTTCAAAACGGCAGATGATCCTGCTTCCGTAGGCATTTTCCGAGAGCCTTACTCCCTTGCCCGAATGAACGGTGGACACCGTTACCGTAAAATCCTCTCCCGCATAAAGCTTGAAGGGGTTGAAAAGTGAATTAAGATGCAGCCACTGGTCAAAGCCATATTTCATAGTGCTGCCGAAATAGTTCCCCATATCATTTATATTCTGTTCTATGCGGTCGATCTTCCATTCGCCGTTTACACGGAGAAGGCTGTATTCCGTAAAGACTTTCCCGTCAATGGTGCGTCCGTATGATACGGCTTTGGCAGAGCTTTCGTCTGAGGACAGCACTCTTATGGAGTCATAGACCGTGCGTGTCGGAACGCCCCTGTATTCGGAAATATAGGTCAGTCCTCCCTTGTCGGCGGAAAAAACGGGATCGCTGTCCCCAAAAAGCGTTTGCTCGGTAAAAAGAGTATTTCCGTAGCCTTCGGTAAATGGAGCCTTGAAAAATTCAATAAGCTCCGTTTCTGTTTCGGCAAGCTCGGGGGAGATTCCGTAATATGCTTCCTCCTGCTCCTCATTTTCGCCTAAGTATGTAAGATACTGTTCAAAGGTGTTGTCCATGCTGAGCTCATAGCCGTGTGCGAAAAGTAGCATTTCCTCAGCAGCCTTTACAGCTTCGGTCACTTCGCTGTCGGGGAGAAAATCAAAGCTTCCCCTTATCATTGCTTGATCCGTGTCAAGATCCACCTCATATTCGATATATCTGTTCTCACCATAGTCACAGCAGCACAATGCGTAATCGTTATAACCGGTAATTGTCAGCCAATTCCCGTTATAATTTACGTACATATTTGTGCAAAAACGGAAGCCCTCGGAAATAAACTCTTTGTCGGTAAGGATAATATCGGCATAATCCTCGTCGGGGATAATGGTAATGGGAATGATTTTTTTATCCGATTCAAGCTCAAACAGCCTGACACGGGTCTGACCGCTTACAATGCGCTTGAACGACAGCAGCTCGGGGCTTTCACGTCGGAGAAATCCGTTTTCCGACGTCTGCGTATCATTTTCAGCCTTTTCGGGCGGCAAAAGAGTAAAGCTTTCATTTTCAAATATTCTGTAAATGTCCTCATTATCCTCACTTTGCGATCTTACGGAAAGCGTTCCGCTGTAAAAGCCGCTGTGTACGCTTCCGATAAAGTACAGACCGATATTTACATCATTATCGTTTATGCTGTCAATAAGAACGGCATTGTCAGGCACAGAGACGGAAGGCAGGCTTGCAACGGCTATATTCCCGTTATCCTCCTGTGCAGGATCTGTCGGTTCGGGTTCCTGCGAAAGTTCAACGAGAGTAGTGGAAAAGCTGTCGGTAGGCTCGGTATTTTCAGGCTCTTTGTCCAAGCCGCATGAACAGCATGAACAAAGGAAAAGAAGCGAAAGAAACAATGCATATATCCTATTTTTCATAAAATATCCCTCCTGATAAATAAACAACTCAGAGTGCGCAAATGTTACATTTTATGAAAATTATTCCTTTATAATAAAGATCGGAATGGGAGGGCAGTTGGGGCGGTTTGAAAACTCGGCGGTGATGACCGTGAACCTGTCGCTGTCAATGGTTTTCACATATTCAAGCAGAGCATCCTTTTCTTCAAAGCCTGTGTCCCTGCCGTAGTAAAGTATCATGGAGATAAGTCCGCCGTCCTTTATAAGCTTAAGAGCCTGCCTGACAGCTTCAATGCTTGTTTCCTTCATGGTGTGAATGCCGTGGTCGCCCCTTGGCAGCCAGCCGAAATTAAAGGTTATGCAGGAAACGGTACCCTTTTCGGCGTATTTTTCCATTTCCGTGTGACTTGCGCAAATAAGCTCCGCCCGCTGCGAAAAGCCCTTTTCTCTGAGCAGCTCCGCTGTGCTGTCTATTGCCTCCTTTTGTATATCAAAGGCTGTTACCTTTCCCGTTTCTCCGACCAGAGAGCAGAGATATGCCGTATCGTTGCCCCTGCCTGCTGTGGCGTCGATGCAGATATCCCCCTCGCAGACTTTTGACGCTATCAATTTTCTGGAGATATCAAGTGCATTAAAGGTTTTTCTCATGTCTATAAGGTCCTTTCATTTTGTGTATCCGAAAAAATATCCGTCCGGCTCAAAGTAAAACCGCTTTGTGCCGGACGGATATTTAAGGAACCACTGATTAAATCCCGCCTAAGGGCTTGGTACGCATCTTGCTTGCATAATTTCCGTCATATTGCACTAAAATTTCTTGACAGGCGCTGTCCGCAGACTACCCGGTCTGCCTGCAAAATTTTTGCACAATCTGACGAAAATTCTGTCTGCGCAATCTGCGCACCGGATTTAATCAGTGTTTCCTTAAGTCTGATCTTATGCTGTCTGAACCTGAGGCTCATTGCTTTCTTTAGGCTCGTTCGTTTTGCTCTCTCTGAAAACAAGCTTTAAAAGAATAGGAGTTACGATGGTGGTCAGAACGACCATTATTACAATAGGCGCAAAAAACATATCTGACATAAGTCCTACTGCCTCACCCTTGTTGGCAACGATAAGTGCGACTTCGCCTCTTGATATCATTCCCACGCCGATCTGAAGAGATTCCTTATTTGTATATTTGCACAGCTTTGCGCCTAGTCCGCAGCCTATGACCTTCGTAAGCACTGCAACGACCACCAGCAGGACTGTAAATATGATTATTTTGCCATTCATTTCGGGAAGAACGACTTTAAGACCGATCCCTGCAAAGAAAATAGGAGAGAGCAGGAGATAGGAAAGTGTATCGAAACGTTTGGAAATGTAATCGGATTTTTTTGTTCCCGACAGGGCAAGACCTGCAAAGAATGCTCCCGTAATGTCCGCAACGCCGAAGAATACCTCTGCGCAGTAGGAAAGCACCAGACAGAATACAAAGCTGATGACAACGTATCTTCTGAGCTTTACTGCGCTGTTGTCGGTCCATTTTTTGAACGCATAGTGGTATGCCACAGCTGCGGCAAATGTGAAAATGAAAAATCCGAGTATCTTCAGAAGAACAATACCGATGCTTACGCTTGAATCTGCCATGCTTATTACCACGGTGAGGGCAATTATCCCGAGTATATCGTCAATGATAGCTGCGCCGAGGATAGCGTTTCCAGCACGTGTGGACAGCTTTCCCATTTCCTTGAGAGTCTCGACGGTAATGCTGACAGATGTTGCGGTAAGTATAATTCCGATAAATATGTTCTGCAGCATAACATTTCCGTCAGTGCTGTCATTAAAGAAGTGTGCAAGCGCAGCGCCTCCGCCGAGTGGAACAAGAACGCCGATAAGAGCAATAATGAAAGAAGCCTTTCCTGAACGTTTAAGCTCATTGATATCAGTTTCAAGTCCTGCTGCAAACATAAGGACGATAACGCCTATTTCAGAAAGGTTGCTGAGCATTTCCGTGGAGGTAACAAGACCCAGACAGGCAGGTCCCAGAATTACGCCCGCAAGCAGCGCACCCACTACCTGAGGCAGCTTTATCACCTTTGAAAAAAGCCCCAGAACCTTTGTGCTGAGAAGAATCATGGCGATTGCCAGAAGATAGCCGTATTCTTCCATAAAAACCATCCTTTCCCGTTAGCGCCCGTGCGCCGGCTTTCTTTCCAAATAAAGCCTGATCCGATCAATATATCACTGCAATATATTATCTGCATTTTTACTGCTTTGAATTATACCATAATAATTGTTAATTTTCAAGGTATTTTTTATAAAACTGAAAATTCTAAGGTTTTGTAGATTATTAACATGACTTTATGTATTTTTTTGTGCAATTATCAATAGAATTATATATGGATTTTTTTATTGCAGTAATAAAGTGATATTGCTTTAATGCATTATTTTTTTCTATTGTCCACACAAGTTTACGCTTAGTTTCAATTATGTACAACACCAAGTTAATAATTTTTGAATAAAATAATTATAACTGTATTTTTATGAGGGGTTTCTTACTTTGTGTTAACAAATATTATATTTTCAGAGCCTTTTTTATAAATCGTAAAGGAGAAGCAGCTATGGCTAAAAGAAAAAAAATAGGTATAATTACCGCTAATATTGAATCTGTTTATCAGCAGCGCGTACTATCCGGGCTTTTTTTTCAGTGCGGAAGGTATGGATATGATGTTGTTTCTTTTGCGCCGCTTGTTCATGCAGAGCATCATTTTCAGGAATATTTAAACGCTGAAAACAATATATTTGAGCTTATGAATTTCGATCTGCTTGACGGGATCATTGTAGTTACCATTTCTCTGTCCGACCGAAATCCCGAGGACAGCGGAATACGCGGGTATATTGTAAACAGGCTCAAAAAAGAGTGTACCAAGCCTGTTATCTCACTTGATCTTCCGCTTGGGGATTTTGAAACGGTCTATACCGGCGACCGTCTGGCGTTTTCCGCTATAACTGCGCACATCCTTGACGTTCATATGTGCAGGGATATTTACTTTCTTACAGGTGTTCAAGGCTATAAGGTATCCGAGGAGCGGCTGGGCGGCTTTATAGACGTAATGAAAAACAGGGGACTTCCTTTTGATATGAACAGCGTCTTTTACGGCGATTTCTGGTACAGCGGCGGAGAAACTCTCGCAGAACGGATAGCTTCGGGAGAGCTTCATTGTCCGGAAGCAGTCATCTGCGCCAATGACCATATGGCAATAGGACTTGCAAACAGGCTGATCGAACACGGCATAGGCGTTCCGGAAAAGGTTCTGGTAACAGGCTATGACGCAACGCAGGAATCCGTTATGAATACGCCGTCAATAACGTCATATATGCCTGCGGTCGAGCAGGCTGCCGCAGAGGCTGTAAACCGTGTGAGGGCGTATATGGAACCGGAGGAGGAAATTATCCCTGTCGAATATCATCCCGAAAGAGGACTTTGCATAGGCGGAAGCTGCGGCTGCCCCGAAAATATAAGATATATAAAGGATTCCCTTTTTGATTCCCTGTATAATGTAAATCAGAATTATTCTCAGAACGAAATAGAGGACAGAGTTGACATTGCCTGCCTTACTGAAAGCTATATGCTTGAGGAGCTTACCGTTGCTTTGGATCCCGTTGACTGCCTGAGGAAAATTTATAGGGAAACATATCTTTTACGTCCCTACGGCGATTTTTACCTTTGTCTTGCAGAAAACTGGCTGAATACCGATGAAAAGCTGTTAAAGGGATATCCGGAAAAAATGAAAACGGTTATCCATTCAAAGCCTGACAATGCTCCCGACCGTGATAAGGCAGATCTTTTTCACAGCGACGGAAACGATCATATTTTTGACACCGCTGTTATGCTGCCTGAGCTTTGGGAGGATCGCAGCGAGCCGAGCGTGTTCTATTTTTCTCCCGTGCATTTCAATGAAAATACGCTTGGTTACAGTGTTCTGCGCAATCCTCTTGATATGACGCATAAAATAAATATAGTTTATCGAAATTGGATGCGAAATATAAATAATGCGCTTGAAATGATAAGAATACAGAACAGGCTTGTTGCTTTTTCGCAAAGAGATGCAATGACAGGACTTTACAACAGACGTGGAATGGAAAAGCAGCTTGATAGGATCACGCATGACCTTAAAGGCGGTGAAGTGTGCATTGCTTTCGTCGTGGATATGGACGGTCTGAAGTACATTAACGATAATTTCGGGCATTCCGAGGGCGACTACGGCATAAATGCCATTGCTGCCGCCGTCCGCCGCATTGCACGCAGCGATGAGATCTGCGTAAGAGCCGGGGGAGATGAATTTTACGTTATCGGCATAGGCGATTATTCCGGTGCCGATCTGACCGCAAGAGTGCAGAGATTTAACGATGCTGTCGAGGAGGAGGATCAGTCGTCGGGCAAGCCGTATGAAATATCGGCAAGCATAGGCGGCGGCTGTGAGCATTTGCGTTCTGGTATGACAGTAGATGACGTGATACATATTGCCGACGGAAGAATGTATAAGAGCAAGACGGAAAGGAAAAAGCAGCGAAGCAGATAAGGCAGCACCGAATAATTTGCCGAACATCTGCCTGCATATGCACGGCAATGAAAAAAAGACCGTTTGGGTCGTCACAGGAAAGAGTATGGCGTTTATGAAAAAAATTATTGTCAGATGGGGTGTTTTTGCTTTTTTTGCAGCAGTCATTGTCATAAGTCTTACGGTTATGGTAAAAAAGCAGCCTGAAACGATTGAAACGGTAAATACTATGCCGGAGGAGTATCGCACCGATACGGACGTTATAACGGAGGAAACCGTTAAAGCGGAATACGGGCACGATATAGATTTTGAAACCGAGCCGCCTAAAACCGTTTCCGAAATTATATACGAGGCAAGCCGCTCCGAGTCCGTTTCCGATGCCGCAGCTTCGGAAACGGAGGCTGTTTCATCCGAGAATGTTTCAAGGACGGTAATTACCAGCAGGCAGCGCAAGGAATATGACAAAAATTCCGTATATATTGATATGGAAAATATCCTGCAAAATCCCGAATTGCCCGTGGGCTGCGAGATAACCTCACTTACCATTCTTCTCAGGTATTACGGCTTTGACGCGGAAAAGACAGACCTTGCAAAAAATTATCTTCCCGTTTCATGGGGAAATCCCGTTACAAAGGACGGAAAGTTATACAAGGACAGCTTTTTTGATTATTTTATAGGCGATCCGTTTTCTAAGGGTTACGGTTGTTTTTCTCCTGCGATAGAAACGGCGGCAAATAAGTACATAGCCGATCACGGCGGCGGATATACGGTGAAAAATATATCGGGCTGTCACCCCGATACGCTGTACGAATATGTAATTTCGGGAACTCCCGTACTCTGCTGGGCAACGGACGGAATGATAGAGCCTGAATATTACGAAACATGGTATGACAACGCAACAGGAGAACAGCTTGACTGGTATCTGAACGAGCATTGTTTTGTGTTATCGGGCTTTAATATTGCAAATTCGACCGTGACCCTTAACGATCCCATAAAAGGAATCATTGACTATAATATCGACAAATTCGAGGTCAGATTCAAGCAGATGTATTCGCAGGCGATAGTTATTATCCCTGAGGGCGGTGAAACCGCAGTTTCTGAGGAAACTGCTCCGATAACGGAAGAAACAGCAGAGGAAACGGTAACGGCGTCTGCACCTGAAAATGTCTGGGTGACGACACAAGCTGCCGCAGAGGATGTTTTTACGGCGGATCTGCCGGAATCCGAAAGCTTTTCCGAAATCGTTTCCGATTCGGAAACAGAATATGTTGATACGGACTTTTTTACGGGAAGCTTTATCTATGAATGAGAAATATATATGCGGATATGATTCGCCGATCGGAAAAATGACAATGGAAAGCGGCGGAGAAAGGCTTTCGGGGCTTTATTTTGCCAATATGAATCCGACCGTGGGATATACAGTAAAAAATGACCTGCCGATCTTTGTGCAGACCCAAAAATGGCTGAATACATTTTTTTCGGGAAAAATACCCGATTTTACACCGCCGCTCGAAATATGCGGTTCGGATTTTTTTGTAACTGTTTCACATATTCTTCTGACGATCCCGTTTGGTACGACAGTAAGCTACAAAGATACAGCAAAAAAAGCCGCCGAAGCCATGGGAAAGGCAGGAATGTCGGCGCAGGCTGTGGGGGGAGCCGTGGGACGAAACCGTATTGCGATTATAGTTCCCTGTCACAGGGTCATAGGTTCCGACGGGAGTCTTACGGGATATGCTTACGGAGTTGATAAAAAAGAGAAGCTGCTTAAAATTGAGGGTGCATTTACCGAAAGGCAGCACCATATAAAAAAGTTTTCGCCATAGCACTTATGATTTTTAGTCAAAAGTGCTATTTTGATTTGTTATTACTAAGATAAACTGGAATTTGAGTTGTAAGTAGGTGAATAATGAATAATAAAAAAATAATCATAGC
>CAZDJG010000016.1:0-17870 GCA_964505695.1 uncultured Ruminococcus sp.
AGCTCACCATGACATTCGGCGAGTATATGGCAAAGTGCGGAAAGACCCAGCTCAGAATTGCGGAAACTCAGAAATATGCTCATGTAACGTTCTTCTTCAACGGCGGCGAGGAAAAGCAGTTTGAGGGCGAGGACAGGATCCTTATCAAGTCGCCCGATGTGCCCACCTTTGATCTCAAGCCCGAAATGAGCGCATACGAGGTCACTGACGCAGTTGTGGAGGCTATCAATTCCGACAAATATGATACTATCATTCTTAATTACGCTAACTGCGATATGGTTGGACATACGGGTATTTTTGACGCTGCAAAGGCTGCTGTTGAGGCGGTGGATACCTGCGTGGGCAGAATGGTCAGCGCTATCCTTGCAAAGGGCGGCGCAGCTCTTATCACTGCCGATCACGGAAACGCAGACAAAATGCTTGAGGCGGACGGTTCGCCGTTTACGGCGCATACCACAAACCCTGTTCCTCTTATCGTTGTGGGATATGACTGCAAGCTGAGAGAGGGCGGCGTTCTTGCCGATCTCTGCCCTACAATGCTTGAGATAATGGAGCTCCCGCAGCCTGAGGAAATGACGGGCAAATCGCTTATTGTGAAATAATAAAGGCTGAATAACCGACCGTGTAAATACGATAATTATCCATAAAGATAAAAAACAATGAAGATAAGGAACCGCTGATTAAATCTGCTTATCGGATATAATCAGTGGTTCCTTTATTATTCTTTCCGGAACTTACCCATTTCGGAAACAGTCAGCTTTTCGATCACAGCAGACTCGGACTCGATTTTCAGCCTGTTCCTCATTTGCCGTATTCCTTCCTCCTGCGAGGATATTATTGCATTCAGTATCGGTACAAGGCTCGGACAGATTTCATATTTTAAGGCATTTTCAGACATCAGTACTGCGCCCATGTGATGAGGTATCATTTCTCTCATAAAGTTGCAGTTTATTCTGCTGTCGGTATATGCCCGTTTCATTTGATAAAACATGGTTTTCATTATCCGGTCAACAGCAAGCTCGTACATTCTGACCTTACATACGGGATTTCTGTATTCCGAACAGGAGCGGAGTATACTGCGCATATTTTCAATGCTTTTTGTCTGCTCTGAAATAATATTCCGTGCAATGGAGATAAGCTCGCTGTTTTCGGTGTATTTCAGAACATTTTCCGACATTTCAATAGCCGCCATATGATGAGGTATCATCTGCACTATAAAATTCCGTGATATGCTGTCTGTCAGCTCTGCCGATGTCATTCCCTTTATCATATTGTTCAATATTTTTCTGTATTCATAAATGTAGCTGTCTGCATTGCAGACGTTATCATGCATATTTTCCATATTATCAGACCTCCGTTTAATAATTGTCATATACATCGCATTTGTCCAAAGGGCAACAGGCTCCGATATACATAATATTACAATCTGCGTGTTTGTGTGAATGACCTTTAGCTTGCACAAAATAGGACGTACGCATTTGCTTATGGATACAGTAAGGGGACAGTGCTTTTAAGAAATTCTGTTTATATTTTGCAACAAAATATTTACTATTTGTTGATGAATGCAAATTTTTCCTGTGATATAATATAAAAGTTGATTGAGTTAAATCTTTGATCAGCTTAATATGCGAGAGTGCTGGAATAGGCAGACAGGCACGTTTGAGGTGCGTGTGTCATTGGCGTGTGGGTTCAAGTCCCATCTCTCGCACCAGCGGGGTGTTTTCGCAGCTATTGTGCTGATAGCGTTTATAACTGCATTTAACCCTTCTCTCACTATCGGGGTATCCCCGCCTCCAATGTCACCCCCACAATTAAATGTGCGGGGTGATTTTCTTTGTCAAGCCCCCTTGAGGGGCGGGCGGAAAACCGTTAACCTGTCTTTTTTATAGCTATAACAATAAAAGGGACTGTTGCAGCAGGAAGTTTTTGCTGTAACAGTCCCTTGATTTGTATCCAAAAGTATATATATCACCGATTGATTTTGCTTTATCTTGTAAGATAGTACCAAAGGGGGAAACCAAGCAAAGGGGTTAAATACCGCACATTTTACCGCAATACCAAAAAACTGTATTTTTTTCAAAAATACTATTCCATTTTCCGAAAAAGTATGATATAATGATTTATGTATATGAAAATATATCCGGGAGAATGTAACATAAATGAACAAATATAAAAAACTATTCGGAAATACACTGATATTCGGTATAGGCTCATTCGGCTCAAAGCTGCTGGGCTTTTTGCTTGTCGCTCTCTATACCCGTGTAATGAGCGAGGGAGAATATTCCACCGCAGACCTTGTTTATCAGTCTGTAAACGTACTCGTTCCGCTGGTTACATTCAGCATGGCTGATGCGGTCATACGCTTCGGAATGGATAAAAATTACGATCACCGCAAGGTATTTACCTGCGCAAACCTGTGCATCCTTTTCGGCATGGCAATATTTATGCTGTTCATTCCCCTTGTTTCAAAAATAAAACATATCGGGGAGTACAGCTTTCTTTTGTATATCTACTGCTATTTCTCCTGCTTCAGGCAAATAGCCTCCCAGTATGTAAGGGCAAGGGGCTACGTAAAGCTTTTCGCCTTTGACGGCATACTTTCCACGCTCATTCAGGTCATCTGCAACCTTATCCTGCTGATCGGCTTCAAGCTTGGCGTAACGGGTTATATCCTTTCGATCGTGATCTCAGACGCGCTTTCCATATGTCTGCTCACACTTCTTGCAAGCCTCGGAAAATGTCTGGACACTTCCTTCATAAGCCCCAGGCTGTTGCGGGAAATGCTTAAATTCTCCGCTCCGCTCATACCCACATATCTTTTGTGGTGGATAACCTCCGCCTCGGACAGGTGGTTTATCGTGTCAATGATAAACGAGGAAACAAACGGCGTTTATGCCGTGGGAAACAAGCTCCCTACGCTGCTTATGCTGGTGACGACCATGTTCTATCAGGCGTGGCAGATGTCCTCTATCGAGGAAAGGGACAGCCGCTCTCTCGGCAAATTCTATGAAAATGTTTTCGGAGCATACTCCTCCCTGCTGTATATTGCGGCGGCGGGACTTATCATGCTCTGCAAGCCGCTTACCTATATCCTTACGGGTCCGGGCGAGGAGAGCGGCTTTTACGGCGCATATATCTTCACCCCCGTGCTTATTACAGCAATGATCTTCCAGTGCTTCTGCCAATTTTTATCCTCTGTTTATACCACAAAAAAACGTTCTGTAAATTCCTGCCTTACTGCTCTTGCGGCAGGCACGGTAAATATAGTCCTCAATTTCCTGCTTATCCCCAAATACGGCGTCTGGGGAGCGGCGGAGGCTACTGCCGCGGCATATTTCGCCTGCTTTGCGATCAGGATATTCGACGCAAGAAAGCTTATTTTCTTCAGGGTGGATTACTTCAGATTGCTTGTAAATACGGTAATAATCGTTTTTATGTGCGTAATAACTGCAAAACAGCCCTCAGTATACTGGATGGGACTTATTCTGGGCTTTATCGTGATGTTTATGTATAATTTCGATGCAATCATAAAAACTCTCAGAAGAATTCTTTCAAACGGCAAAAGGCAGGCTCCCCGTGCGGCTCGCTGATATCTGCAAAAGCTACGGGGACAAGACCGTTTTCAAGGACTTTTCAGCCGAGCTGAAAAACGGCGGATTCACCTGGATAACAGGCGAGTCGGGATGCGGAAAAACGACGCTTCTGCGCATTATTGCAGGTCTTGAGGATTATTCGGGAGAGATCACGGATATTACGGGAAAAAGAATATCAATGATTTTTCAGGAGGACAGGCTCTTTGAAAATCTTAATGCAGTCGAAAACTGTCTGCTTGTTTCGGAAATATCCTCCGCCGAGATAATGAGAATGCTTACGGAAACGGGACTTTCCGAAACGGATATCCTGAAAAGGACCTGTGAGCTTTCGGGAGGAATGAAGCGCAGGACCTCAGTTGTAAGGGCACTGTGCGTCCCCTTTGATATCCTGCTCATGGACGAGCCGTTCAAGGGTCTTGACAATGAAAGCAGAAAAAAGACCGCAGAGCTTGTAAGAAAAATATCCGGCGGAAAAACAGCGGCTGCCGTTACACATCATTCATCGGACCGTGAGCTGATATGCGGTGACATACTGAATATCAAAAAATATACGCAGCAATGATCGCATATTAAAAACCTGCACAAATTTTCCTCGAATTTTTTTGGAGAATTTTCATAGAAAAATCAGATTTCTATAGACATTCCCGGTTTTTTCTGCTATAATATAGTTGTATTGTTATGCATTTTTGCATAATTCAGATGAAAATCAAATATTTTCATACCGAAGCCTTGTTCTGATCTGCCGGTCGGAACAAAGCTCTTATGAAAGGAATGGTCATAAGTATGGACTTCAATACGCAAAGAAAAACGGTAAAGGCGCTTGAGGAAAAGGGCAGAAACCCTCTGCTGTTTATCCCCTGCCTTATCGCAAAATATATAATCATCGCCTTTATGAGCATATGCCGAAGCATTGACATGGCTTTTTCCGACAAAAACGGAAATTTTCTTGGAATAAAGCCCCGTGAAAAAAGAAGAAAAAGCTTTGAAAGGGAACAGGCAGTCCTTGATTCCCGCTTATACGGGAGCCGGACACCGGAAGAGGAGAAGCTAAGCCCCGTTAAAGGCAGAACCCTGTGGAAAAGAGCGGTAAGCGCTGTCTTGGCAGCGGCATTCGCCTTTATGACCGCGCCGGAAACAGGCGTATATGCAGCAGAACCTGCTCCCGAACCGCTTACGGTTCCTTCAATGGAAACCATCACCTATGATGTTTTCGGACAAAAATCAAAGTCAAATATCTATGAGCTTGATCTTTCCGCGAATTATACCCCTTCCTCCGCTTATCCTCTGAATATTACCGCAAATGTGTTCAGGGATATGAGTATGCTTACTACCGTTACCTTGGGATATAACGAGAATATGACGATCGGCGCGGGAAATTTTGCAAACATCGCTCCCAATGCATCAATTTTTGTAAAAGCGGATACCGCAGAAGACTTTGAAGCAGCCGAAAAAGCCATTTTGACCGCTTCGGGCGATCCTCTCCTGAATATAGTATGGGATAAGGACGGAATATTTTACGATGATATCCCCGCAGAGCCTGCAGCCTTTAAGGCTTACAGCGGAGTAGGCAAGGTCATTCTTGAATGGAATGACAGCGGCTACTGCGACGGCTACAGCATTTACCGCCTCGGCAGTACGGGATATGAATTTCAGACGGACGTTCTCCAGGAATCGGTAAGCGGGGTTTCCGGCGGCAGCCGCCGCTATGACATAGCAGGCAGCCAGTCCGAAACGACCTATGCCGTCCGCCCCTATGTGAACGCAACGGAAAATATCAACGGCATTGATCGTACATATAAGCTTTATTCAAAGCAGTTTATATCTTCCTCGGCGAAGACGCTTTCTCCGGGTACTCCCACGATCACTGCCGAAGCAAGCAACCGGAAGGTAAAGCTTACCGTAAAAATGCCCGATACAGCTTCAGAGCCGTCTTATTACATCATCTTTTCGAGGGATCAGCAGAATTATGAAAAGCTGGTCAAGTTCCTGCCCCAGAATTTTGACCCGATCACCAACGCCTATGAATACACAGACCCCAATCCCTATACGGGCGAAAATACACGAAGCTACGTCGTTGTAGCATATTACGATATTTTTGGCAGAAACACCGAAACGTTTTCCGATACGGACGAAAGTCTTGCGGAGTATACCACCAGGCACTCCCAGAGAGCGGACGTTGCCGAATCGGTGCTCACAGCTCCCTCAGACGTTACCGTTACGCTTTCCCAGGACAAATCCTACTGGAGCATAACATGGAATGCTCCCGAAGGACTTGACGGCGTTTCCCCCGTCTATGTCGTATATGCAAACGGCGTTGAGATCCAGCGTGTAAGCGTACCGTATGCAAAGATACCCGTGACCTCCGTCATAAACGATTCACGGACGGATACAGGCAACGATATCGTTTTCAGCGTAGCCGCACAGTACAGCGGAATGACCCCCAGCGCTCCCGTGTCAGCCGATCCCATAAGCATATCATCACTGCGTGTTTCGCTTAAAAAGGTCACTGCGGGGAATTCCTGCGCTATGATCACATTTTCACCCTTTGCAGGCACAAACCGCTATACGTTATACTTCTCTCACGATGTAAACGGAACAGAACGGACCGACACACAGCTCTTTTCCGCCTCAGACTGCATATCAAACTCAGACGGAACGCTTACATACACCCTTACGGGACTTCAGAACAACATTACCTATGATTTCTGCATAATGTCGGATGCGGCAAGCTGTGACTTCATGTCGGTAAAAATTTCCGTCACCCCCTCCGACGCTCCGCAGCCGCCCGCATCGGTCACTGTATCCGCAATGGAAAAAAGCGCCGAAATAACATGGGATATCGTCTACAAGGACACCGAAGAAACCACTCCCGTTGACGGCTACTATGTTACAGTCCGCAAAAAGTCGGGAGAAACCGTTGTTGACAGAGAAATAATTCAGGGAAATAATACATATATCGTAAATAACCTCGAAAACGACGTTCCGTATTATGCATTTGTTTCCTCTTATGTTGTGATCGAAAACGACCCTCCTATCGAAAGCGTCACATCCACACGCTCCGATGAATTTATCCCCACAGTAAACGTGGACAGCGTTACGGGACTGAGTGTCGTTGCAGGCGAAAGATCCATCAAAATAAGCTGGTCGGCTGTCAAGGGCGCCACAAAATACTATCTTACAAAAACAAGCGAGGACGGCTCCTCCGTAAAGCTCGATATGCTTACCAACACCTCTTATGAGGATAAGGACGTAAAAAACAATGTGCTTTACACCTACAGCGTGACCGCTGTGAGAGAAGATAACGGCAAGTCCTACGAAAGCTCCGTAAGCTCGCCCCAGTCCGCAAAAATTGATATCCGCCTCAACCCCGTTCAGGGACTTACCGCAGTCGGAATAGACGGCGGCGTCAAGATCACATGGGACAAGGTGACCGGAGCGGACGGCTATTATGTTCAGTATTACTCATCGGAGGACGGAAAATGGCACACCGCAGCTACAGTGGGTACAACAGAATTTGTCCATACCGGTCTTTCCAAGGGAGAATCCTACGAATACCGTGTTATTCCCTATGCAATGCTGAACGGCGAACAGATACCTAGTCCTGACAGCATCAGCGGAGACTATACCGCTCAGATAGCAGAGGGAACAGCAGGAGAAAATCTCCCTGCACCAACCGATTTCACCGCAACTGCGGGAGAGGGGCTTGTAAATCTTAAATGGACTGCCGTTGACGGCGCAGACGGATATGAAATATATATAATAGACTCCTATGGAACCAAGCATCTTCTTGACGATGTTTCAAAGACCTCCGCCGTTCACACGAATCTGCCAAACGGCACAACTATTACATACTGCCTGAGAGCATACAAATATGTTGACGGAAAAAAAGTGACCGGCGATTTCTCTATACAGAAAACCGTTACCGTGGGAGTTCTCCTTAACGCACCCACAGACGTTGCGGCAAAAGCCTCTGACGGTCAGATAGCCCTTTCGTGGAAGGCAGTCACAGGCGCTGACGGATATGTGGTATATTGCTATAACTCCGCAGGCTATTCCTTCACTGCCGTGGGGATCGTTACCTCTACTTCCTTTACTCATACGGGACTTACAAATAACAAAGATTATACCTACATGATCGCTGCATATAAAAATGTAGACGGCGATGTGATCTATTCGGGTTATTCCCTTTCCGTTACCGCCACTCCCACGGGAGGTACGGCAAGCGGCACAGGAAGCAGCACTCAGACCCCCTCGGACTACAGGATATACATAACGGGAACTACCCCATACGGAATGTCAAACAGCAACTTTATCTCAGCTTTTGCGGAAATGGGCGCATTCAACACCGATATCGACGTCCGCTTTACTCTCAGTCCCGATACCGTAACGCAAATACAGGACGTGATGAATTTCTACGGCGAGGGAATCGACAGCTTCATGATCTATTCTATGGATATTTCCCTTTATCAGGCAGGAACGGACACAAAGGTCACTATAAATCCGGGATATTATCTCACACTTACTATTCCCGTACCCGACGAGCTGCTTCCATACTCGGAAAATATTTCCGTAGTCCATGTTTCCGATCTTTCCCAGCTTGAGATACTTCCATCCGTTCACGCAGACGTAAACGGAATAGACTGCATACAGTTTACGGCAACAAGCTTTTCTCCTTATGCATTCGTGGTATACCTCCCCGAGATCGTAGAGGATACCAGCTCGGGAACAGCGGCGGCAGCGGCAGGCAGCGTACAGTACCGAACCACATCTTCTCCCGCATTTATGTGTACATATCTTCCCAATATCTACCGCAGAAGAATGAGAAACAAGGTGTTCAGGATACTTTCCAGATAATACTAAAAGCATTTATTACAAGGGGCTGTTGCAGCTTATCTGCAACAGCCCCCCTGTTACCTACGATGATATCTCCCCTGCTTGGTTACTCTTTAACGGTACTGACAAAATCAATCGGCGATGAGGTTAATTTGCTGCATTTAAATATAATTTTGCTCCATGCCTTTCAAGAGAACCAAAGGGGGGAAACCAATAAGGGGGAGGGGAGTGCCGTTTTTTGCCCTTGCTTTTGTCGCCCCTCCCCCGCTTGGTTTCCCCCTTTGGTACTATCTTACAAGATAAAGCAAAATCAATCGGCGATATATACTTTGTATACAAATCAAGGAACTGTTACAGCAAAAACTTTCTGCCGCAACAGCCCCTATTTTCTGCTTATAATATTGCTCTTCCGATTGGGAAGAACAATAGTTACAAATATATTAAAATATATCAAAAGGCTTTACTTTTGTATTTTAGAGTGCTAAAATAGAATTATGGGGTTCTCTATAAACCGGGACACGAGCAAAGCCTCGTCCATTGGTTCGGTCAGATGCAAGGCATCAGACCGCAGTAATACTTGCTGTCTTACAAGGTCTGATAACGAAGCAGATGACCGAACCAATAGAGGATTTGCCGTGAAGGAGGTTTATAGAGGTTCCCTTATGGTAATACCGAACAATTATTGCCATATACTACCGAAAGGACGGATCATAAAAATGGACGAAAACAGAGCAGATGAAAAAAGTCTTGATTATCTTTACGATGCTATACTTTGCCTTGAAACCAAGGAGGAATGCGCCGCATTTCTCGACGACCTCTGCACCTCGCTTGAACTCAGATCCCTTTCGCAGAGAATGATGGTCGCAAAAATGCTTTCTGAAAAGAAGATCTACAACAACATCGTTGCAAGCACAGGAGCAAGCACTGCCACCATCAGCCGTGTAAACCGCACCCTCAACAGCAAATACAGCGGCTCGGGATATAAAACCGTAATTGAACGGCTGAAAACAACCGATAACGGTGTAAACACAGGTGCTGAGGAGCGAAAGGACTGAGTGACCGTGAGCGGCTACGGATCATTTTCCGCCTTTTACGACAGGCTCACAACGAATATCTCCTACAAAAAACGCGCCGAATATTTCGATTCGCTCGTCAGGCGTCTGGGCGGGAAAAAAAATATCCTCCTCGACCTTGCCTGCGGAACAGGCAGCCTTTCCGAGGAATTTGCAAAAATGGGTTATGACGTTATAGCCGCAGACAGCTCGGCGGAAATGCTCAGTCTCGCCCTCAACAAGAAATTTGAAAGCGGTCTGCCGATACAGTACCTTTGTCAGGACATGACAGAGCTTGATATGTTCGGCACAATAGACGTTACCGTATGCGCCCTCGACAGCCTCAACCACCTTGCAAGCCGCAGCGATATTCAAAAGACCTTTGACCGTGTTTCGCTCTTCTGCGAACCGGGCGGACTTTTCCTTTTCGACGTGAATACTCCTTATAAGCACAGGAATATACTTGCGGACAACACCTTCGTTTACGACCTTGAGGATATTTACTGCGTGTGGCAGAACAGCTTTACCGAATCTCCCGACTGCACGGTTAATATTTCCCTTGATATATTTGAAAAGGACGGCAGCGGAAAATATTTCCGGTATTCCGAGGAGTTTTCCGAAATAGCGCCTTGCAGGGAGGATATTGAAAAAATGCTGGTAAAGTCAGGCATGAATGTGCTTGCGGTTTATGATTACGACACTTTCGATCCCCCGCGCAGCAGCAGCGAAAAGCTTGTGTTTGCCGCAGGAAAACCAATGATTTAAAGGAATGTTTAAGAAATGGCAAAAATAGTAAGAACCATCTCCGAGGATGCCTCTGTAATCGCAGCGGCAATAGACGCAACGGATATCGTTTCGGAAATAGAAAAAATACACCAAACCTCTGCGGTGGTGACCGCCGCACTGGGCCGCCTGACCATCGCAGCCTCTCTTATGGGAATAGGTCTTAAGGGCGAAAAGGATTCCCTTACCCTGAGAATGAACGGAAATGGTCCGACAGGTGCGCTTATCGCCGTTGCCGATAGCTTCGGAAACGTTAAATCATATGTCTGCAACCCCGTTGTGGAAATACCGCTCAATAAATACGGAAAGCTTGACGTATCGGGCGCAGTCGGAAAGGAAGGCTCACTATCCGTTATAAAGGATCTCGGAATGAAGGAGCCTTACTGCGGTCAGATACCTATAGCATCGGGAGAGGTCGCCGAGGATATCGCAAGCTATTTTGCAGTATCCGAGCAGATACCCACAGTCTGCGGACTGGGAGTGCTTGTAAATCCCGACCTTACCGTCAAGGCGGCAGGAGGATATCTTATCCAGCTTCTTCCCTTTGCAGACGAAAGCTGCATAGACATTCTCGAAAAAAGCGTAAACTCCCTCCCCTCCGTGACTCAGATGCTTTCATCGGGCATCGGCGCAGAGGAAATGGCAATGAAGGTGCTTGACGGTCTTAAACCTAATGTTATGGACGATCTGACTGCTCATTACAAGTGCGACTGCTCACGGGAAAGAGTGGAAAGAGCGCTTATATCCATCGGGATAAAGGAGCTTACTCAAATGGCAGACGAGGAGGAAACTTCGGAGGTGTGCTGCCATTTCTGCGGCAAAAAATACACCTTTACCTCAGATGAAATAAGAGCGCTTGCCAAAAAAGCAAGACCATAAAACGGTATATTGACCGGCTTTTCGGAATAAAATTAAGGGGTTCTCGTTTAAACCGGGACACGAGCAAAAATTCATAGAGGATTTGCCGTGAAGGAGGTTTAAACGAGGTTCCCGGAAATAAAACCGCATATCCCCGCACACATAAGCGGCTGAAAGGAATGAGCCTTATGGCAAAAACAAGAGTGGCGGTAATTTTCGGCGGAATGTCAAACGAGCATGACATTTCATTGATGTCCGCCTCAAACGTTATCTCAAATCTCAACAAGGACAAATACGAAATAATCCCTATAGGCATAACCAAAAAAGGAAGATGGTTCTTCTATCCGGGAGATATTTCGGGAATAAAGGACGGAAGCTGGGAAAGCAATCCCGACTGCGTTCCTGCGGCGATACTCCCCGACCCCCTTTACGGAGGAATAGCAAAAATATCCGACGGACGCATGAATATCGTCAAGATAGACGCCGTATTCCCCGTGCTTCACGGAAAATACGGTGAGGACGGCACTGTTCAGGGACTTCTGGATATGTCGGGTATTCCCTACGTAGGCTGCGGCTGCTTTTCCTCTGCCGCCTGCATGGATAAGGAGTATACCCATTCGGTGCTTGAGTACAACGGAATAAGCATGGCTCGCTACAGAACCATCAGACAGGGCGATCTGAGCAGACTTGACAGCGTATGCGAATCCATTGCCGCCGAGCTTGAATATCCCTTGTTCGTAAAGCCTGCCTGCAGCGGCTCATCGGTGGGAGTAAACAAGGCGGGAAGCTTTGAGGATCTGAAAAATGCCGTAAAGCTTGCCTTTACCCACGACAAAAAGGTCATTGTAGAGGAATTTATCAAGGGACGCGAGCTTGAATGCGCCGTCCTCGGCACAGACAGCCCCTTTGCCTCGGAGGTCGGAGAAATACTTTCCTGCAACGATTTCTACGATTATGACGCAAAATACATACTCGGCACATCGGGTCTTAATATTCCTGCGGATATCCCCAGAGAAGTTTCGGTGCAGATAAGAGATACGGCTGTAAAAGCGTTTACGGCAATAAGCTGCTTCGGTCTTGCGCGCATAGATTTTTTCCTTGCCGACAGCGGCAGGGTCTATCTCAACGAAATAAACACCATGCCCGGATTTACGTCCATCAGTATGTACCCAAAGCTTATGGAAAATCTGGGTATCCCCTACAGCGAGCTGCTTGACAGGCTCATAAGGCTTGCTTATGAAAGAAACTCCTGAAAGGTTATTTTGAAAAATGGCTGATCATTCAACTAATGAAAGCGAAAAGGCTATCGGCGTTTTCGATTCGGGACTTGGCGGGCTTACCTGCGCCGCCGAGCTTATGAGGCTTATGCCCAATGAGAACATTATCTATTTCGGCGATACCGCAAGAGTGCCGTACGGCAACAGGAGCAAGGAAACCATTCTCGAATATGCCCGTCAGGACATAAGCTTCATCAGAAGCCACGATGTCAAGATGATAATCGCTGCCTGCGGAACGGTTTCCTCAGCCGTCGGAGCAAAAAAGGATTTCGGCGGAAGCATTCCCTTTACGGGAGTTGTAATACCCGCAGTACAGACAGCCTGCGCCGTCACCCGAAACGGAAGGATAGGCGTTATCGGCACGGCTGCAACTATCCGTTCGGGAGCATACGGCAGAGCTATAAGGAACATAAAGCCTGACGCCGTTATTATAGGAAACGCCTGTCCGCTGTACGTTCCCCTTGTGGAAAACGGTATCACCGACAAAAACGATATAGTTGTCAGGACAATGACGCAGCGGTATCTTAAACCAATAAAGGACGAGGGTGTGGATACCCTTATTCTCGGCTGCACTCATTACCCCATAATCAGCGAGGCTATCTCCGACTATATGGGTGAAAACGTAAGGCTCATTTCATCCGGTGCGGAAACGGCAAGATATGCCATGAATCTGCTTGCGGGAAGAAATCTGCTGTCGGCACGCGAAGAACGGGGCAAAGCCGTTTACTTTACAAGCGACAGCAGGGAGCTTTTTGAAAGCAATGCCCACGCCTTTATCGGCAGCGGATTTGAAGGCGATGTCAGGCAGATAGATATAGACGAACTCAATAAATTTTAAGAAGTTGTTCTTCTGAGGGAATGATAAATATGCCTTTGAAAAAGGGAAAAAAAGTTACAATTACAATGAAAAGCGTTTCATCTCCTGTGGGTGAGCTTCCGGATATAGTGGAGCTTATTACCGAGGGAACTCTCAGGGAAATAACCGAAAACGGCGAAAGCGGCTGGGAAATTTCCTATAAGGACAGCGAAGCTACAGGCTTTGCGGGCGCAGTCACGACCGTTTCCTGTATCGGAGAAAGCCATGCGTCAATGACAAGAGACGGCGCATACGAAACAAGACTCGTTATAGAAAAGAACCGCCGCCATCACTGTTCATACGGCACGGAATACGGTCAGCTCCTTATGGGCATTTATACCACAAGGATAATCAACCGCATGACCGAAAACGGCGGCGAGCTGTATTTCAAATATACTATCGACCTTAATTCCGCTCTGATAAGCGAAAACGAAGTGTACATGAACGTTAAAACCGAATAAAAAAAGTACCCGCAGAGCCGCTCCCCGAACCGTAATAAACGGCTCGGCGGCATTGCGGGTACAATTTATATAAAACGGCATTCGGTACCGATTATACGGGTTTCCTGAGGACGTACCGCTGCGCCCGGCACGCCGCCCGTATCTCCAGCCTGACTTATGCCGTACTAATAATTTATGCAGCGGACAGGCAGGGGGTTACGGGCATAAAATAATATGAAAGGATTTTAAAATATGAAACTGATGTTTGCATCGGATATCCACGGCTCAGCCTCCTGCTGTGAAAAGCTTTTTCAGCGCTTTGAGGACGAAAAAGCGGACAGGCTCATACTTCTCGGAGATCTGCTTTACCACGGTCCGAGAAACGATCTCCCCGAAAAATACGATCCCAAGGCTGTTGCCGCAATGCTGAACAGCGCAAAGGAAAAGCTCCTCTGCGTACGGGGAAACTGCGATGCCGAGGTGGATCAGATGGTTCTTGATTTTCCCGTAATGGCAGACTATATGACGGTGTGGGCGGACGAAAAAATGTTTTTCTGCACTCACGGACATTTATACGATATTGAAAGCATACCGTACATCTGCGAGGGAAATGCAGTTATAAGCGGTCACACCCATATTTTCAGGGCAGAAAAGAAAAACGGCGTATATTATATCAACACAGGCTCGGCAGCCCTCCCCAAAAACGGAAATCCCAAAACCTATGCTGTTTATAAGGACGGAATGTTTGAGATACTCGATATGGAGGGCAGGCACCTGACAGGCATTGTGACAGGCTGATGCCCGTCTTTAATGGATCATACGAAAATCCACTTGCAATTTATGTGCCGGTGTGATAAAATTATAAAGGAAAATTTATTATTGTCCGGACGGTATTTTCTCAACCGTCCGGCAAAGGAGAAGTATTTATGAAATATATTGTTTTGCTGTGCGACGGAATGGCAGACTATCCCCTGCCGGAGCTTGACGGCGGCACACCCATGAGCCGTTCCGTTACTCCCAATACCGATATGCTTGCCGCAAGATCAACGGTCGGTCTTGTACGCACCGTGGCAGAGGGATTAAAGCCAGGTTCTGATGTGGCAAACCTTTCCGTTCTCGGATACGACCCTGCGATGTGCTATACGGGACGTTCTCCGCTGGAGGCAGGCTCCATAGGGATAGATATGTCCGCAGAGGACGTTTCCTTCCGCTGCAACCTCGTTACAGTGTCAGACGAAGAACGCTTTGAGGACAAGACCCTTGTGGATTACTGCGCAGGAGATATTTCCACCGCCGAGGCAAAGGTGCTGGTAAATTATCTTGCAGAGCATTTCAACAACGAGGAATTTGCCCTTTACAGCGGCGTAAGCTACCGTCATTGCCTTATCTGGCACGGCGGCACAACCGACCTTGCTCCCCTTACCCCTCCCCATGATATTACGGGAAGAAAGGTAGCAGAATATATCCCCAAGCACCCGAATGCCGCAAAGCTTTACGAGATGATGAAAAAAAGCACGGAGCTTCTGAAGGATCACCCCGTAAACAAGGACAGAACCGCAAAAGGTCTGAACCCTGCAAACTGCGTGTGGTTCTGGGGCGAGGGCAGACGCGCCGAGCTGGAAAGCTTCACGAAAAAAACAGGACTTAAAGCAACTATGATCTCCGCCGTGGATCTTTTAAAGGGCATAGCAAAATTCGGCGGAATGGATATCGCCGAGGTAGAGGGCGCAACAGGCTACATAGACACCAATTTCAAGGGCAAGGCTCAGGCGGCTCTCGACGCTCTGGAAAACGGCAGCGATCTTGTTTACGTTCACATGGAAGCGCCTGACGAATGCGGTCACAGGCACGAGATAAACAACAAGGTAAGATCACTTGAAATAATAGACAGGGACGTTTTAGGCTATATGCTCCCCGAGCTTGACAAAAGGTATGACGACTACAAAATAATGATACTTCCCGACCACCCCACTCCCCTTGCGCTCAGAACACACGTTTCCGACCCCGTGCCTTTTCTCATTTACAAGAAAAGCTCACCCGTAAAGGGCGTTTCATCATTTAATGAGGAATCCGCAAAAGAAACGGGACTTTTCATTGAAAAAGGTCCCTCGCTGATGGATTATTTTATCAATTTATGATTACTGCAAAACGGCTGACAATGTCAGCCGTTTTCATTTACAGTACAGGCGACAATCTCGCAGCCGTCCCACATAATATTCGGGTGGTTTTTCAGATATCTTTTTGCATAATAAAGAGAATAAAATTTTCTTGCATAACCCATGTTTGTTACCAGAAGCCTGCTGTCATAAAGAAATTTTTCCTTGCCTTCCACTTTCACTCTTATAATATAATACACACCTGTACCGCCTTTCCGAACATTCGCACCTGCTATATTATACCATTAAAGCCCTTAATATGCAATAGTTTTGCACCAATCGGGCAAATGTTTCGCCTGATTGGGAAAATATGAATATAATTTTGTATTTATTTATATTATACAACATTGCTTCATCGGATCGTGTCGAAACAAGCAATATACTAATTCACTTCCAATGTGTATACAAAAAACTTCACAAAATCCATATACGCAAGATTTTCTGAAGGATTTTTTGTATACATTCAGGTCATGAATTAGCATAAGGGGTTCTCTATAAACCGGGACACGAGCAAAGCCTCGTCCATTGGTTCGGTCAGATGCAAGGCATCAGACCGCAGTAATACTTGCTGTCTTACAAGGTCTGATAACGAAGCAGATGAACGAACCAATAGAGGATTTGCCGTGAAGGAGGTTTATAGAGGTTCCCATAAGAAAAAGCCCCGATTAGCGTCGGGGCTTCGCCGCACACGGCGGCAGATAAAACAAGGAAGATAACGAGCGTTTTGCTGTCTGCATCAGCAAAACAAGGATATATCAAAATTCCCGTTCGGGAATCTGACGTCAACGTTAAAATTCGGGGAGTCCGAATTCATACCCTTCCGCACGTATCCTGTCGATAACATCGGGAAGAATATTACAGTTCGTTTCGGACACGCTGTGCAAAAGATAGACCGCACCCCTGTGAGCCGCTCCGGATGCTCTTTCAAGACTTTGCGCAGGGTCAGGCTGATTATTTACATCCCAGTCGCAGTACGCAAAGCTCCAGACAAGAGTTTTATATCCGCAGCTCTGCACTTCTGCAAGCGCCCTTTCGGAAAACTCGCCGCAGGGGGGACGAAAAAGCTTCATTTCATAGCTGTATTCGTCCTTCACATATTCATGGAGCGACATTATCTCATTTTTGGCGTCCTCTTCGGAAAGCTTGGGCAGCGAGGCATGAGCCATGCCGTGGTTGCCAATAATATGCCCTTCGTCGATCATTCTCTGCACAAGCTCCTTATTGCGCTTTGCATAATCGCCTGTGAGAAAAAATACAGCCTTGACGTTTTTTTCCTTCAGCGTATCGAGAATGGGAGCGGTAAAGCCGTTTTCATATCCCTGATCAAAGGTAAGGCATATCTTGTCGCTGTCAAGGACGGCATATGCTCCGTATTTGTAATAGCTTTCATTGAACATCAGCGCGCCTACCGGACAGTTTTCATCGTTTACCTCACGACCCTGACCGTAACCGCAAAGGGTATTGTCAAGCTCCTCCGAGCATACCGCCGCACCTGATGAAAAGATCATAGCAGCAGCAGCCGCACTGATAAGAGATTTAAATCTCAATCCTCAGACCTCCTTCCGGAAATATACCGAAGCGTAAAATCACGCTCTTAATATAAAGTATACCCGAAAGCGTCCGATAAACTCTTGGACTGTTTTTCATCTCTATGCTTATTATACCATGTTTTACGTAAAATACCACTACAATTCGGTTACAATTTGGAACAGTTATGTCATGGGAAATTATGGTAAAAACACGATTAAAAAAAAGCGGTGCATGAGATTTCATGCACCGCCGACGATCATCATGCGCCCAGATAGGACCTGACAAGAGCCTGCAAAAGCTCATCCCGGTCAATATGCCGCACAAGGCTTCGTGCATTGTTGTATGTAGTTATATAAGTAGGATCCTCGGAAAGAATATAGCCGACGATCTGATTGATGGGATTGTAGCCCTTTTCCTTCAGCGCATCGTAAATAAGCGTAAGATTCTTTTTCAGTTCCGCCTCTTTGTCCTCGTAAACGGAAAATGTCATAG
>CAZDJG010000017.1:0-17840 GCA_964505695.1 uncultured Ruminococcus sp.
GCCGTAGCATTTTGCAAGCACGTCCTTGCGCATAGCCTTTACCGTTTCCCTTGCAATGACCTTGCCGCCGATAGCAGCCTGAATGGGGACCTCAAAAAGCTGGCGGGGAATATTGTCCTTGAGCTTTTCGGCTATTCTTCTTCCTCTTGCATATGCCTTGTCGGTGTGGATAATAAATGAAAGAGCGTCCACAGCCTCGCCGTTGAGCAGGACGTCAAGCTTTACAAGCTTTGAGGGAGCATATCCCATAAATTCATAATCAAAGGAGGCATATCCTCTCGTTCGCGATTTGAGTGCATCAAAGAAGTCGTAGACTATTTCGTTGAGGGGCAGCTCGTAATGCAGCTCTACTCTTGTTTCGTCAAGATATTTCATATCCTTGAAGATGCCACGTCTGTCCTGGCAAAGCTCCATAATGTTGCCCACATAGTCGGAGGGGGAGAGTACGGACGCTTTTACCATAGGCTCCTCGGCAGATGCGATGACCGAATTGTCGGGATAGTTTGAGGGATTGTCTATAAACACCGTTTCGCCGTTTGTAAGGTTTACCTTGTAGATAACCGATGGTGCGGTTGTGATAAGGTCGAGATTATATTCCCTTTCAAGCCGTTCCTGAATGATCTCCATATGGAGAAGTCCCAGAAATCCGCAGCGGAATCCAAAGCCCAGCGCTGCCGAGGTTTCAGGCTCAAAGGAAAGTGCGGCGTCGTTGAGCTGTAATTTTTCGAGAGCCTCTCTCAGGTCACCGTATTTTGCGCCGTCCGCAGGATATATTCCCGAATACACCATGGGATTTACTTCCCTGTATCCGGGCAAGGCCTCTGCGCATGGATATTCTGCATCGGTGACGGTATCGCCGACCTTTGTGTCGCCTATGGATTTGATGGAAGCTGCGATATAGCCTACCTCTCCCGCCTTGAGAGTCCCTGCGTTCACAAGCTCCGTTGCGCCCATAAAGCCTGCTTCGACTACAGTAAATTCTGCGCCCGTTGCCATAAGGCGGATGGTCTGACCGATCTTCACAGAGCCGTCCACAACACGGACGTAAATGATAACGCCCTTGTATGAGTCGTAATAGCTGTCGAAGATAAGCGCTTTAAGGGGAGCGTTTTCATCGCCCGACGGGCATGGAACATCTGTGACGATCTTTTCAAGAACAGCCTTTACGTTTGTGCCGAGCTTTGCGGAAATTCTCGGAGCGTCCGCTGCGGGGATACCTATAACGCTTTCCACCTCTGCGCATACTCTTTCGGGGTCTGCCGAGGGAAGGTCGATCTTGTTCACCACGGGAACTATCTCAAGGTCATGCTCAATGGCAAGATAGGTGTTTGCCAGAGTCTGCGCCTCGATTCCCTGAGATGCGTCCACTACCAGAACTGCCCCCTCGCAGGCTGCAAGAGAGCGTGATACCTCGTAGTTGAAATCCACATGACCCGGAGTATCGATAAGATTGAAAATATATTCCCTGCCGTCGTCAGCGGTATAAAGCAGTCTTACCGCTCTTGCCTTGATGGTAATGCCTCTTTCACGCTCAATATCCATGTTGTCAAGGAGCTGATCCTCCATATCACGTTTTGCAACGGTTGAGGTAAGCTCCAGAATTCTGTCGGCAAGGGTGGATTTTCCGTGGTCGATATGGGCGATAATGCAGAAATTTCTTATATTTTCACTGCTGTGATCCAATGTAACACATCCTAAAAATTATTTGACGCCTTTGTGAAAAGCGTTTTGAATTTGTTCAGGGCGTCGCTTCTGTGGCTGACCTTGTTTTTTTCCTCGGAGGAAAGCTGTGCAAACGATCTGTCCCCGAACATAAATATGGGGTCGTAGCCGAAGCCGTTCGTACCGAGCTTTTCGTATCCGATCCTGCCCTCGCAGGCACCCGATACGGTGTGCGCAGCACCGCTTTTGTCAATATAGCATATGCAGCATCTGAAGCGTGCGGTCCTTTTTTCGTCGGGGACATTTTCAAGCTCGCTGAGAATGCGTGCGCAACGCTTGCCCTCCTGTGCATATCTTGCGGAATATATTCCGGGCGCTCCTCCGAGAGCGTCCACCTCTAAGCCGCTGTCGTCGGAAATAACGGGAAGTCCGAGCATATCGTAGATCGCCTTTGCTTTGAGATATGCGTTCTCCTCAAAGGAAGAGCCTGTTTCCTCTACCTCTATGTCTGCCCCCGCCTCCGACTGGGATATGACCTCAAATCCCATTGGTTCAAGTATCTCACGGAATTCTCTGAGCTTGTTTTTATTGTTTGATGCAAGAATTATTTTCATTTAAGACCGTCCTTTATTCCTCATCGTTATCGTTTTTCTTTTTGCCGAATGTTATCTCCTTGAACAAAAATCCGAATTTTCCGTCCTTAATGCTTTTCTTTTCCGGTTCTTCCTCTGTTTCGGAGATCTCCTCACCGCTGCGGTCGGGGTCATCATCTTCTGCCGTTTCGGGTTCTGAGCTGTCCTCATTTTCTTCGGGATTTCCGACAGCTTCTTCGGATATATCTCCTTCTTCTGATTTTTCTGCGGCAGCTTCCGAAACGGGTTTATCTTCTTTGTCTGTCAGACGTTCGTAATTTCCCTCGAAATCCGTTTGGTCGGCAAAAAGCGCCAAGGCATAATCATTTGCGGAAAATTCCGTAAGATCGTCAAGCTTTTCTCCCACACCCACAAGCTTTACGGGAATGCCAAGCTCCTTATGGATAGTTATGATTATGCCGCCCTTTGCGGTTCCGTCAAGTTTTGTGAGGACGATTCCCGTGATATCGGCGACCTCTGAGAAAAGCTTTGCCTGATTGACCGCATTCTGACCTGTGGTCGCGTCAAGCACAAGGAGGGTTTCCACAGAGCAGCCCTCTGCCTGCTGGGTGCATATCCGTGTGATCTTTTTCAGCTCGTCCATGAGATTTTTCTTGTTGTGGAGCCTGCCTGCGGTGTCGCAGATAACAACGTCGGCACCCCTCGCCTTTGCAGCGGTTATGGCGTCAAAGACCACAGCCGCAGGGTCGCTGCCCTCGCTGTGCTTTACGATCTCTGCCCCTGCACGGTCTGCCCATATCTGAAGCTGATCTATGGCGGCGGCTCTGAACGTGTCGGCGGCGGCAACTATGACACGCTTGCCCCGTGACGTAAGCTGTGCGGCAAGCTTTCCTATCGTAGTGGTCTTTCCTGCGCCGTTTACGCCTATTACCAGTATAACGGATGGCTTTGTTGAAAGGTCGAGCTTTTTATCCTCTCCGAGCATTTCCGATATGATCTCCTTGAGATGATCCTTTATAAGGGCAGGGTCGGTGATACCGTTTTCCTTGACCTTTTTTCTCAGCTCGCCGCAGATATCTGCGGAGGTGCGGACGCCGATATCGCACATGATAAGAGTTTCTTCAAGCTCTTCAAAGAAGTCCTCGTCGATTTTGGTAAAGGAATTTATAAGGGTGTTGACCTTTCCCATCATCGAATCTCTTGTTTTTCTTATGCCCTCGGCAATTTTATCGAAAAAACCCATAAAAGCCGGCCTCCTTAAAAATAAAGCTGCGGAACTGCTGACTAAATCCCGCCTGACGGCTTGGCACGAAATCTGCGCACCGGATTTAATCATTGTTCCCATACTAATATTATAAAATAAACCTTATAAGTAATGTTTGATTTTTTATGAACATATTAGGATTATTGCCGCATATTACCTTAGAGCCTGTGCAGTCCTTTGAAAGCCGGTAGTCGGCAAGCCATGCGGAATCGGGGTGGGAGGTAAGACCGTCGCAGTCAAATAGCTTATCCTTGTATTCTGTGGGGAATTTCCTTTTTGCGTCCGCTTCTGTCATTGCGGAAACGATCTCACGGGTGCGCCTGCCTACGCTGCTGCGGTTTTCATCGTTTATACCGCATATAAGACGGTCAAACTCAGTCTCGCCAGTTCCGTAAACATCGGCGCTGTGGAGCTGTGAATGTATCTGAAAGAAAAGCTCCTTTGCCTCGCTGAAGTTTCCCTTTTTACGGATAACTGCACTAAATTTCTTGTGGAGTGCGACAAACTCACTGCCGAAATATTTCATACCTGATCCCCCTGTTCATTCGCTGCCTTCAGTGTCAGCAGGAGGCTGTTCCATTTTCAGAAGTCTTGAAATACCCTTTTCCTGCATGGTAACGCCGTACATAACATCAGCCTCCTCCATGGTTCCGCGTCTGTGAGTAACGGTTATAAACTGGGTCGTGTCGGTGAAATTTCTCAGATACTGAGCGTACTTTGATACGTTCACATCGTCAAGAGCGGCTTCGATCTCGTCAAGAATGCAAAAGGGTGCGGGCTTTATCCGCA
Source organism: uncultured Ruminococcus sp. (assembly GCA_964505695.1). Taxonomy (GTDB): domain Bacteria; phylum Bacillota; class Clostridia; order Oscillospirales; family Ruminococcaceae; genus Huintestinicola. The sequence goes on from CAZDJG010000017.1 coordinate 4,309, forward strand.
GTATCGCAAAATAGATTGCAATGGCAACAAATGCCTGCTCGCCTCCTGAAAGCAGGGAAAGATTTTTTATGACCTTTCCGGGAGGTGCTGCGTTTATTTCGATCCCCGATTCGAGAACGTTCTCAGGTTCGGTGAGAACAAGCTCGGCACGTCCGCCGCCGAAAAGCTCAACGAAAATTTTCTTGAAATTCTCGTTTATTTCCTTGAAGCTTTCGGAAAATTTTGTTTTCATGGTTTCCGTAAGCTCGTCTATAAGCTTTTCAAGCTCTCTTTTTGAGCCGTTTACGTCGGAAAGCTGACCCGACATAAATTCGTATCTTTCCGATACCTCCTTGTACTCCTCAATTGCGGAAAGATTTACCGTTCCGAGGTTACGTATTTTCTGCTTGACGGTGTTGAGCTCAGAGATTATTTCTGTGCTGTCTGCGCCCCGTATAACGATAGCCTGCGCCTCTGAGGGGTACAGCTCGTACTGCTCCGCCATATCGGAAACTATCTTGTCGTATGCGTCCTGAGAAGCTTTTCTGCGCTCTTCAAGACGGGTCTTTTCTGCGCCCAGACGTTCCTTTTGGTCGGTGATATCCTTGATCTGTCTGCGGATATCTCCCGATCGTCTTTCCATTTCGAGATTTTTTCCCTGAGTTTCGGCGATCTGTCTGTTGATATCCTCGGTGCGGCTGTCTGCATTTTTAAGCGACTGCTCACGCTGCGCTATAAGCTGCTGCTTCTGATAAATAATGCGCCGCTGCTCCTCTATAGCCACAGCCGATCTTACGGAGCTGTCGCCGATCATTTTGCTTTGTTCCTCAAGAGCCTTTATGCCTGCTCTTACGGATTCGATATCCTTTTCAAGCCCCGTTCTTTTTATTTTAAGCTCCGACATTTGAGCCAAAAGGCTGTCGCGCTTGTTTTTAAGCTCCTCTCTTATCCGCTTGTCCTCTCCGCATTTTTCCTCAGCCGATGCAATTTCCGCAGACAGCTTTTCAAGCTCTGCCGCTGCGTTTTCCGCAGATGACTTAATGGTTTCGTATTTTCTTTCAAGCCGTGCAATGGTTTCCTCGGCGTTCTTTCTGCCGTTTATGCTTTGTTCGGCGATCTGACCGATACGTTTAAGCTCCGCTTCAAATCTGATTTTGTCCTGTTCCATTGTGCGCATCTCATCAGCCGCCGCCTCGATGTCAATGCGCATTTTGTCCGTTTCGGCTTTAAGTGCGGCTGCGCGGTTCTTTATTTCCGCAAGCCGTCCCGACTGACCGGTTATCTCGCTGTCAAGCCGTTCTATCTCGTTTTTTCGTGTAAGTATACCCGTCTGCCGGTTTGCCGAGCCGCCCGTAAACGAACCGCCCGCATTGACCACCTGTCCGTCAAGGGTAACTATTCTGAAACGGTAGCCGTACTTTTTTGCAATGGCTCCTGCGCTGTCAATGTCCTCCGCAATGACCGTTCTTCCGAGCAGGGAGTTTACGATTCCGGTAAATCTTGTATCGCAGGAAACAATATCGCAGCCCAGAGCCACAAAGCCCGTACAGCCGTCAAGACCGTTTTCGCTGAGCCTGCTTCCCTTTACGGAGGTGATTGGGAGGAATGTTGCGCGTCCGCCCTTTGTTTCCTTCAGCAGACCGATACCTCTCTTGGCGGCGTCCTCGTTTTCGGTTACGATGTTCTGCAGTGCGCTGCCCAAAGCGGTTTCCACCGCAAGACTGTATTGCGGTGAAACGGTAATTATCTGCGCCACAGAGCCGATAATTCCTCTTATTCTTCCGTTTTTGCCTGCGCTCAGGATCTGCTTTACCGAATGACCGAAGCCCTCCATACTGTTTTCAAGGTCACGGAGAAGCTTTACCCGCTGCTGCTTGTCCCTGATTTCTGTGGATATGCTGTTAAGCTCGCTTTCGGCGGCTTTAAGCTTTTCGGATTTTGCCTGAAAGAGCCTGTTCATGCCGCTTATGCGGTTGGTCTGCTCATTCATTTTTTCGGCAAGAAGAGCCAGCCCATCCGTAACCTCGCGGCGTTCATTTTCAAGCTCCTTTGCTCCGTACATAAGCGATTCAAGCTGTTTTTCAGCCGACTGCCGCTGCTCAGCCGTTTCCTTCAGGGTGCTTTGAGAAGATGTTACAGTAATATTCAGCTCTGACTGGCGGATATACATTCGGTTTAGCTGCTCACTGTGTCCCGAAAGCTCCTTTTCAAAGCCGTCCTGCCTGCCTGCCGCCTCGGTAAATTCCTTTTCGGCATTTTCAAAAGCCTTGTCCGCAATAAGTATCTCGTTTTCCAGTTTTTTTATTTCACCGAGCTTTTCCTCGGTAAGGCGGCGGTTCTCGCTGTCTGAAAGCTTGGCGTTTTCCATCTGCTGTTCAAGATCCGAAATGGTTTCCTCGCAGTGGCTGATGTCGTTTTTAAAAACGGCGATATCGGAATGAAGAGCGGTGTTTGACCGTTCCTCCTCCAGAAGCTCCTTTCTGAAATTTTCTATTTGTATGTTTCCTGCCGCCATATCCTTGCTGAGTATGCCAAAATCCTCTTCAAGGCGGCTTATATCCGCCTCTGTGCCGTCGTATTCGCCCGAATTTATAAGTATTTGCTCGTTCAGTCCGGAAAGGCGTGTTCTCAGATTTTCCAGCTCGTTCATCCAGACGGTTATCTCAAGGGATCTTTTTTCCTCCGAAAGCTCTATGAACCGAGCTGCCTTTTCCGACTGTATGCGCAGGGGTTCCACACGGCTTTCAAGCTCGGAAATAATGTCCGTAAGCCTGAGAATATTTTCCTGTGCCTGTGCAAGTTTTCTTTGAGCTTCCGCTTTTTTGAAGCGGAATTTGGAGATACCTGCCGCCTCCTCGAAAATATCCCTCCGCTCGTTTGATTTGGAGGAAACGATCTCTGCGACCCTGCCCTGTCCTATAATGGAATATCCGTCCTTTCCAAGCCCCGTATCCATAAAAAGCTCGGTAATATCCTTTAAACGCACCTGTGTGCCGTTAAGGATATATTCGCTCTCTCCGCTGCGGTAAAGCTTGCGGGTGACCGAAACCTCCTCGGCGTCGATATTCAGAAGTCCCTTATCGTTTACAATATTCAGTGTGACGCTTGCAAAGCCTACAGGCTTTCTGAGCTGAGTTCCCGCAAAAATAACGTCCTCCATCTTTGCTCCTCTGAGTGTTTTGGAGGACTGCTCGCCAAGAACCCATCTTACGGCGTCGCTTATATTCGATTTTCCGCTGCCGTTAGGACCTACGACAGCGGTTATTCCCTTTCCGAAATCAAGACTTACCTTATCCGGAAAAGATTTGAAGCCCTGAAGCACCAGTGATTTTAAGTACATTTTTAAACCTCTGCATATAATGGGAATTCTCTGCCGTTTACGGTGATCTTGTTTTTCGGCAGATCGTCATTGCGGGAAAATACAACGTTTTTATCCGCAAAATAATTTTTGTTGGATTTTTTATGTCCCAAAAGAATGCTCATATTTCTTCCGTGCGCCTCGCACAATACCTTCTCATCAGACTTCAGCGCATTTTCAATAAGCGTTTTTACCTGTTCCGAGCGGACAATTTCTCCGAAAGCGGGGTGATAAAAGCCTGCAATTGCATTTTTTTCGACATTATCCTCTGCATGAAGTCCCAGCCGAATCAATCTGATATTTTCTTCTGCAAGCCGCTTAGCCATAGCAGCGCACAGCTTTACGCACATATCGAATGAATAAAGAGCATATTCGCCTTTTTCATACAGCTCTGCAAGCCTTGTTCCTTTTAAAACCGCAACGGGATATATTCTCACCGTATCGGGTCTGCAGCCTATGATCTCCTCCAAGGTGTACATTTCGTCTTCGGGGGTGCTTTTATAAAGTCCGACCATCATCTGGAGTCCCAGCTCAAAGCCGTGATCTTTTATCAGCGCAGAGGCTTTTTTAACGTCCTCTGCGGTATGACCGCGGTCGTTTGCGGCAAGCACGCTGTCTTTCATTGACTGCGCTCCCAGTTCTATGGAGGTAACGCCGTATTTTTTCAGCAGCATAAGAATTTCCCCGTCGATGCAGTCGGGACGGGTGGAAATTCTTATGCCGCAAAATCCGCTGCGGGTACCGGTTTTAAGATACTTTGTCGCCGTTTTGAGCAGAGCGGTCATGTAATCCCTGTCTATCGCCGTGAAGCTGCCGCCGAAAAAGGCTATCTCGGTATTGCTCCGTGCCGTTTCGTCGGTTATGCGCTTGTAAGCATTGCAAAGGATATCATCTGTTTCCTCTGCGGTCGGAGCGTGTGCGGTATGGCTTATTGTACGCTGATTGCAGAACGAACAGGCATTGGGGCAGCCCATATGCGGAATAAAAACGGAGATGTTTGCGTGGGGCATTTACTCCACCTCTCCCATAAGCCTGAGAGCCTCCTTTGCAGCCTGCTGCTCCGCCTGTTTTTTGCTGTGACCCTCGCCGTGACCTATAACATTGGAATTAAGGCAGACCTCCACAATAAAATGCCTGTCATGATCGGGCCCCACCTCGTCTCTGAGGACATATTCGACCTTTTCCTCGGGATTGCGCTGGATAATTTCCTGCAAAATCGTTTTGTAATCCTGCAGATTTTTTGAGCTGTCCTTATCAAGATCCTTCGGGATAAATCCGAGAACATAGTCTCGTGCTGCGTCCATTCCCCCGTCGAGAAAAACTGCCGCAATGACCGCCTCGAATGCGTCGGAAACGATAGAGGGACGGTTTCTTCCTCCTGTATTTTCCTCGCCCTTTCCCAGAAATATATGCTTTCCCAGCGATATCTGCTTTGAAAATTCAAAAAGAGCCTTTTCGCAGACAAGGGAGGCTCTGATCTTTGTCAGGTCGCCCTCGGGCAGGTGCTTGAAGTGTTTGAAAAGATGCTCGGATATTACAATGGAAAGCACGCTGTCGCCGAGAAATTCAAGACGTTCGTTGGAGTGTCTGCCTTTTTTGTATTCGTTTGCAAAGGAGGAATGGGACAGCGCCTCGAAAATAAGCTCCTTGTTTTTAAAGGTGTAGCCTATCTCCTCCTCAAAGCTGCCTATTTTTTTTAAAAATTCCTGGTTCATAGCAAAACCGCCTTTCACTGCCATAAATAAGGCTTTGTGGCAATATCGTCATTATCGTTTATCCTGCGGATAACCCTGCACGGATTTCCTGCGGCGAAACAGCCGTCGGGGATATCCCTTGTAACGACGCTGCCTGCTCCGATAACGCAGCCGTTTCCTATTGTAACTCCGCCTGTTATCGTAACGCAGGCGGCGATCCAGCAGTTATCGCCGATGGTTATGGGCTTGCCGTATTCAAGGTCGTACAGCTCTCCGTTTTCCCGAATGCGCATATTTCTGTCCTCAAATCTCATAGGGTGAACGGGGGTCATGAGAGAAACGTTCGGACCTATCATTACGTCATTTCCTATTTTTACGGGACAGACATCAAGTACGGTAAAATTGAAATTTGCATAAAATCTGTCACCGATCTCGGTAAAAACGCCGTAATCAAAGGTTACGGGACCCGTGATGCATGGATCCTTTCCGAGATGTCCGATAAGCTCACTGAGGATTGCCGTTCTTTTTTCCGTTTCGTCCTCAAAGGTATCGCTGTAAATTTTGCTTAGTCTGTGAGCCTTTGTCCTGAGGTCGGTCAGTTCCCTGTCAGTGGGATCGTAAAGCTTGCCCGCAAGCATTTTTTCCTTTTCGGTCATAATCGTTATTCTCCCTGTGATCTTACATTTTCGAGGGAAGCTGCGATCTCCTCGATCACCTTTCCGTCCACGCATTTTTTTGCCTGACGCACAGCATTAAAAAACGCCTTTCCGTTGGAGCTGCCGTGCGCCTTGATAACCGGCTTTGATACTCCCATCAGGACGCCGCCGCCTACCTCTGTGTAGTCAAGCTTTTTCTTGAATGCCTTTACCTTTTTCATGATAAGCAGCGCCGCAAGCTTTCCTGTAATACCCTCTGTGAGCATTCCTTTAAGCTCTCCCGCAAAGAAGGAACCCATGCCCTCGTAAAGCTTGAGTGCGATATTTCCCGTAAATCCGTCCGAAACGGCTACCTGACAAACGCCCTTGGGAAGCTCTCTCGCCTCTAGATTTCCGTAAAAATCAATGGGAGCGGCTTTTAAGAGCTTGTAAGCCTCCTTGTCGATCTCGCGTCCCTTTGTGTCCTCTGCGCCCACGTTCAGAAGTCCCACCTTGGGGGAGCTTATCCCCATGACCTTTTCCATGTAGCAGCTTCCCATAATACCGAATTGCATAAGCATTTCGGGACGGCAGTCAACATTTGCTCCGCCGTCCATGAGGATAACGTGACCGTTTGCGGTGGGCAGTATGGGAGCAAGCGCAGGCCGCTTTATGCCCTTTATCCGCTTTGCGATAAAGGTCGAGCCGACAACAAGCGCCCCCGTGCTGCCTGCGGAAACGAATGCATCTCCCTTTCCGTCGGCGAGAGCCTGCAAGCCCAGAGCCATTGAGCAGTCCTTTCTGCTTTTGATTATTTCGGTGGGTTCCTCGTGAATGTCTATCACGGATTCGGTATGTATAACAGATATCTTATCAAGGCTCAGGTTATTTTTTTCGGCTGTTTCCCTGATGATTTTTTCGTTTCCCGTAAGAGTGATCTCAACGCCCAGCTCGAAAACGGCTCTTGCTGCTCCCTCGATAACGGCGAGAGGAGCGTTGTCGCCTCCGAATGCATCAATAATAATATTCATTGCATTACTTCCTTTCGGTTTATTTTTTGGCTGTGTTTTTGTCAATCATCTCAAATGCTTCGTCATTAACGGGCATGACAAAGCATCTGCCGTTTTTTTATTGCAAGACGAATAAAGCATTTTCCCTTTTTAATTTTAAGGGGTTCTCTATAAACCGGGACACGAGCAAAGCCTCGTCCATTGGTTCGGTCAGATGCAAGGCATCAGACCGCAGTAATACTTGCTGTCTTACAAGGTCTGATAACGAAGCAGATGACCGAACCAATAGAGGATTTGCCGTGAAGGAGGTTTATAGAGGTTCCCTTAAGTATGTCATCATATTCCGCAGCAGCAATAATTGCGGCAGCAGAGGACAATTTTGTGACAAAAAGCCTGCGGAGCGTTTCACCCTCCTCTGCGGTAATACGCTTTGGAAATTATATAAGCCGTATATTTTGCAGGCTTTATGCAGAAATATTTTTTTGTTTCCGTCACAGCGAAAACCGATGAATAGTTCAGATTACATTCACCCTGTTTGTCTTTTACCGTAAAGTCGTTTTCGGAAAAGGTGTATTCCGCGATACCACTTCGGAGCTTTTTATGTTTTTTATATTTACCCATATCGCTGCTGCAAGTGCGAGCAAATAAAGAATAAGAATAAGGTCGGCTTTTCCGTATAAGGTCAGCATTATCAGCCTGATAACAGGCATTGCCGCAAGAAATACAGCAAAAATGACACCGCAGATAAGCAGTATAGGGTTTCGCAGAAATTCATCTGCATTAAGTGCAAGAATATCCCTGTCCCGTATTTTGCATCGGATAACAAGCACCGTCACGATCTTACACCCCTTTTTATTTTTCTCAGGCTTTTGGAATATATTCGCTCAGCGCGTTCAGCGCCCTGTCTGCGATCGCCCTGTAACGCTCCTGCTTGTCCTTTATCCTCACGCCGATATCCGGAAGTATTCCCATATTTGCGCCCATAGGCTGAAAATTTTCCACACTCCCGTCCGAAATATACGCCGAAAGCGCACCGATCATGGTCTCACGCGGGAGAATAAGGGGCTGCTTTCCCTCTGCTCTGCGCACTGCGTTGATCCCTGCAATGATTCCCGATGCGGCGGATTCCATGTAACCCTCAACGCCCGTTATCTGTCCCGCAAAGAAAATTTCGGGGTGGGTTTTCAGGGAAAAATCGCCGCTTAAAAGCTTCGGGGAATTTATAAAGGAGTTTCTGTGCATTACTCCGTAGCGTACAAACTCCGCATTCTCAAGACCCGGAATGAGGGAGAAAACTCTTTTCTGTTCGGGAAATTTCAGATTTGTCTGAAATCCCACAATGTTGTACATACTTCCGCTTTCGTTTTCCCGTCTTAGCTGTACTACGGCATACGGGCGCTTTCCCGTTTTCGGGTCGGTAAGTCCCACAGGCTTCATTGCGCCGTATCTTGCGGCGTCCTCGCCTCTTTTCGCCAGCACCTCGATGGGCATACACCCCTCGTAAACGGTGAAATCGTCCCTTGAATTACCGGGACGGTCAAAATCGTGAACGGGTGCTGACTGCGCATTTATAAGCTCGGAGTGAAAGTGCAGATAATCGTCCTTCTCAAAGGGGCAGTTGATATAATCGTCGCCGCCCCTGCCGTATCTTGCGGCGGAAAATGCCTTTGTCATATCTATCGAGTCGGCGGTCACTATAGGAGCCGCCGCGTCGAAAAAGCTCAGATATCCTCCGCAAAGCTCTGATATGCTTCGGGCAAGCTCTCCCGATGTAAGAGGACCGCTTGCGATCACCGTATATCCGCTTTCGGGTATCCTTTCGGTTTCCTCGTTTATGACGGTTATATTCGGGTGGGAGCGTATTTTTTCGGTAACAAGACGGGAAAAAATTTCCCTGTCCACAGCCAGCGCACCGCCTGCGGGAACTGCAGACATTTCGGCGCAGGGTACGGTAAGAGAACCCAGTCTGCGCATTTCCTCCTTTAAAAGTCCTGCCGCAGAATTTATTCTTGAGGCTTTTAGGGAATTTGAGCAGACAAGTTCCGCAAAGGTATCAAGCTTATGGGCAGGGGAGAACTTTTTCGGCTTCATTTCCGTCAGTATCACCCTTGCGCCGCTGCGTGCAGCCGCCCATGCCGCTTCGCACCCCGCAAGACCTGCGCCTATAACGGTTACGGTTTCGTTCATATGTTGATTTCCTTATTTTGAAAATTCTTCCTCATTTTTCTTTTTTTATCGCAATTTCGTATCCGCAGCCCTCTTTAAGACAGAACATTTTCCCGCTCTTTTTAAAAAGCGTTGTTCCGTCATTGCATTTGGGACATTTGTCAGAAACAGGGGTGTCCCACGTCATAAAATCGCAGGCGGGATTATCCTCGCAGCCGAAATATTTTTTGCCCTTTTTGGATTTCTTCTGAAGTACCTTCTTGCCGCATTTTGGGCATATTCCTCCCGTGGGCTTGACGATCTTCTTTGTGTTGGTGCATTCGGGAAATCCCGTGCAGGCAAGAAATCTTCCGAACCTGCCCAGCTTAATGACCATAGGCTTGCCGCAGACCTCGCAGATCTCGTCCGTCTCCTCGTCGGGAACCTTGACTCTTTTTCCGTCCATAGCTGTTTCGGCTTTTTTGAGCGTGGCGTCAAAGTCGCCGTAAAATTCGTCAAGCGTTTCTACCCAGTCCTTTTCGCCTATTTCGACCTTATCAAGACTGCTTTCCATTGAGGCGGTGAATTTGGTGTCCACTATCTGCTTGAAATGATCTTTAAGAAGATCAGTCGTTACCTCTCCGAGTCCCGTGGGTTTAAGCTGTTTTCCGTCCCTTTCGACATAAAACCTATTAATAATGGTAGATATAGTCGGCGCATATGTTGAAGGTCTGCCGATGCCGTTTTCCTCAAGCGCTTTGATAAAGGACGCCTCGGTATATCTTGCGGGAGGCTGAGTAAAATGCTGCTTGCCCTCTATGCTTCTGAGCTTTAAAATATCCCCCTCGTTTATAACCGGGAGAACCTTGTTTTCCTCGTCGTCCTTTGATTCCTCGTAAAGCACGGTAAAGCCGTCGAATTTGACGGAAAATCCCGTAGCCTTGAATCCGCAGCCGTTTGCGGTGATATCGACGGAAACAGTATCCATAAGTGCGTTTGCCATCTGGCTTGCGATAAACCTTTCCCAGATAAGCTTGTAAAGCTTATACTGCTCGGCGGTAAGGTTATCCTTGATCTTTTCGGGGGTGAGATCCGGGGTAGAAGGACGGATAGCCTCATGTGCATCCTGTGCGCCTGCCTTGGATTTATATACCTTCGGAGATGCGGGAAGATAATTTTTGCCGTATGCTTCCCCGATATATTTGTATGCGGCAGCCCGTGCCTCGTCGGAGATACGCAGGCTGTCCGTTCTCATGTATGTGATAAGACCCACAGCTCCCATGCCCTCGATCTCGATGCCCTCGTAAAGCTGCTGTGCGGTCCTCATTGTTTTTGCGGTCTGAAAGCCGAGCTTTTTCGATGCTTCCTGCTGCATTGTGGAGGTAGTGAATGGAGCGGCAGGGGATTTCCTTCTTACGGATTTTTTAACTCCCGTTACTTTAAATTCGGCGCTTTCAAGTCTTTTCAGTATATCATCTGTTTCTTCCTTTGAGTGCAGCTCAGTCTTATTTCCGCCAATGCCCGTAAAAACTGCGTCAAACTGCTTTTTGGAGGAGGGTGCGGTCATTTTCGTTTCTATTGACCAGTATTCTTCGGGCTTGAACGCATTTATTTCCTTTTCCCTGTCAACGATCATTTTCACTGCGACCGACTGGACACGTCCTGCCGAAAGACCCCGCCTTACCTTTTTCCAGAGAAAGGGTGAAAGCTTATAGCCTACTATTCTGTCGAGGATACGCCTTGCCTGCTGTGCGTTTACCAGGTCTATGTCTATGGAACGGGGATGTTCCATTCCGTATTCCACTCCTGTTTTGGTGATCTCGTTAAAGGTGACTCTGACGGGAGCGTCAAGGGGGATATCCAGGATCTGAGCTAAATGCCATGAGATAGCCTCACCCTCGCGGTCGGGGTCGGTTGCGAGATAAACGGTGTCTGATTTCGAAGCTTCCTTTTTGAGCGAGGTGATGACCTCCTCCTTATCCTTCATGGGAGCGTAAACGGGAGTAAAGCCGTTTTCCACATCAACGCTGAACTTTGACTTAGGCAGATCTCTCACATGACCCATAGACGCCATTACCTCATAATTACTGCCCAGATATTTTTTTATTGTTTTAGCCTTTGCAGGCGACTCGACTATAACGAGATTGGACATTATCCAAACCATTCCTTTCTTCGGCACAGTGCCGTTAAAATCCTTCCGTTTCAACCAATGCGGTAGACGCCGTTTTCGGCGATCACCGTTCCCATAATTTCAAGCTCGGTAAGAGCAGCGAGAACGTCGTCAATATTTTCGGAAATTTCACGGGAAATATCATCGGCTCTCATAGGCGTGATATTTATTTTTTCCAGTATATTTTTCTGGAGCGGATCGGCAGATGAGCTTTCGATTTTTTCTGCCGAAAGAGTCACGGGAGTATCGTTTGAATGAGAAAAGCTTTCATTTTCGGTTTCATGTAAAGGCTTTCCCGTACTGTCCGATTTTTTTGGAGATGTGCGTTTTGATTTTTTGTTTTCCCCGCACTGAGCCTTATCCGCCTCGAATGCGGCTTCGGCAAATTTTTTGAGTGCCTCGAGTTTTTCAGATATTACGGGATTTTCGACTATTGTATGCTGCAAAATCGTGCAGTATTCATTTATAATATCTCTTGCGCCCATAAGAGGAACTGCTCCCTCCCGTATAAGCTCTGTATTTCCTCTGTAGGCAGGGTCGAAAATGTCTCCGGGAGGGACGGCGAAAACGGTCTTTCCCTGCGAAATGCAGTGAGATGCGGAATTCAGCGAGCCGCTTTTTGCGCCTGCCTCTATGACTGCGACCGTCATGGAAAGTCCCGCAAGAATACGGTTCCGGTTCGGAAAATTGTGAAAATCGGGACGTGTTCCCGGAATATATTCCGAAATAAGCGCACCGTTTTCGGCGATAAGCTCCCGATATTTGAAGTTGTTTTTAGGATAATCGTAATCTGTTCCTGCGCCGAGAACCGCATAGGTTTTTGCGCCGCATTTTACGGCGTTGATATGAGCGCATATATCAATGCCCTCCGCAAATCCGCTGATGATATCAAAGCCCTGCTTTCCGAGTACTCTTACAATACCCGATGCGACCTTCAGGCTGTAGTCCGACGCTTTTCTTGCGCCTACAATTCCTATGCTGAGCCTGCCGTCTGTTCCCGAAATATCGCCTTTGTAAAAAAGCACAGAGGGAGGAGCGTAAATGCTTCTCAACCTGTTGGGGTAATTCTCCTCGTCTATGGAAGTGATATTTATTTTCTTTTTTTCGCAGATCTCAATTACCTTTTCTGCTGCGGACAGAGAAACGCCCGAAGCGGCTCTTACCGCTTCCGACGGGAGTGAAGCGTCCTTCGATTTAAAAGCACCGTACATTTCCTCACTGTTTTCGTATCGCTCCGTAAGCTCAGCGAGCATACGGGTTCCGGCACCGAAGGCGATGACCGACCATATTCTGTAAAGTCTGTTATAATAGATCTTGTCCGAAGAATCCATTGTCATGCTCCTTGCTATATGTTTTTGGAAAGCTCCCACATGATTATTCCCGCAGCCATTGCCGCATTAAGGGAATTTACAGTGCCATGCATTTTTATAGTCATCATAACGTCGGCAAGCTCCGAATGTTCATGGGGCAGACCGTTTCCCTCGTTGCCTATCATAACGGCGCCTCCGTTTGAAAAATCACATTCCGTAAGGGAGAGTGCATTTTCGCCGACAACTGCGGCAAATATCGGTATGTCCGCCGCTCTGAAACGCTCAGACGCAGCAAATATATCGTCCTCGATCACGTTTATGCGCATAAGGCTGCCCATAGCCGACCGGACGGTCTTGGGGTTATAGATATCGCAGCAGGAGCAGACCACAACAGCGTCTATTCCGCAGGCGTCGGCTGTTCTGAGCATTGTTCCCATATTTCCGGGATCCTGGATATTGTCTAGGATAAGGTATTTGCCCCCACGCTTTATTTTATCATATGCAGAGGATTTGTCAAGAGACGGCATTGCGCAAATTGCGAATATCCCCTGGGCTGCCTGTGTTTCGGAAAGGCTTTTTGCCAGCTCGGGGGAGATCACAAAAAATATTTTTCTGCTGTATTTAGAAAAAAGAAGCTCCAGAGCTTCGCTGTATTTATCCGCAGCGTTTTCCGTAAAGAAAACACAGTGCAGCTCTATAGCCTCTGCGGCGGCGTCGGCAGTCAGACGTGCGCCCTCGACTGTGAAAAGCCTTTCCTTTTTTCTCAGCCTTTTATCGGTGCAAAGCCTTTTGTAAAGCTTTATTTTGTCGTTTTCCTCCGAGGAGATGTAAGTAAGATCCATAATTATCCTCTTAAATAAAAGGCTGTATCACATAGACCTGCGCCTTTGTGATACAGCCTGTTTACGTTGAATTAAAGAGCAGCCTTAGCCTTTTCGGTAAGAGCAGTAAAACCTGCTGCGTCGTTGATAGCTATTTCTGAAAGCATCTTTCTGTTGAGTGTTACGCCGGCTTTTTTAAGACCGTTCATGAATGTGGAATAATTCATGCCGTTCATCTTGCAGGCAGCGGAAATTCTTGTGATCCAAAGCTTTCTGAAGTCACGCTTTTTAAGACGTCTGCCGATGTAAGCATAATTGCCTGATTTCATTACGGCTTCCTTAGCCATCTTGAAATGCTTGCTCTTTGCGCCCCAGTAACCCTTGGCAAGCTTTAATGTTTTATTTCTTCT
>CAZDJG010000018.1:0-17810 GCA_964505695.1 uncultured Ruminococcus sp.
TAGGCTGATATGTTTCGTCGACCTGTTCGCCTTTGCCGTTATAACGAATAATTTCAAACTGCATTATAAATCTGTTCTCCTTTCAAAAAGCAAAAGAGTAAGCACCCGTAACAGGCGCTTACTCCTTCATTTGGTCATTCCTCAATTTCACTTTCGGGAATATCATCTTCATCGTCTTCGTCGTCAACATCGACAATTACGGACGACGCATTGCGCTTTTTCGCTGCTGTTGCCGCTTCACGCTTTTCCTTAAGCTTGCTTAAAGCAGGTTTAGCGATATACTTGTAGATTATAAATCCGGCAAGCATACCTACGCCGACCCCTGCTGCTGTTATCAAGCCTTTACAGGTCTTAGCCTCAGCATTCGCAACGACATTTACAGCTTCTTCAGCAACGGTCTCTATAACCTCTTCGTTGTTCATGATCTCATTTGTTTCCATAATCTGATCTTCCTTTCAAAAATAGAATATTGCGGATTTCTCCATTAAAGTGTTTGTAAATTCTGCGAAGTCCTTCAAAATAAATATTTCGGAACTACCTTGTATTCCACGACAATGCACGGCGTATCGTCCTCTGCAAGCTTTGAGCCGAATTGCAGTTCAATATATCCCTTGTCAATGTTCCAGCCTATATTCTCTCCGACGGCTATCGTTGACAGTCCTATTTCACTGTAGAACTCATTGAGGGAAATATAAAGCTCGTCCCGCATCTGTCTGTTCAGGTCATTTGCAGCTCTTTTCAGCGTTTCTATATCCGAACGGAAATATCTGCCTGATACACTGTCGTAGCACAAGGTATTACCTTTGCCCGTAACAATTACCTCGCTGCCTTTTATCGGGTTTTTGCGAAGCTTGTCGTTTGCTATTTCACTCCGTATGAGTTTATCCTTGTTTTCGCCCACGGTTTCAATAACCTTTTTCTGGTAATCAATCAGCGATGACTCGGAAAGTGAATATGCCGCTGCCAGAGCAACGTTTCGCCTGTGGTTTACTGAGTTAGCGCATATCAGGCAAGCTGAACCTGCAATGATCGTAAGCGCTGTCGGAATATAACATTTCCAGACGGTCTTTACTGTTTCGACAGCAGTGAGTTCTTCTGCTTTTTCCAACGCCTTTTTATCTTCAATCAGTGAAATTGCCTTGGGAGTTGCCCGAACAGCGAGAACAGCAGCCGTTATCATACCCGCAATACCTATCCCGGTAAGTATTTCGGGGCTGTGCTTCGCTGCGGATTTTTTTATTGCTTCTAACGAAACATTTAATTTATTCATCTGCTTCACCCTCGCTTTCAAAAACATCAATTCCGGTTATCTCGTAGAATACTTCCGCATCAAAGTTGGGGAGTTCCATCACAGCATCTCTGTCTTCAGCGTTAAGATTGTCCCACATCATATGGCAAGCGGTTTTATGATCCACTTCTTTTAGATATCCGCCTGTTGTCTCGTGTTCGGGGTGCGCCGCTTTTTCCTCATCTGTCATATCTGCGGAATTGATCCACCATAAGTTTTTATACTTTTGACATAGGACGTCCATACCCCGACAATTTAAAATTTCCTCACGGGATAGTTCTGTGGGTTTGTTAAAAATATAAATAGGACTGGGCACTGAGTTAAAAAAGCCCGTGCTATAGTCCGTACTGTTCCAGTTGCCCGTGTTGCGGTTGCCCGTGTTCCAGTCGCCTGTGTTGCTGTAGCCTGTGTTCCAGTCGCCTGTGTTCCAGTCGCCTGTGTTGCTGTTGCCCGTGTTGCTGTTGCCCGTGTTCCAGTCGCCTGTGTTGCGGTTGCCCGTGTTGTAGTATCCTGTGTTGCGGATGCCCGTGTTGTAGTATCCTGTGTTGCGGTTGCCTGTGTTCCAGTCGCCCGTGTTGCACAGTCCCGTACAGTTATTTCCGATGTTTACAATTGTAAGGAGTTCCTGCCATGGTATTTCACGAATAATCCTGATTTTATCAGTAACCGACTTATTACCTTCTGTTTTAACAGCGCCAATAGCCTCAATCTCAGCAACCTTGTTATTGCTGTCGAACGAATAGTAATTAAAGCAGTCTGCTGCGTTCTGACAAAAGTGGAATCCGGCATTGCATATCTCGATATCCCCCTCGTGCGTAAACGTCTCACACACTTTGTACTGATAGCCCCTGCAAGTCCAGTCGGGGTTGAATACCTTGTAACCTTTAACAGATGACATAAAATTTTTCTCCTTTCGTGATAAACAAAACTAAAAATAAAGAGTCCCCGCAGGAACTCCTTAAATTCATTCATCTTCGTTTTCTTCTCGCTTGGTCAATGCTTCATTGACTTTTTCGTCAATCATTTCCTCCATCTTTTTCTCGTTTGCCCATTCAGTCATGAGAGAAGCTCCCATTCCCATAATAGTGGCAACGATACCGATGATCTGTACGATTTTTCCTGTCATAAGTATCGACCTCCTTTCATAATATGATCTGCAAATTCTGCGTATCAAAAGTCGAGAAAATCTGCCGTAGGCGGGAAAGTGCAGTGTATAAGATAATACGGGGGAGTATCGGGATCATCGCTGTCCACAAGCGTATGTTCAAAATCTATCCACGAATATCCGTAAAATTCAGCACCTGCTTCCAGTGACCAACCAACTGTTGTTCCGTACTCAGTGGGATAAAGACCAAGGAAATCGTATAATTCGTTGAGCTCGCTATATCCTCGCAGCGTAAAGTTTCTGTTCAGGTGATATTCAGCAGCCTGAACCGCTTCTATCGTGCTGTAAAAATATCTGTTTGAAAGCTCATCATAAAACATGACCTCTTCGTTTCTGCACGGAAGAGCCTTATTTTTATTTGTTTCGCATACCTCATGCTTGTCCCCGGACATCTTTTTTCTTATTTCAAGATCCGCTTCTTCTCCGTAAAGCTCTTTTGTTTTGCTCCTATACTCTCTGTAAGAATTATCAAGGAACGCATACGCACTTGTCAGCGCCGCCTGCTGTTTTTTATTGAGTACATTCGCTCCGAATATACAGGATATTGTAAGCGTTCCGCATATCACGGCAGGAATATATTCCTTTCCGGTGACAGCAAGAATTTCCGTTTTGGAAAGCTTCCTTTTCTTTTCCTCCTCCGCATTTTTTATCAGCGTTATTGCCTTCGGTGTTGCGCTTACTGCCGATACGGCAGTGCCGATAACTCCAACCGAACCGATTACTGTCAAAACCGTTGCTGCGTTTTTTTTCAGAAATGCTGCTGACCTGTAGCAAATCTTCCGAGTAAGTTCCTTAGTGTTCATAAAAACACTCCTTTCATAAAAATAAAAGAACAGGAATTGTACTCCCATTCTCATAATACAGTTTGCAAATTTTGCGAAGAAAAAGAGACTGCGATGCGCAATCTCTTTCTCTTTTTAGTTTAACCCGACATCGCTCAGTATTTTACCAAGCTCGTCCTTACTTAGTTCAGCTCCCGCATTTATTCTTATCTGCGCCTTGTCCTCAACAACAGCTACCCTGAATTCATCAATACAAATATCAATATCGTATCCGTATTTCTTCTTCAGAAAGCTGCGTATTATTTTAGACACTACGCCTTTCATAAATTTAGAACTGATTTTCATTTCGTCCATAGCTCCTTTACTCCTTTCATAATGCCGGTTTCTCATAAGAGGAGTTGTAAAAATGGCGGAATATAAAAGAAAGAGCCGTTGCCGGCTCAATCCTTTTCAAAGATTTTCTGAATTTCTTTTGAAGCAAACCCTCCAAAATATGCTGCCTTAACTGCTCCCATACAATGTTTTTTGTTTGTTTCTTCAGCTTTATCATCAGATATTAACCCAAGACTTTGCCTGATATTGCAAACCTCAATCATATTAGCATGGTAATAAAATATAAGCTTATAAATCGGATTTATTTTCTTCATTTAAAATCACTCTCCTTTCATTACAGGACTTGTAAATTTTGCGTCTAAATATCACGTCTGTCAAAGACCGTTTCCCATCGTTCCCGCTTGATAGGTTTTATTTTCAACGCCCACATTATCTGCCGAACCGTAACGGTCGGGTAAAAGCCGTCTTTGCATTCGCTTGCTCTCTCGTCAAAGAATTTCTTAAAATTTGGGTGAAGATAAATATCATTTTCAAGCCACGGGTCTATGCATCCCCACCATGTATGCTTTGTTTCCTTATCATATCTTTGCTGTATTACAGCAATTCCTTTTTCTTCAATTCTGAACAAGGTGCATTCATCGTAAACAGGGTGACTGCACTTATAAATTTCTCCATAAACAGGAATATAAATCGCAGGCTTAACATAGTGATACCGCATAGCTTCCTCCAAAAATAAAAAGAGCAGCCCATTCAGGACTGCTCCGAATTTTTATAAGGCTTTACATTTAATCGTCGTAAATATCCTCATAAAGTTCTTTGATTTCTTCAGGCATATCATCGTCATCATACCTGTTAATACCGTAGAACCTGTCGTAATCCTCTTCCTCGGTAATATAATCGTCAACATCTACCGAGTGCCCGCATTTGGGGCAGACAAGTACATCGTCAACCTGTTCCATCACAGCACCGCATTCGTAACAATAATAGTTGTCCAAGAATGCTTTAACAAATTCATCGAGCATAATTTTTATCTCCTTTTCATCGGTCATTATGGCGATATTATACCATAATAACTTTTTAATGTAAAGAGATAAAGCCGCTTTTCTCTTCCACAATATACCTTGCAAATTTCACGCAAAGCGAAAAGAACGTGCAAATATCGCACGTTCCTTTCGTCCTTTAAAAATCCCTTATTTTGTCGGTCTGAATTTGTTAAATAAACCCTTGAATGTTGTTGAAGTAAATGTTCCGGTTTTTTCAAATTCCATTCCTGTTCTGAGCCAGTGCGCATAGAATATGATCGGCAGCATGATTCCTAATATATCAACGCCTATTTTCGCATATCTTTCAAAGACTTCGCCTTTACTCTTCTTTTTCTCACGTTCATTCTGTGAGATTTGAAGCCGTATCTTATCTTCTTCAAGCTTCAGCTTATACAGTGTTTCAATATTATTGACGCATACCTTATACTCCTCGTCGCTCAGCCCAAGTGAATCCAGAACTTCAATATCCGAATTTATCTCCTTAAGCAGCATTTCATAGTTTTTGTTTTCCATATTAAAACTCCTTTTCAATAAAAATCTGGATTTTTAATCCATAATATAAGCTGTTATTTTTGCGAGGCAAGGCAGTCGTTTACTGCAAATGTAATTTCCTTGTCACTGCAAATATCTTCCTTATTGATATCAAGCTCAAGAAATAAGCTCGTTTCACCGTTTTCATGTACGATATGCAGTGTTCCTTTCGGCTTGTGGTACAATATAACACTTGCCGCAGCTATGCCGATGAAAAAACCGATGAGTACAAATAAAAAGGCGCATAGGGTTATACCAATGCCTGCATATATATTACTCATTTTCGTCTCCTTTCTTTTATACCAATATAACACACTTTTTTGTCACCTGCGTACGGTATTTTGTGAAAAAAAAAAGAGCCGTGGAATACCACAGCTCTATACGTGCGTTGATTATTTATTTTCTCCTGCATATTTCAGAGTATTGCGATTCGGTTATTCTTTTTGTTTCTTCTCAAGATTTTTGTAATACTCCACAACCGAAGGATATCTATGGCATATTTTTTTACATTCGGGGTAAATTTTAGACTGGCATAAAGTGCAGAAATCATTTTCCCGTACCCGTTCGTCCGGAATATTTTCTATTCTTTTTGTTACTTTGTAATGTCCTCCGTTATTATCCGGGATAAGTTCGTGTACTGTAATTTCGATAGACTTCATAAATAAGACTCCTTTCATTATTATCACTTATTTCTATTATATCACACGTGACAAAAAAAGTAAAGAGGCTGTTGAAACAACCTCCTTACCCCAAGATTGAGGAATAGTGCTTATCTTGTCATGATTCGATATTTTTCCTTTACAATTGACAGTGTTTTGTCGTCAGTAAGCGCAAAAATCTCATAATAAATCTTACCGCTATTTGTTTCAGCGAGCTTGACTTCAAAATTGATTTTTTCCGAATACAACAACCTTAAACCAATGTCTAATTGCTTAGGATTTTTGGCTATCAAAATATCCATAAGTTTATCCCTCCTTCCATAATATACCCTGCAAAGAATGCGCACTACCCTCTGAGATTACTGAGTATCCAAAAGAAACGCCTGTAGACGTCATAATATGTGTCCTTACAGCACGGTATTTCTAACTTAGCTTTGATGCAGTCATAGGACAAGCCTTCTGTAACGCCTCTTAAAACGTAATCGCCAAGGTCACAGGACGACTCTTTTGCTGCTCTTTCTACCATTTCAATGTGTGATATGTAGTAGCTTCTCTTCTCAACACAATTTTCAACGGGGCTGCTTATGGTATTTGAATGGTTATGCTCCGGAGTGTCAATACCGCTTCTGTTCATTCCGTCAAGCTCTGCCAGCGCTCTTTTCCATGACGGATACTGTAAGCAGAAATGCTTCAGCTCATAATATCTGTGGCGAGGCAGCCAGTATCTTTTCTTGTTTGAGATTTCGGGACGGATGTTCGTTGACATAATTATCTTCCTTTACAAAATATTGAAAGGCCTTTCTGATGCTATTCTAACATAGAAATTTCCGGCTGCAAAAACAAAGTCGGTGAAAAGCTAAAAGTCAATGTATGACTTTTGTTTTCGGGGACGTTTTCAGCCGCCTTCCATAATATAATTTGTAAATTCTGCGAACTGTCAGTTTATCTCACTTTTCCAGCGTTTCATGGTTTCCTCGCATGGGTTGTCCTCAAACCCGATCACGTCCGGTGTTATCAGCCCCTCTCTTACACCCGTGATTATTTCCGATTCATACTGTTTATATGGGAATATAATTTTGGGTATCTCTCTGTGTATCGAACCGCAGAATGAACATCGAAACCTTCGCAGCTTTATTGTATAGCGCAATCCGTTTTTTGTACGAACAATGCGTTTTACAGTATCAAAAAATATCAGACCTCCTCCGCATTTGGGACATACCGTTTCGCTATCGTCTATCAATTACCCTCATCCGTTCTAATCTAAATTAAGAATAATGCTATAATTATATCAGATTTGATGGTAATGAATATAAACGAAAAATAAAAGGGAGAGTTATTTGTGTTTGTTATCCCGATCTTTCAGAAGCTCCTCTATTCGTGTATAAGCGGGCGAATAATGAGTGACTGTATATGTATGATTTACTTCACTTTTTTCCTTTTTCACTCCGGTTATTTCAAGCAGGTCTTTCCATGTTGACAGCTTCAAGTATCTTGCTATCGTAAGCCATGTCGGGGAACCGGGGTCTCGTTTTGCATTATAGTCCTTGGCTGATTTGGGTTTTATTCTGTTAAACTCGGCAACAAAGTCACTTATCCATTCTTCCTTGGGTTTAACTGTGTATTTGCTGCATTTTTGTCGGTTATTCTCCTTTGGATAATAAATGTTCAGGAATGCGCTTGCCTTCATATCAAATATCTTTTTAATAGTAACGGCTTTCGGCATACCGGGTTCCGTAAGATCGGTTACAGTCGGATTACGCCCGTGCGAATCTCTCCATTCCGATAATACCTGATGTACCGTCCGGGCTGTCCAGTTCATGGCTTTACAGTCATTTTGAAGATTTATAAGCCTTTCTATAGCCTGTCTGTTTTGGTTAGAGTCGGGCAGCCGACTTATGGCGTCTATGGCAATTTCAATAGCCTTTGGTCTTGTTATGTACATAAGAAACCTCGATTCTACGACGTTTCAACAGCTATATATCATCGGCACAGCATATGTGGAAAATTTCACATCAAGATCGGTATTGAAATTGTCAATAGCTTTCATAAGACCAATACAGCCTACCTGAAAAAGGTCGTCGGGGTTTTCTCCTCTGCCCGTAAATTTCTGGATAACGCTGAGGACAAGTCTGAGGTTGCCCTTGATGAGCTTATCTCTTGCGCTTTTGTCTCCTGCGCGGTATTCCTTGAGCAGACGCATTTTTTCAGCTTCTTTGA
Organism: uncultured Ruminococcus sp.; assembly: GCA_964505695.1. Classification (GTDB taxonomy): domain Bacteria; phylum Bacillota; class Clostridia; order Oscillospirales; family Ruminococcaceae; genus Huintestinicola. Next base: position 8,019 of record CAZDJG010000018.1, read on the forward strand.
GAACTGTCAGGGACGAGGTGTCAACTCCGCTGATATCCACCTTGTTGTAGTACATAAAAATCCCGCCTTTTCGTACCGGCGTCTGCACACATCCGGTAAAGTAATCAACGGTAAAATTATTGCCATTGTTCCGCTCTGTTATTCAAGGCAAATTTTAGCAGCGGCGTGTCGCCGCCTCCACCCGTGGGTAAGTAAGCGTAAAAAATTTCATATGCATCTCGGTAACGTTTATTTAAAAAATGGCAGAAAAAAAGCAGCGGCGTGTCGCCGCCTCCACCCGTGGGTAAGTAAGCGTAAAAAATTTTATATGCATCTCGGTAACGATTATTAAAAAAATGGCAGAAAAAAAGCAGCGGAGTATCTCCTCAACCGACAGGTAAACATACTGCCGCAATGCGTAAAATTTCAGTCATACAACCTGTCCTTTCCGAATAGAATATACAAAAAGGAAAGGACGAAAAGCCATGGAAGATAAAAGCATTCTCAGATATTTCGGAGCAGGGTTATTTAAAGCGCTTTCAGCCTGTGACGAGGAGCTGAGAGAAATACGTATGCGTGCGGGAGGACGGCTTGCCGTTACTGTTGATAAGGGATATTTGTATCTGAGTGAAAACGGATCGCTGTCGGACGAGCCGTCAAAAGGAATAAAAATTTCTGCGGAGGATATCCGCAGAACCTTTGAGGCGCTGTGCCGTTATTCCGTTCACAGCTTTCAGAGCAGTATAAACAGCGGATTTATAACCGTTCCCGGAGGTCACAGGGCAGGAATATGCGGAACAGCAGTCATTATGGCTGACGGTAAGACGGAAAATATCAAGTACATAAGCGGAATAAATTTCAGGATCGCAAGGGAGATAATAGGCGCTGCCGATATTTTTACAAAACAGTATATGAACAAAAATCCATGCGGAACGCTTATATTCGGAGAGCCTTGTTCGGGAAAAACCACTGTGCTCAGGGATCTGTGCAGACAGGCAGGGGACAGGTATCCCGTTTCTCTTATAGATGAAAGGGGAGAGCTTGCGGCGGCAAGCGGAGGAATACCCAATAACAGCGTCGGCGCAAATACTGACGTTTTCAGTGGATTTTCAAAAAGGGACGGAATAATTACAGCGCTGAGGTCAATGTCCCCAAGACTTATCGTATGCGACGAAATAGGCTCCGATGAGGATATCGCTGCGCTGCGCCTTGCGGGACTGAGCGGAGTAAAGGCAGCGGCAACGGTACACTGCGGCACTCCTGAGGAGCTGGTTAAAAGATGCGGACTGGCAAAGCTTTTCGGTGACGGGGTATTTGAATATGCGGTCTATGTGCATGAAAGAGAAATAAAGAGAATTTACAATTCGAGAGAGATTGCCATTGCCGTAAAAAGGAACGGTGACAGGAATGATTAAAGCGGCGGGAACAGTAATTCTTCTTTTTATGTCTGCTCTTGCAGGCTGTTTTGCAGCAGATGGGCTCAAACGGCGTCTGCATGGTCTGCGTATGTTCAGGGATATGCTTGAGGAGATACGTCTTATGATACGTTATGAGGCGCTGGAGGTCACGGAAATTGTAAAGCGGCTGTCAGGCGAAGAAAAAAAGTATAATTTGCCTTTCCTTGCAGTCCTTGATACGCTTACGGCAAATATTGAGGAAAGCGGCGATATGACTTTTTCGCAGGCATGGCGCATGGCGGTGACGGAAAACGGCGATCCCTTTTCCGATGAGGATATCGCTCTTATTGTAAAGACAGGAAGAATCATAGGCTCATGTGACTGCGAGGGACAGCTTTCCGCCCTTTCTGTAGTATGCGCAGAAACAGACAGGCTTATTTCAGAGGCACAGGAGCAGTACAGGGCAAAGGGCAGGCTGTACCGTGCGCTGGGAGCAATAGCCGGTGCGGTAATTGCCGTTATAATAATTTGATCTCAGAGTACGATTTTGCAGACACAGTTCTGTATGATCTCTTAAACGGTATCGGTGCAATTGCGGAAGCGGCGGAAATTCAAAAGGGAGTGTTAATAATAATGGATATTGAACTGATATTCAAGGTTGCAGGGGTCGGCATAATCGTTTCCGTACTGAATATTCTGCTAAAAAAAGCCGAACGGGACGAACAGGCGCTTATGACTACACTTGCAGGACTTATTGTTGTTTTAATGCTGCTTACCGATGAGATAGCTCAGCTTTTCGAGAGAATAAGGGATGCATTCGGCGTGTAAGGACACTCATGGAGGTGAAAAGGCAATGACGGCAGACAAGCTGGCGCTTATTGCGGGAGTATGCATATTTACTGCGGCACTTTGCAGGATCTTTGACAGCGGCTCAAAGGAATATGCAGTGGCTGTAAAGACGGCTGCCGTCCTTGGGATAACGGGGGCGGTGCTTATGGGAGTAATTCCTCTTATCGAACGGCTTGACATATTGTTTTGCCGATCGGGGGCAAACTCGGAATATTTTGAAGTTCTGCTTAAAAGCATAGGCATCTGTTACCTTACAAGGCTTGCAGGCGATATCTGCATAGACAGCGGAGAAAGTGCGCTGGCAGTGCAGGCGGAAACGGCGGGCAGGACTGCTTTGCTGATACTGGCTCTTCCGCTGTTTGAAAATGCGGCGGAGCTTGCGGCAGGACTTATATATTGATGTACAGGGAATATGAGGAATTTTAAATGAAAAAGATCATTTTACCTTTAATTTTTTTATGTATGCTTGCTTTTTTTCCCATAACGGTCTATGCGGCAGAGGAAACGGATCTTTCCACTCTTGCCGATGAATGGGGATTATCGGAAACAAAGGATCACCTTTCCTATGACGCGGGAGAATTTCTCAGGGAAAACGGCATTTCACCAGACGATCCCGACGGAATAACCTCTCTGTCGCCGGGAACGGTCATATCATACATGATCGAAAAGCTTAAATACGGAGCGGCAGCGCCTCTGAGACTTCTCGGAACGCTGCTGTCGGTGGTAATATTGTCCGCCGCAGGAGGAGCGGCGGCAGACATTGCAAAAAGCGGCGGAAGTGAAAAGGTTTACCGCACCATATGCGTTCTTGCGGCTGCCGCCGTGACCGTTCCTCAGATAGAGAGCTGTATGGAAAGCACCGCTCAGACTCTTATACAGGGCAGCGATTTCATGGTCTGCTATGTCCCTGTTTTTGCGGGGATAGCGGCGGCGGCAGGAAACGTTACCGCTTCCGTGGGATATAATGCGGTGGTCCTGCTTGCGGCGGAGGCGGCTGTGAAACTTACATCTGACATACTTGTGCCCGTAATATCCGTCTGCATGGCAATGAACATTATAGATGCTCTTAATCCCATGTTCAGCCTTTCCTCGGTGACAGGACTTCTGAAAAAATGCTGCACGCTGTTTCTTGGCTTTGCAATGACGCTGTTTACGGGGCTATTGTCCATACAGAGCATTGTGGGAGTTTCCGCAGACACTCTCGGTGTAAAGGCGGCAAAATTTGCGGTTTCAAATTTTGTTCCCATAGTGGGAAGCGCTGTTGCGGACGCATATTCTACCATACGGTCGGGACTGGGTCTGTTAAGGGGGGCGGCAGGAGCTTTCGGTATAATCGCTCTTACGGTAACACTTCTCCCACCTGTATTGGAGGTCTTATGTATGTATCTTGCCATGACAGCGGGGGAAACGGCGGCGGAGCTTTTCGGCGTAAAGGAATTGGGGAGCTTTTTCAGAGGGGCAGCGTCCCTGCTGTCGATGCTTCAGGCTGTGCTTGCCTGTTTTGGAGTAATGTTTATCATATCCACGGTGATTCTTATGGCGACAGGACTGGGCGGATAAGTTCTGCCCCGAAATCGGAAAGGACAGATGAAAAATGGATATTTTCAGAGGAGCGGCGGCGTCCGCCTGCTTTCTTGGCATAATATTTTCGGCGCTCGGAACAGTCATTCCCGGCGAAAAGCTTTCACGTCAGATAAATATTTTATTTTCCCTTATCATGGTGCTTACTGTTGCAGCACCCTTTGCGGATTTTGATTTGGATCTTGATATTCCGGAAATCTCTGATACTTTTGAGCAGAACAGCAGCGAGATATACAGCAGAAATCTTACAGAAACCGTCCAGTCGGAGCTTTGCGGTGAAATAGGTTCTCTGCTTGAGGAAAACGGAATAATTCCCGTAAAAATATCCGCAGATGTAAATAATTTTGCGGACGGCAGCATATCTATTAGTAAGATTTCGGTAAGCCTATCCGACTCAAAGGACATAAAAAGGGCTGAAAAGCTGCTCGGCGAAGCTCTTGGCGTGGATATCCGCACAGAGGTATATGCTGAAGGGAGTGAGGAAAACAGATGACTGAGAAAATAAAGGAGCTTTACAAAAGGCTTATTTCAAGCAAAAGGGCAATGACCGCAGCCGCCGCCCTGGGACTGATAGGTATGCTTATGATTCTTTTCGGAGGAGGGGAAAAGGAAATTGAGAAAAAAGAGGATACGCTTTGCGAGATGCAGACTCCCGACCAAAACGGCTATTGTAGGGAGATCGAGGAGAGACTGGAGGATATCCTTTCCGCCATAGACGGGGTGGGTGAGGTAAAGGTGATGGTAACAGTCGGCTCCACCGGGGAATACATTTACGCTGAGGCTGAGAAAACGGACTCAGACAGGTACGAACGTGAAATTGCCGCCGTAAATGGCAATAACGGAGAGGAGGCGCTTGTAAAAAAGGTAAACGTTCCCGAAATTACGGGAGTTGTGGCTGTATGCGTCGGAGGAAAGTCCGACAGGGTGCGCGAGGACGTGTACCGAGCAGTGACCGCCGCACTCGGAATACCTTCAAGCAAGGTATATGTTGCGGCAATGGAATAAAACGGAGGAATTTATTATGCGTAAACCAAATCTTATTATTGGAAAAAAACAGATAATCCTTGCAAGTCTTACACTTGTGCTTGGAATTGCAGTTTATATGAACTACGTATTTGCGGAAGTGGGAGATGATATCGCCGCCGATGCAGAGCTTGAAGCTGCGGCTCAGAGTACTCAGGCAAATTACGGAGACGCTGCATTTGTCAGCTCCGACGGCGCAGAGGATACCGCCGATTATTTTGCTCAGGCAAGGCTTTCGAGAATGACATCAAGGGACGATGCGGTTCAGACTCTTTCGGCTATCCTTAACGGCGGCGATCTTACCGATGAGGAAAATGCCGCTTACACTATGGAGGCAGTAAATCTTTCCCAGCTTTCCGAAAGCGAGAGCAAGGTGGAATCCCTTATCAAGGCGCAGGGCTTTGAGGACTGTGTGGTGTATCTTGACGGTGAAACAGCAAGCATTGTTGTAAGATCCGAGGGACTTGCGGCGGATCAGGCAGCGCAAATTAAGGACATTTTATTAACTGAGGTTACAATTCCTGCGGAAAATATAAGAATTTTTGAAGTTAAGTAGTTGTGCAATCCGTAAAAATGTGATATAATAAAATAATGCAGAGAAAAGCCTGTGAAGAATACTACAAAAAAACGGTATTCTTGCAGGCTTAAAGGCATTTGATAAAGCGTGTGATCATTAAATTCCGTGCCGCATGACTCCTACGGGAGCGGATACGGGAAAGGAATGAAATTTTTATGGAAAAGCATCTGAAAAAAAGCCACATCAGAGAAGCTGCGTTTTTGCTGATATTTGAAAAACTGTTCAGGGACGACAGCTGCGAGGATATTATCGAGGCGGCAAAGGACGATGACGAATATGATTTTAATGAGGAGACCCGGCGTATATTCCGTGCGGTTTCCGAAAGAGCCGATGAGCTTGACGGGATCATTGCGGGGTACAGCGAGAAAAGAAAGGTAAACCGTATCGGAAAGGTAAGCCTTGCAGTGCTCAGACTTGCAATCTATGAGTGCCTTTATGAGGAAAGCGTTCCCGTAAATGTCGCTATAAGCGAGGCTATGCTGCTTATGAAAAAGTATGCCTATGATAACGACAGCCAGTTTGTAAACGGCGTTCTCGGCGCATTTGCAAGGAGCGGCAGCATACCCGAAAAGGAAAAAGAGGCGGGAGAATAATGTCCCTTTTTCTCGGAATAGATACCAGCAATTACACCACCTCAGCCGCATTGTACGACAGCGTTGACGGGACAATGCTCTCCGAGAAAAAGCTTCTCCCCGTGAAAAATGGAGAAGCGGGACTGAGGCAGTCAGACGCCGTTTTTCATCATACAAAGCAGCTTCCCGAAATATTTTGCAGCCTTTTCGGAAGCTACGGCAGGAAAGCGGATATTTCAGCCATAGGCGTTTCATGCAGACCGAGAAACATAAGCGGTTCGTATATGCCGTGCTTTCTCTGCGGCGAGGCTGCTGCCGAATGTATCGGTGCGGCGGGGAGTATTCCTGTGATAAAGACCTCGCATCAGACAGGTCATATCCTTGCGGCGCTTTTTTGTGCAGACAAGCTTTCCTTTATCAGCGCGCCTTTTATTGCCTTTCATGTAAGCGGCGGAACGACAGACTGCCTTTTTTGCGAACCTGACGAAACGGAGCTTATAAAGGTGACGGAAATAGCCTCATCTCTTGATCTGAAGGCAGGTCAGCTTATAGACAGAGCGGGACTTATGCTGGGTCTGTCCTTTCCCTGCGGAGCGGAGCTTGAACGGCTTTCGGAAAGGGCGGTCAGAACAGTCGGGGCAAAGGCGGTTATACGGAACGGCTGCTGCTGTCTTTCGGGCTTTGAAAATAAGGTGAGCAGACTTCTTTCGGAGGGAGCGGACAGGGAAACCGCCGCAAGATACGTTCTTGACGCAGTATTTGAGTCGGTTTACGAAATGACTCTGTCTGCACGAAGCAGATACGGCTGCATTCCCGTGATATTCGCAGGAGGGGTAATGTCGGACAAGTATATCTGCTCAAGACTTGCTGAAAGACTTGAAGGAGTTTATTTTTCCAAACCGGAATATTCCTGCGACAATGCTGCCGGAACGGCTTTGTATGCATATTTATCAACGAAAGGCAAATTTTGATGAGCAGTATTTTAACAGTTTCACAGCTTAACAGGTATATGGCTTTCAAGCTCAAGGAGGACGCAAAGCTGAGAGGCATTCTCATTAAGGGCGAAATATCAGGGTTTACCAACCATATGAGAACGGGACACTTTTATTTTACCCTTAAAGACAGAGAAGCTGCCGTTAAGGCTGTAATGTTCAGCAGCTTTGCGTCCCGAATGAAGTTCATGCCGCAAAACGGAATGAGCGTTATCGTTATGGGTAGCGTTCAGGTGTTTGAGCGTGACGGGGTTTATCAGATATATGTTACGGATATCCAGCCGGACGGCGTAGGAGCGCAGTATCTTGCAGCCGAGCAGCTAAAGGAAATGCTTTCTGCGGAGGGACTTTTCGACTCTGTTTACAAAAAACCTCTGCCCCGTTTTCCGTCAAGGATCGGTATAGTTACGGCGAAAGGCGGAGCAGCTCTTCAGGATATTCTGAATATTCTGGGAAGACGGTATCCCATATGCGAAACTGTAATATTCCCATGCGTGGTTCAGGGAGAATATGCCGCCGTGTCAATATGCGATGCGCTTAAATTTGCCGACGGCTGCGGCTGCGATGTGATAATATGCGGCAGGGGAGGAGGCTCGCAGGAGGATCTGGCAGCTTTTAACAGCGAGATTGTGGCAAGAACGGTTTTTGCCATGAATACCCCTGTGATCTCTGCGGTAGGACATGAAACGGACACCACAGTCATCGACTATGTTTCCGATCTGCGTGCGCCTACTCCGTCGGCTGCGGCGGAGCTTGCCGTTCCCGAAATAAGCGTCCTTGCAGGGATACTGTCGGGATACGAAAAGGCTCTGAGGGACGCATTTGAAAGACTTATCGCCGCAAAAAGACAGCTTATTGCGGCAAAGGAAGCAGAGCTTAAAGGCTATGTTCCAACTGCGGATATAGCAGTCAAAAGGGAGAAGATATCCTCTCTTGAAAAAAGACTTAACGAAGCCTTTTTCAGCTATACGGAAAGAAAAAGAATACTCGTTGCAGGAAAAGCGGCAGAGCTTGACAGCCGCAGTCCGCTGAAAATAATGTCGGCAGGGTATAGTCTCGTTTACAGGGACGGGACACTTATAAGATCCGCCGCAGAGCTTTCGGAAAACGATAATATTATTATAAGATTTGCCGACGGGTCGGCAGGTGCAAGGATCACTTCATCAAAGAAAGTCTTATAAAAGATCGGGAAAGGAATGGCATAAAAATGAATTTTGAAAGATCAATGGAAAAGGTAGACGAAATAATTTCAAAGCTTTCGTCGGGAAATGTTCCTCTTGAGGAGGCGGCAGAGCTTTACAGTGCGGGAGCAAAGGAGCTTGCCGAGTGTAAAAGGTTCCTTGAAAACGCAGAAAAATCCGTTATGAAAATAACCGGATCGGAGGAGCTTTGATGAAGGAGCGGCTTGACAGATATGCGGATATCGTAAACCGCCGCCTCGGTGTGCTTATGGGCGTTTACACAAAAGAAAATGCGGCGGCTCAGCTTATATGCCCCGAAGCAATGAGATACTCCCTTGAGGCGGGCGGCAAGAGGATAAGACCTGTCCTGTGTATGGAATTTGCACGTATCCTCGGAGCGGAAGAAAAATCTGTGGACTGCGCCTGCGCACTTGAAATGATACACACCTTCTCGCTGATACACGATGATCTGCCGTGCATGGACGACGATGATCTCCGCAGGGGAAAGCCGTCCTGCCACAAGCAGTTCGGAGAAGCTCAGGCTCTGCTTGCGGGTGATGCGTTGGAAAATTACGCTTTTGAAGTCATAGCCTGCGATGAGGGACTTTCCTATGAGCAAAGGATTCGGCTCATAAAATGCCTTTCACGGTATACGGGCGTTACGGGAATGATCGGCGGTCAGGTCATCGACGTTAAAAATGAAGGAGTTATTACGGACGGCGAATCACTGCTGAAAATGTATTCCATGAAAACAAGCGCTCTTATAAAATGCGCCTGCTCAATGGGGTGCATATGCGCAGAAAGATACGATATGGTGCAGATTGCGGAGGAATACGGCGGCTGCCTCGGACTTGCCTTTCAGATAGTGGACGATATTCTCGATATGACTGCCGATGAAAAACTTCTCGGAAAGCCCGTACACAGCGATGAGGATATGAACAAGTCCACATATCCCGTGCTTTTCGGCTTTGACGGAGCGGAAAAAAAGGCGGCTGAGCTTACCGAAAAGGCTCTTGAAACGGTCGCAGCACTGCCTGACAGCGGCTTTCTTGTATGGCTTACCGAATATCTGCTTAAAAGGAAGTATTGATGAAATGAAGGTATATAATTATATTCTTGTTACCGCCATTGCAGCATGGTGCATAGCGCAGCTCCTTAAAACGATAATTAATTTTATAAAGTACAAAAAATTCAGCTTTGAGCGGCTTTTCGGAGCAGGAGGCTGGCCCAGCGCACATTCGGCAATGGTATGCTCTGCGGCTGCCGGAGTGTACAGGGTCGAGGGAGTTAATTCGACACAGTTTGCAATAATGTGCATAGTTGCGCTGATCACAATGTACGACGCTATGGGCGTGCGCCGTGCGGCGGGACAGCAGGCAAGAGAAATAAACAAGATAAACCGCTATCTTGAGGAAATGCGCACGGCAAAATCCCTTGAAAATTTTGCCCAGGCTGCAAATGCGGGAGTTGCGGTAATGAAGGAATATCTGGGTCATACCCCGTTCGAGGTCGTAAGCGGCGCTCTTCTCGGAATCGCGCTTGCGTTCGTAATGCCGCTGTATATGTAAAGGATAGATAAAATGAAGGATAACAAAACAGTAAAGCTTTCCGAGCTCAGTCTGCCGGAAGACCTGAAAAAGC
>CAZDJG010000019.1:0-17728 GCA_964505695.1 uncultured Ruminococcus sp.
TCCGACGCACTCCACCCATTTTCTCTTTTCAAACCGGTTTCTAGAGGTTCCCTGATATCAGCGGAGGTGTGTTTATACCAACGACCCTAAGGACGGCGCAAAGCCCCTTATTGAATATTTTAAATGATATATCGGAAAGGATGTCTGAAAATGAGCGAATGTTCGCATAACTGTTCCTCCTGCGGCTCTGACTGTAATGAGAGAACGTTCCCTCAGAGCTTTATCGAAAAGCTCGGCGAGGGCAGCAGCGTTAAAAAGGTAATAGGAATAATAAGCGGAAAGGGCGGCGTGGGAAAATCGCTGGTCACGGGTCTGCTTGCTTCTGAATTTGCAAAGAAAAAGCTTCATGCCGCTATTCTTGACGCAGATATCACGGGTCCGTCAATTCCGAAAATGTTCGGCATAAACGGCAGGGCAGAGGGAACGGATAAAGGGCTTATCCCTATGAGGAGCAAAGGCGGCGTTGACATAATGAGCATAAACCTCCTGCTGGAAAATCCCTCGGATCCCGTTATCTGGAGAGGTCCTGTTATAGCAGGCGTTGTAAAGCAGTTCTGGAACGAGGTAATATGGCAGGACGTTGATTATATGTTCGTGGATATGCCTCCGGGAACGGGTGACGTACCGCTTACGGTGTTCCAGTCGCTTCCCATTGACGGCGTTATTATCGTAACGTCCCCTCAGGATCTTGTGGCAATGATCGTGGGCAAGGCTGTGGGAATGGCTAATCTTATGAATATCCCTATTCTCGGCGTTGTCGAAAACATGAGCTATGCGGAGTGTCCCGACTGCGGCAAAAAGATCTTTATTTACGGTGAAAGCCATGTTGACGAGGCTGCTGCCGAATACGGTCTTGAGGTTCTCGGAAGACTTCCTGTCGATCCCTCCATTTCAAAGCTTTGCGATGAGGGAAGAGTGGAGGATATCGAGGACAGGTGGCTGTCCGCTGCGGTAAAGGCGGCTGAAAATGCCAAGTCAAAGCCAAAGGAATAATGTTATGTACGGGGCTGTTGCAGCAGGAATTTTTTCTGTAACAGTCCCTTGATTTGTATCCAAAGTATATATCGCCGATTGATTTTTTCAGTACCGTTAAAGAGTAACCAAATGGATAAACCAAGCAGGAGAGGTATCACCGCAGGTAACAGAGGGGCTGCTGCAGATAAGCTGCAACAGCCCCTTTTTACGGATTTTTTCAAAATTAACCTGCAAATCGAATGTGATACTAAAAACCATTTAAACTCAGGATATCTTTGACAAAAATCCGCACCGTTTTCTGCGTCAAAGAACCTTGCCAGGCGCCAAGCCTGCCTGCGGTTCTTTTCCTTGAAACCGGCACGGCTTTTCGCCAAATCTTATCCTTCGTTCAAACGGTTTTTAGTATGAAACGGAATGACAAAATTTAATTACAAAAGGTTACACTATTTTTGTTTTCCTGCCGAAAATCCCCGTGGTTTAGGGCATTTTAAACATAACAAAGGGGTTTTAATTTACATAGATTATCTTATTGTTACGTTGACAGGAACGCTTTTTTGTTGTATAATTTACAGTGTATCATCTTTGTCAAAATCATTCCGGAAAGGAAGTCGGTTATGGATTCGGACGGGAGTCATATTATTCCCTGCATTGTTATTTGCGTGATACTTATTGCACTTCGTGCTTTTTTTACCTGCTGCGAAACAGCCTGCACCGAAATAGGCGACGGCAAGGTCAAAAGCTATGAGAATGAAAAGGGTGGAAAGGGCGTTCTTTTCAAGCTCCTTTCCAAGCCTGCAGAGCTTATGGCTGCGTTTTCCGCACACAGGATATTAAATGCCGCCGCTCTTACGGCTGCGGCTGAATTTGCTCTGCGCAGTCCGCTCGGAAATTCGATTAACGGTGTTTTCGGCGCTTATTCGCCTGCCGCAGCGGAAATTATCATCATTTTGTGTACCGTTCTTGCCGCCGATACCTTCGGAGTAAGCGTTCCTAAAAAGCTTATGGGCGGAGCAGACAGATTTGCGGAGGCTTGTGCGCCTTTTGTAAGGCTGATGTGCATACTTATGAAGCCTGTTACCGCAGTTAGCGGTGCCGTTGCGTCGGCTGCTGCGGCAGCGCTGGGAAAGGACGGAGCGTCCTCCGCCGACGCCGTTACCGAGGAGGAAATACTCCTTATGGTTGATGCGGGAAACGAAACGGGTTCTATCGAATCCTCCGAGCGTGAGATGATAAACAACGTCTTTGAGTTCCACGAGCTTACCGTAAGCGACGTTATGACCCACAGGACAGATATGATCGCCGTAGACGTAAGCGCAGAGGTTTCCGAGGTAGTATATGCCGCCATAAACAGCGGATTTTCCAGAATACCCGTTTACAGCGAGAGCATTGACCATATCGAGGGAATTATATATGTAAAGGATCTGCTGTGCCTTATAGGAACGGAATCCTCCGGTCAGATGACCGTGAAAAGCTTTCTCAGGGACGCCGAATTTGTTCCGGAAAGCTGTATGTGCGGCGACCTTTTCAAAAAATTCACCGCAGGAAAGCTCCAGATGGCGGTCGTTGTGGACGAATACGGCGGTACTGCGGGCCTTGTTACCATGGAGGACCTTGTGGAGGCAATTGTGGGAAATATTCAGGATGAGTACGATAACGAAGCGGAGGAGCTTACAAAAATTTCCGACGATACCTATACGATAAGCGGAACAGCCGACCCTGCGGATATTATGGAGGCGCTTGGAAGTCATCTTCCCGAGGACAGCGGATATGATACCATGAGCGGTTTTATAACCGATCTTCTTGAGCATATTCCCGAGGACGGGGAAACGCCCTCCGTCAGCTATAAAAATATTACCTTTACCGTGCTTCTGACCGAGGACAGAAGGATAGTCAGAATAAAAGCGGTCATAAAAGATAAAGAAATATAACTTAGGCAAAGATGTCCCCCGCCTCTAAGGCGGCGGGTTCCATAGGCAGCTAATGCTGTCCTTTGCCACGTTAAATGACGGGGCAAAGCCCCTTATTGAAGAAAAGGAGAAAAAAGAAAATGAAGACAATGAAGAAAATCAGTACATTTACTGCCTTTGTTATGGCTCTTTCCATGCTTGCGGCAGGCTGTGAAAAAACCGATGATGACGGCGGCGAGATACCGAGCCTTGACGAAATAACCCTCACCACCGCCGAAACCGAGGAAACCGATGTTCCCGAAGTGACCACCACCGTTCCCGAAACTACCGCTCCGGAAACCTCATCCGAAACGACCTCCGAGGAAACGACCTCGGAAACTACAGTATCCTCCGAAGGAACAACCGCACCCGAAACCTCGGAAACAGCGGCTCAGACATGGAATGAAACAGAGCTTTCCGCAACCATGTATGTTGTTGAAAACTGCTATTCGAGAGAAAGGGCTATCATCGGCTCTACCCCCATTTCCCAGCACTATGCGGGGGACAGCGTTGAGGTAATTGCGATTACCGATACCGAGTATTATAAGCTTGCCGAGGGCGGCTTTATACATTCGGATTATCTTTCCGATACAAAGCCCGTAACTACCGAGGCAACTACCACCGCCGAATCCTATTCGGGCGGCGATCTTACCGGCGATAACACAGGCAGCGGCGAAAACGATAATGCAGGCTCTGAGGATTTCTCCTCCGATTCCGGCGATCTTGACGATGCAAATTATGCGGTTAAATCCTCCTCCAGATATGCATATAAGCAGCTCACCGCCGACGAGCAGACTCTTTACAACAGAGTAGTTTCCTCAGTCAAAAAGCTCGACAGCGTAGTTGAGATACCTGCGGGAATGTCCTCTGACGATGTGGTAAGGATATATGCTATCGTATACAACAACGAGCCTCAGCTTTTCTGGATGGGGGGCAGCATTTCGGCAGGAACATCCTTTGCCACTATCTCCTTCAAAACCACCGACAAGAACGAGATAAAGTCAATGCAGAAGGAAATAGATTCCGCTGCTGCGGATATTGTTTCCAAGGCGAAAAACTACAGCGGAACTGTTTCAAAGCTCAAGGTGTTCTATGATTCCGTGGTACTGAAAAATGAGTTCAGCAAGTCCGATTCGGGCTATAACTGCTCCATTTACAACGGTCTTACGGGAAAGGGCGCTCTCCAGTGCGCAGGCTACGCAAAAACTATCCAGTATCTGTGCGACCTTGCGGGAATAGAATCCACTGTGGTGGTAGGAACGGACAAGAACGAAAATTCCCACGCTTGGAACGTTGTTTACTGCGAAAACGGCTACTATAACCTTGACGCCACATGGGGCGATCCTATCAACGATTTTGATTCAAGCTATATCCAGTATGAATTTTTCCTTGTTCCCGATGCATGGATACATAACATTACTCACTACAATGTGAACACTATGGTACGCGGAAACGGAAACAAGATCCATCTTTACGATCCCCCTGCCTGCACAAAGGAGGCGTGCAACTATTTTGCAGCCTACAATAAGGTGTACAGCAGCAAGACCGACGCCGAAAACGCATTTTATGCGGCTATCGACGAAGCGGTTGCAAACAAGAAGAACGTTGCCGAGATAAGGGTCAGCGATAAGTCCATTTATGACAGCCTTATGACCGACGATTACTTCAGAACGTTCCAGAAATACGCAAAGGGCAAGTATTCAAATGTAAGCAAGCTTTTAAGACAAAGCTCCTTTACAGGCGGAGTATATGTTGTCCACTATGATATTGTTTACACGGATTAAAAGAAAAACAAAGGAAGGAAAAACAAATGAATAAGAGAATTATTGCTTTTGCTTCGGCAATTCTTATGACAACAGCCATGTTCACAGGCTGCGGAGACAAGACGGAGGGAGACGGAGCAGATGCTCAGACATCCGTAAATGTTATCGATAACGGCACAATGGCTACCGAGGGAACGGACAGCCCTTCGGCGGCAGATCCCGATTTCAACGATCCCGCACATGAACTCGGACTCGGCACAGGCAGCGATGTTCCCGATACCGATCCGGCTGCTGAAACCACCCTCCCCGAGAATCACGACGATATCGTAAATATGATCGAAAACGGCAGCGGTGCAGTCACAAAGGCTCCCATAATAAAGGATTATAATGTTGACCATACCACGCGCTACGGCTACAATCAGCTTAATGATGCGGAAAAGGCTCTTTACACAAAGATTCTTGAGGCTGCGACCTCCCTAAGGACAAAGGTCGAAGTGGACGACAGCGTTACGGACGAAATGTGGGTAAAGGTATACGGCTGTATGTATATGCAGGAGCCGCAGCTTTTCTGGCTTGCGTCCAAGAGAGTTTCCAAGGGAAAGCTCTGGTACTGGGAAGTAGACCCGGAGCTTATCGCTTCCATGCAGAAGGAGATCGATTCCACTGTCGGCAAGATACTTGCTCAGGCAGAGGGAAAGTCGGATTATGAAAAGCTCAAGGTCTTTCACGATTATATTGCTCTCAATAATAACTTCGTAAAGGAAGAGGGCTTTAACCAGACTATTTACGGCGGATTTGCAGGCGGCGAGATCCAGTGCGAGGGCTATGCCAAGTCCATGCAGTATCTGTGCGACCTGTCCGGAATAGAATCCATGGTGGTTGTGGGAACGAACGAGTCGGGCGATTCCCATGCATGGAACGTTGTCAAGGTAGACGGCGAGTGGTACAACCTCGACACCACATGGGACGATCCCATTCTTACAGATGTGGATACAACAAATGTAAGATACAGATATTTCCTTGTTCCCGATTCATGGATTCATAACAAATCTCACTTCAATGTAAATACAAAGACCTCGGGCACTAAGGTAACTTACTTTACTCCTCCTGCCTGCACAGCCGAAAAGCTCAATTACTTTAATGTAACAAATCAGCTCTATTCGGATAAGGCGTCCGCCGAGACTGCGCTCAAGGAAAAGATGAAGTCCTGTGCGGCAAGCAAAATGAGAGCCGCTGAAATAAGAGTTTCAAGCAAGGCTGTATATGATGAAGTCACTGCAAATCTCAAGGAATATGCAAGCTGGATAAAGGAGCAGGATTCGTCCGTTACTTCGGTCACCTCCAACTGCGACCCCAATACGCTGGTTCTTGAGCTTGACCTCATTTATTGATCCTTGTGACGGCAAACAGGTTGGGTGTCTGCATGAATACTAAAAGGAAACCTGCAAAGGCGGCTGTATGCGGCGCGCTTTCGCTCATGCTCCTTGCCCTGTCGGGCTGCTCAAGAATCGATGAAACTCCGGCGGAGTCTGTCAGCGTTGGTTCTGAGGGCAGCCTGTCGTCAGTTCCGGAGTTTGATGACAGCAGGTATATTTACAGCCAGCTTTCCGAGGAAGAAAAAAACTGGTATGAAATACTGCGCAGCGCCGCAGCGGATTTTGAACCTGCTGCGGTCTTTCCCGAAAAAATCTCTCCCGAAACGCTGAAAAAGCTGTTTGTGGCGGTTTATTATCAGGAGGAGGACATATTCTGGCTGTCAAGTATGTTTTACCGTCCGTCCTCGGATACCGATACGCTTAAGCTTACATACCGCTTTGACAGGGACGAGGCGGAGAGTATGAAACAGGAAATAAAGACCGTTACAGACGGTATTTTCTCAGGATTTGACGAAAATACCACGGATTACGAAAAGGTAAGGGCATTCCATGATCACATTGTTTTAAACTGTACCTTTTCAAAGGATACGGATTATGTGAATACTGTTTACGGCTGCCTCTGCGACGGCTATGCCCAGTGCGAGGGATATGCATTTTCCTTTGACTATCTGTGCCGCCTTGCGGATATAGACTGCTTTACGGTCACAGGCTCAAATCCAGATGGCGATGTTCATGCGTGGAATATGGTCAGGCTTGAGGATATGTGGTATCATGTGGACTGCACATGGGACGATCCTATTCTCGATCCCGTTGACGAGGAATTTATAAGGTATTTTTATTTTCTTGCCTCCGATTCGGATATTATCGGTGTAACTCATATTCCCGATAACAGCTATTTTTACTATCCGCTCTGCACCTCGACCTCGAATTTTTACAAAAGGGAGGGGTATTATGCGTCCTCTGCGGACGAGGGAAAGGAGCTTATGCTCAAAGCCATGACAGACGCTCTGGCGGCGGGGCGCAAGGACGCTGCGGTGAGATTTTCAAACCGGCGTGCCTATGACTCAGCCATGAGCAGACTTTTTGACAGCAAGGAAATAAAACAGGTGATTGCCGATGCAAATGCGGCATCACCGAGAAAGGTCCTCGACAGCAGATTTATTCGCTATTGCAGCGAGGACGAGCTGATAATCCACATCTCAATGATATATGAAAGCTGATAGCTATGAATAGTAAAAGAAAAATTACTGCTGCGCTGTCCGCTGCCATGCTGATCTTGTGCGGCTGCCGCAGCGGCGTTGAATATCCCGAGGGAGTCGATACGCTGCCGTCCGCCGCAAATACGGGGACGGGGCAGGTAATCACTGTTTATGATACACGGTCTGCATCTCTGCCGCCCCCTCCCGAAACAACATCTTCGGCTGTATCCTCTCAGACGGCCGTTTCTGAAACGTCCGCACCCGGCACCGAGCCTTCCGAAAGCGGAACTGATGGAACAAGCGTATGCGAAACGGTCACTCAGGCAACGGGACCTCAGCTTTCAGATGTCCCCGATGTGGGGATATCCGAATACTATGAGAAAACTCAGACGACCCCCACATACCGTACTCAGACCGAGTTTTCTCCCTCTGTTGTCACCGAAATAACAACTCAGGCGTCTGCGGTTCCCGCCGGAACCGAAAGTTCTGTAATGAGTGCTTCCGTTGATATTGTGTCAAAGGATACTTCCGTCACGGAAAAGGAAAATGCGCAGCTCAGTCCCTATACAGGCAAGCCTGTCATTACCCGTCCCTACAGTTATTATACTCTTGATGATAAATACAGCAGCCTGTACGACAAGCTTGTATCCGCACTTGAAAACTGTGAAGAAAGCGTTTCCTTCAGTACTTCCGAGCAGATCACCTTTGATGATATTTTCAATACCTATCAGCTTATATACAACGATCAGTATACACTTTTTTATATCTCACCCACCATAGAATACGTTGAGGATCTGACAAGCGGATATGTGAAAACAATGAAATTCAGCTATAACTATCCTGTTGATGAAATCAGTCAGATGAAGGAGGAAATTGAAACCGAGGCGGATAAGATCCTGTCGAAGGTAAACGGGGAAATGAGCGATTACGAGATAGTAAAGCTTTTCCACGACAGTATCATAACCTCGTGCAGGTATTCGGGCGAGGCGGAAAATCCCAATAATATTTACGGCTGCCTTGTGGATAAGGAGGCGCTTTGTCAGGCATATTCCCAGACCTTTACGTATCTTTGCCACCGCAGCGGAATAAACGCTCTTGTGGTTCTGGGCGTCGCAAACGAGCCGCATATGTGGAATCTCGTTGAAATGGACGGGGAATATTATCATATTGATCTTACATGGGACGATCCCGACAGGGACGCAAATCCCGATTCGGTGCGCTACGATTATTTCGGTCTGACCGATAAGCGGATAAGAGAGCTGCGGCAGGTCGATGACTATGATTATGAGATCCCTGCCGCAAACGGAACAAAATATCAGTATTATTATTTCAATGGTCTTGTTGCGGCAAGCGTTGATGACGCAAAACGGATAATTTCCGATGAAACAATAAAGGCGGCCCGCACGGGAAGCTCCACAGTCCAGTTTATGTGCGAAAATGAGGAGTCGTTTGACCAAATAACCTCGGTGCTTTTCAGCAATACCGACGGCAATGTCATAACCGTTCTCGATTCGGTAAAGGACAGCGCAGTGCGGCGGTACAATACCGAATCCGTTTATCATAACACTAACAGAAACACCCTTACAGTAAAGATTTTCCTTGATTATCTCGATTGATGAGGCAGCAGATCTGCTGTTCAATAAGGGGCTTGCCCCGTCATTTAACGAGGCAATAGGAATCAGCGGGGGATCCTCCCCGCTGATCGCGAAAAATGTGATCCGCTGTCTCAGAGGCGGGGAACATCCTTGCTTAGTTTATACTTTTATCAAAGGAATGGTCATAAAAATGCTGAAAAAAGCAATCCGTACCGCTGCATTGACTGCGGCGATGCTTGCGGCGTCGGTCCTGTGCGGCTGTGAAAGAGGTAACGGGGAAAATGTAACCGGCTATACAGTAATTTCAGACGGAACGGTGTCAGTGTATGAAACGACTGCCTCGGAAACCGAGGATATTTATGCGGACGTTTCCGAAACCGAGTTGTATATACCCGATCATATGGTCACAAAATATGCCTCTCTCGATTACGGCAGCCGTATGCAGTCTGCATATGACGACGTTGTGGATACCATGCTTAATTTCCGTACAAAATCCCATATACCCCTTACCATAAGCATCGAGGATTATCAGAAGGTGCTTGAGACCGTGCGGTGCGAACAGCTTATGATAATGTATCTCGAAAACCGCTATTCGGGAGATTTTGACCCTATTACCCAGTCATACGAGATGAATTTTGTATACAAATACAGTATAAAGCAGACTAATATCATGCTTATGGAAACCGAAGCGGCGGCAAAGAAGATAATGGAGCTGATATCTCCTTCGATGTCAGATTATGAAAAACTGAAAATTTTCCATGATTATCTTGTGCTTAATGTTGAAAGCTCCGCCGATTCTCCCGAGGGCGATTCCGTGTACGGCGCACTGGTAAACAAAAAGGCTCTCTGCGAGGGGTATGCAAAGGCATTTTCCTATCTGTGCAATATGGCGGGGATAGAAAATATGATCGTTACGGGATACACAAACGTTGCCCATATGTGGAACATGGTAAAGGTCGAGGGAAGCTGGTACCATGTAGATGTGGGCTGGGATAAGCCATCCGATACCCTTGCGGGACTTTACCCCGATATGGTGCTTTATCAGTATTTTCTTGCAGACGATTCGGTCATAGAGAATAATAGGGTCATAAGCGATCTGCTGTGCACTCCTCCTGCGGCTGACAGTGCGGATAAGTATTATTTCAATGCCGAAAACAGGTTTGCCGACAGCTATGAAGATGCTCTTGAGATAATCGAGGAGGGCTGCCGGAAAAGCATTGATTCGGGTGAAAAGTATTTCATGATAAAGCTTGATTCATCAAACCTTTATCTGCAAACGGCTGCGGATCTTATAAGACCTGACGAAAACGGCTTGTCCGACATTGATAAAATAGCGCAAAAGCTTAATTTCAAGGGGCAGATAAGCTATACCGATTATTATAAGGGTTATCGCATACTGATATTTATACTGGAATAAATATCAATGCTGCAAATACGCAAATTTCAGAGATCATGCAAATATAACAGGCTTGCCGAAAAAGCGGCAGGCTTTGCAATAAAATTATGTATGGAGGAGTAGGCATGTCAGCAGAATATGAGATCAGAGATCCGGAGCTTTGGGAAAGCGGAGCAAGAAAAATTCAGTGGGTAAAGCAGAATATGCCCCTGCTCAGAGGAATAGAAAAGGAATTTTCCGAAACAAAGCCGTTTGAAGGGCTGAAGATCGCCCTTTCCGTTCACCTTGAGGCAAAGACTGCATATCTGTGCAAGGTTCTTGCGGCAGGCGGTGCGGATATGTATATTACGGGTTCAAATCCCCTTTCCACTCAGGACGATGTTGCGGCGGCTCTCGTTCACGACGGCTTGAAGGTATTTGCATGGTATAACGCTGCCGAAGAGGAATATCACCGCCACATTGCGAGTGTAATCGGAGCAGGCCCGAATATCATTATCGACGACGGCGGCGACCTTGTTCATCTTATCCACACCGAGCATCCCGAGCTTATCCCGAATGTTATCGGCGGCTGCGAGGAAACGACCACGGGAATTATCCGTCTTATTGCCATGAACAGAGCGCATGAGCTGAAATTCCCTATGGTTCTTGTGAACAATGCCGACTGCAAGCACCTTTTCGATAACCGCTACGGAACAGGTCAGTCGGTATGGGACGGTATAAACCGTACAACAAACCTTATCGTTGCGGGCAAGAATGTCGTTGTGGCAGGCTATGGCTGGTGCGGCAAGGGCGTTGCAATGCGGGCTAAGGGCATGGGCGCTTCGGTAATAGTCACCGAGGTCGATCCCATCAAGGCTATGGAGGCTGTTATGGACGGCTTCAAGGTGATGAAAATGGAGGAAGCAGCAAAGCTGGGAGATTTCTTCGTTACCGTTACGGGCTGCGACGGAGTTATTACGGAAAAGTCGTTTATGAATATGAAGGACGGAGCTGTTTGCTGCAATGCGGGTCATTTCGACTGCGAGGTGGACGTTGCATGGCTCAGAAGCAACTGCGAGAAATCATGGCTTGCAAGAAACAATATTATGGGATATAAGCTCTCAAACGGCAGAAGCGTTTACATCATTGCCGAGGGACGTCTTGTAAATCTTGCCGCAGGAGACGGTCATCCCGCCGAGATAATGGATATGTCCTTTGCCGTTCAGGCAATGAGCGCACTTTATCTTGTTAAAAACAAGGGCAGCTTTGATGATATGGTTATTGACGTCCCCCGTGAGGTGGATATGGAAATTGCCCGCAGAAAGCTTGAGGCATGGAATATCGAAATTGACAGGCTCACTCCCGAACAGCAGGCTTATCTTAACAAGGGACTTTGATTTTTGGCAGAAATTTGGATTACAGATATTTTTTAACATGAGGGAACCTCTATAAACCTCCTTCACGGCAAATCCTCTATTGGTTCGGTCATCTGCTTCGTTATCAGACCTTGTAAGACAGCAAGTATTACTGCGGTCTGATGCCTTGCATCTGACCGAACCAATGGACGAGGCTTTGCTCGTGTCCCGGTTTATAGAGAACCCCATGAGTTATACCTTTTCACGACCTAAATGTGTACAGAAGATCCTGCACAAAATCTTGCGTATATGGATTTTGTGCAGGATCTTTTTCTGCGCATTTGGGAGTGAAACAGTATTATTCTATGCCGTCAAGTATCCGTTCGGCACGCTTGTACTTTTCAATACGCTTAATGTCAGCTTCACTTACGGAAATTATCCTTGAAAGGTCGCTGTTATGCTTCAAATCCGCACGCTTTACCGGCTCGGCAACAGTTCCTCTGATCTTTCTGACATATTCAAAATAGTCCTCGTTCCCGGTGCGGGTCATAAGCCTTACGCCCTCGATGATTTTATCGGGAAATCCGAGAGCGCTCAGCTTCTCAAGGGTCATATCTGTATCCTCGATAACATCATGGAGAAGAGCAATAGCGCAGGTTTCCTCGGTTTCCATCTGCTCAGCCACATGATAAGGGTGAAAAATATAAGGTATGCCGCTTCTGTCAAGCTGCCCTTCATGCGCCTTGTATGCCGTATTGAGGGCGAGCCTTGTAATATTAGTGTAGATCAATTCCGCACACTTCCTTTGACTCCGTAAATTTCAGCCAGAGCAAGAGTTCTTTCAGCCCAATTTATGTGTACCTTATGCTCGTACATTCTGTCGCCGTTTACACCTTTTACCACCTGAACGGGACTGTCTGCGCTTTCTGTAATAAGCTTTGCGTCTTTGTAATCTTCCTCGGAAACTCTCATGCTTTGATTTACAAGCTTTATCTGAACAGGGTGAATGACCGTTTTGCCCACAAAGCCTGCCGCCTTGTCAAGCTCCATTTCACGGATCATGCCCCTTTGCCAGCCTTCGTCGTCCGCGCTGCCGAAATAGTTCCAGACAGGAGCGGAAACGGTAAAATCAGCCGTAAACTGCGCCGAAATATCGCTCAGAAGCGAGGCAACGGGAGCAAGGTCGTATATTGTCTGATCCTTGTTCGCTCTCAGGGACAGCGCTTTGCAAAAGTCATTGCCTCCTACCCTGACGTTCAGCACTGCCTGCCTTATTTCCATGAGTTCTTCATACAGACGGGAGAGCCTTGAACATCTTTCCGACGGCTTTATCAGCGAGGGATTTTCGATTATGGGCATTATATGAACAGGTCTGCCCCACAGCTCCCTTGTTCTTTTTATCTGCGGGATATATTCCTTCAGCGTTTCGTCATCTATTTTCGGAAGTACGAATCCGTCTATAAGTCCGTTCCCGACGAAACGCTCCGCAAGCCGCAGGAGCTGTCCGGGGCTGCGCACACGTATAAACAGCATAGGCGTTTTATTCTGATATGCGCCCTCTGATATGCCTTTTTTGAGCTTGTCAAGCTCGCCTGCAAGGTTATTTTCCGCATACTCCACCATATCGTCTCTGACCGTGTCCTCAAGGCAGACAGCCGCCGCCCTCAGACCCTCTATGCCGCTGCCCAGCTTATGGGCAATATCCGTCCGCAGGGCAGGCATATACAGCAGAGGACCTATTTTGTATCTGAGCTGAGCCTCTGTCAGAACTCCATTCATTTGATCGCTTGTACCTCCGGAAATTATTGATATCGTCTGATGAGAGTACCCAGACCATCGTCTGAGGTAGCCTGTCCGATAGCCGAAAACTTCCATTCGCCGCCGTGACGGTACATCTCGCCGAAGATCATTGCGGTCATGCCGTTATAATTTTCCGAAAGGTTGTATCTGCATATTTCCTTGTTTGTATCGGAATCGACGAGCCTTATAAATGCATTTGCTATCATGCCGAAATCCTGCTTGCGCGCCGCAGCCTCGTAGATGTTTACAACAAAAATAATTTTGGAATACTGTGCAGGTACTTTTGAAAGATCGACAAATATCTGCTCGTCGTCGCCTTCGCCCGCTCCCGTCAGGTTGTCGCCCATATGCTTTACCGCACCTGAGGAATGGGTAAGATGTCCGAAATAAACAACATCGTTTTTGCCGCCGAGTTTGCCTGTTGCTTCCGTGATAAGTATTGCCGAAGCGTCGCAGTCAATATCTGCGCCGCCCTTGAAAAGTCCCATCAGACCTCCCTTTTTCACTTCGTCCCAGCCAAGACCTACCATAACGTGTTTAAGTCCGGGATTTCCCTTTGTGAGGTCGATTTTCTGACCCTTCTGAAGATTTACTGCCATTTTATTTCAAATCCTTTCATTTATAGAAGTTTTATGTACTGCTTACGGAACTGCCCGCAAAGCTAAACATATCATATACTTTAATTGTAGGAGCAAGCCATACCTGACCCGTGCCCCGATACACATTTACAAGTCCCTCGCCGCTTACAGCCGAACCCACAAGTGTTTTTGCCGAGCGTTCCACAGTAAAGCTTATGCCTCCTGTGCGCAGAACGGCAAAGTTTCCGTCGACCTTGAGGGTGTCGTTTTCCAGCTCGATGATGTCTATCTCGCACAAGGGAACTTCACATTCAAGAACACACAGTCCCGGCCCTTTTATGGAGGTCTGGAAGATGCCCTCTCCTCCCAGAGCGGCAGACGAGATGTTTCTCTGCATATATGCGCTTACATTTGCGCTGCCCTGTGCGGCAAAGAACATACCCTTGTCAACGATGATCTCCTCTCCCGGCTGAAGATCAACGGTAAAAAGGTGCTTGAAAGTAGGCTCGAGAACGACCATACCCGTTCCCCGGTATTCGGGCTGGGCAGTCGCTTCACCCGTTACAGCGCCTGTGAACACTCTTCCGATAAGGTTGCCGGGAGTTACTCCCGACACCATTTCGATATTGCCCTGAAAATAGCTCATTGATCCCGGCTCTACCTTAACGGAATCATTTGTAAGATATATCGCCGCCTGACGCGCCCGCATATTCTGCTTTTCCATGAAATACATGGTCTGTGCCGCACGGTTGCTTCGTCCTCCGAGAAGCTTCTGATATTCAAGAATATCTATCTTCATGTTCTTGTTCCGGCTTGAGTCGATTATCTTAACGTTTTCTCTTGTGCCTATTGCGTTGTAATTCATTTGAATTTCCCCTTTTTTATCCGTGCAAAGCAGCGGCGGATCATGTTTTATTGCAGCCTGTATTGCCTACGATCAGCTTTCTGATAAGGTCAACGGGAATTATGGAAACAGCCATTATCAGAACTGCCGCCCATTCTGTGGCATTAAGACCGTAGCAGTCAAGGACGGCTCCGCCGAGATATGTCATGATTATCTGAACGACTGTGATTATGCCGAGAATTTTAAGAAATCCTGTGTTTTTGCCGATATTGTCAAAAAGGTTGAGCTTTTCCGTTCTTGCATTAAAGGCGTTGAATACCGCTGCAAAAATGAAGAAGCAGAAATATCCTGTAAGCAGATAATGAGTGGAATGAGCGTTGTCCGTGCGGAAAATGCCTGCCATAAGTCCGTCCGTTTTAAAAGTATCGGTATGAGTGTCAATGCCCGTGAGGAGCATTACAAGGCTCAGTCCGAATATCCATACTGCGCCTGTGAGTATCTCAGACCACATATATTTGTTTACAATGGGTTCCTTTCTGGACTTGGGCTTTTCCTTCATATACCTTGCGAGAGCAGGCTCTCCGCCGAATGCGAGAGCGGCAAGTGTGTCCATTACAAGGTTTACCCATAGTATCTGAGTGATGGAAAGAGGATTGTCCATTCCGAGCAATGGGCATATGAAGGATATTGCCACTGCCGAAACGTTTATGGTAAGCTGGAAAATGATAAACTTCCTGATAGAGTTGAAGATGGTTCTTCCGTAAAGTATAGCCTTGTCGATGGAATTGAAGTTGTCGTCCATGATAACAATGTCCGACGCCTCCTTTGCGACCTCCGTGCCGCCGCCCATTGCAAAGCCGACGTCCGCTTTTTTAAGCGCAGGGGAATCGTTTACGCCGTCGCCCGTCATTCCCGCAACAAGGTCAAGCTCCTGAGCAATGCGGACAAGTCTTGATTTATCCGAGGGAAGCGCTCTTGCAATGACCCGTATATTTTTCAGCCTGCTCTTTACCTCGTCGTCGGACAGCTTTGCAAGCTCGTCGGAGGTGAGAACGATATCGTTTTCGCCGTCCGTTAAAAGACCTGCCTCCTTTGCTATCGCAACGGCAGTGTCCTTTCTGTCGCCTGTTATCATAACTACCTGAACGCCTGCGCCCTGAACCTCCTTAATTGCGCTGACCGATTCGGGACGGACCTCATCTCTTATTCCGAGAACGCCCACAAGAGTCCACTCGCCGTCGGGGAGCTTTTCGCTGTCCGCTTCGATAATGTCGTCTGAAACGGCAAGAGCCAGTACTCTTATTGCACGGGAGGCAAGCTCGTTTATCTTGTCCTCCACCGCTGTGCTGCCCGAAACAGGCTGCTTTGCGCCCTTTTCGTCAAGGAAGTACGTACATCTTGAAAGTATTTTTTCGGGTGCGCCCTTTATCAGAGTGCCCTTGAAATCCCTGCCCTCTACAGAGGCTGCGGAATACTTGTTATCGCTGTTAAAGGGAATGGACGCAAGCTTTTTCATACCGCAGGAGGGTGCGCCTGCCGCAAATGCAAGAACTGCTCTTTCCGTTGCGTTTCCTCCGATAACCTTTGCGTCCTTTCCGCTGCCGTTCACCATGGCGGTAGTGTTTTCTGTGATACAGGCGGTAAGCATTTCGCCCAGCTTTCCGGGAACCTCCGGACAGGCTTTGTATTCGCTGCCTTTGCCGTCGACAAAGACCACTGCTTCAAGCTGTCCCTTGGTAATGGTGCCTGTTTTGTCGCTGAAAAGGATATTAAGGCTGCCTGCGGTTTCGATACCCGCAATCTTACGAACAAGGACGTTGTCCTTGAGCATTTTGCTCATATTAAGCGCGGAAACGATTGCGATCATAAGAGGAAGTCCCTCGGGGACAGCCATAACGATGATGATGACCGCAAGAATGAGAGCGTCAAGCAGGTCGGTGATGATATTTCCCACACCAAGCGCAAAATAGTCGCCGAAGCTGCCTGCAAGAACTATTTTATGGATAAGCAGAGCCACTGCAATGGCAACGCCGCCGATATATCCGAATTTGGAAATGCCGTCCGCAAGGCCTCCGAGCTTTACCTTGAGGGGAGATTCTCTGTCGTCGTCCTGCTGAAGCTCGCCTGCGATCTTTCCGTAAACGGTCCTGTCACCTACAATTTCCGCTTTCATCACAGCGTTTCCCGAACAGACCACCGTTCCTCTGAACACCTTGTATTCGTTCAGAAAATCCATAGCCTCGTCCGCGGGAGCGGTATATCCCTCAGGCCGGGTTACCTTTTTTGCTTCCTTGGCTTCGCCGTTTAAAACGGACTGATCTACTTTGATATCGCCGTCTGCAAGAATGCCGTCCGCAGGGATCTTGTCGCCTGACTGGAGCATGATATAATCCCCCGAAACGACGTCGTCAATGGGGATTTCCTCCACTTCTCCGTTTCTGTAGACCTTGCACAGTATCTTAGACGCTTCCTCCTGAAGCTTCTGAAAGGCGTTTTCGTTTCTGTACTCCGAAGCGGTGGAAACAAAGGTCGCAAGTGTGATGGCAATGGCGATGCCTATTGGCTCGTACCATTCTACCTCCGCCTGGACCACGCCCATTTTACTGAGAATGAAAATAACGATATTTATTACCAGAGCCACGCAAAGAATTTTTATCATAGGATCGCCGAAGTTGCCCTTCAGCTTGTCCCAGAAGGTTTCCGTTTCAAGCTCGGAAAGACGGTTGCTGCCGTATTTCTGCCTTGATTCTTCAACTTCCTTGTCGGTAAGACCGTTAAACTTCATATTTTTTTCTTTTCCTTTCAATATTTACAAGGGAACCTCTATAAACCTCCTTCACGGCAAATCCTCTATTGGTTCGTTCATCCGCTTCGTTATCAGACCTTGTAAGACAGCAAGTATTACTGCGGTCTGATGCCTTG
>CAZDJG010000020.1:0-17666 GCA_964505695.1 uncultured Ruminococcus sp.
CCGACGCACTCCACCCATTTTCTCTTTTCAAACCGGTTTCTAGAGGTTCCCTATATTATAAATGAACTGCTCCGCAGTAATGCGGAGCAGTATTTTTAAGGAAAGGATCAACCATGACAGATTTTGATATTTTTGCTCTCAAGACTCCATGCTATGTAACAGACGAGCGTTTGCTTGAAAAAAACATGAAAATCCTCCGAAGCGTATCCGAAAGAACCGGTTGTAAAATATTGCTTGCTCAAAAGGCTTTTTCCATGTACAGCACATATCCCCTGCTTTCAAAGTATCTCGACGGTACGACTGCAAGCGGTCTTTATGAGGCAAGGCTCGGCTATGAGGAAATGCCGGGCAAGGAAGTGCATATCTTCTCCCCTGCGTATCGTCCTGACCATTTTAAGGAAATAACGGAAATCTGCGGTCATATTATTTTTAACAGCTTTTCTCAATGGAAACGCTTCAAGCCTGCAGTTGATGAGGCTGTTTCACAAGGCAAGGATATACAGTGCGGAATAAGGGTAAATCCCGAATACTCCGAGATCGAAACGGAAATTTACAATCCATGTTCGGAAATCTCGCGTTTGGGGGTACGTGCCGTTGATTTTGATGAAAGCGCCCTTGACGGAATAAGCGGTCTGCATTTTCATACAATGTGTGAGCAGAACAGCGATGTCCTTGAAAGAACCATTCCCCACTTTGAGGAAAAGTTCGGAAAATATCTTTACAAAATGAAATGGGTAAATTTCGGCGGCGGTCATCATATTACACGTAACGGTTACAATGTTGCCAAGCTTGCGGATATCATCGGTTATGTTCAAAATAAATATGATGTGCAGGTTTATATTGAACCGGGAGAGGCAGCCGCTCTGAATGCGGGCTGGCTTATTTCCGAGGTGCTTGAGATATATGAAAGCGGCGGAATTACCCACGCTATTATTGACGCTTCCGCCGCCTGCCATATGCCCGATGTGCTTGAGATGCCATACCGTCCAAACATTACGGGAAGCGGAAAACCAAAGGAAAAGCTATTCACATACCGTATCGGTGCGGCTACCTGTCTTGCAGGCGACGTTATCGGGGATTATTCCTTTGATAAGCCGCTTTCGGTTGGCGACAGGCTTATTTTCTGCGATATGGCGATTTACACAATGTGCAAAAACAATACCTTCAACGGAATCGGACTTCCTGCCATTTACCGTATAGACACAGATGGACAAATTCATCTTGAACATGAGTTCGGTTATGAGGATTTTAAGTGCAGATTATGATCCGGATTAGCAAAGGGGCTGTTGCAGAAAATATCTTTCTGAAACAGCCCCTTTTTCATTTATTTTAATGCCTGCAATGCTCTTTTTCCTATATCATGGCGGAAGTGAGCATTTTCAAAGGAAATTTTATCAACAGCGGCATATGAACGATCAAGCGCTTCTG
This sequence comes from uncultured Ruminococcus sp., assembly GCA_964505695.1. GTDB lineage: Bacteria > Bacillota > Clostridia > Oscillospirales > Ruminococcaceae > Huintestinicola. The sequence goes on from CAZDJG010000020.1 coordinate 1,429, forward strand.
TCAGGTTCTTCCCTGTTGCAGTCACGCCGATAACACGTCCGCCGTTTGTGTAAAATCTGCCATTTTCAAATTTTGTTCCTGCATGGTAAACAAATGCTCCTTCGACCTGTCCCTTATCGTCAAGTCCCTGCATTTCAATTCCCTTGGGATAGGAAAGCGGATATCCTCCCGACGCCATTACTACGCAGGTGCAGTATTTCTTTTTCCACTTTATGCTTACATCGGCAAGAGTGCCGTTATAGATTGCTTCAAAGATCTCGCAAAGATCTCCGTCAAGAAGAGGAAGAACCACCTGTGTTTCGGGGTCGCCGAAACGGCAGTTATATTCGATCACCTTCGGACCATTCGGCGTGATCATCAGTCCGAAGTAAAGACAGCCCTTAAAGGTTCTTCCCTCAGTGTTCATAGCGTTAATTGTAGGAAGAAATATTTTTTCCATACATTCCTTTGCCACTTCATCGGTGTAATATGGATTCGGAGCTACCGTTCCCATTCCGCCTGTGTTCAAGCCCTCATCATTGTCATATGCACGCTTGTGATCCATTGAGGATATCATCGGAACAACAGTTTTTCCGTCGGTAAAGGAAAGAACGGAAACCTCCGGACCGGTAAGAAACTCCTCGATCACTACAGTTGCGCTGCTTTCGCCGAACTGCTTGCCGTCGATCATGGATCTTACAGCCCCGACAGCCTCTTCTTCATTCTGAGCTATAATAACTCCCTTTCCCAGCGCAAGACCGTCAGCCTTGATAACTGCGGGATAGCTGTTTTGCTCTTTGAGATAAGCTATTGCGCTTTCGCTGTCGGAAAACGCCTCATACCTTGCTGTTGGAATACGATATTTTTTCATAAGCTCCTTTGAAAATACCTTGCTTCCTTCAATTATCGCAGCAGACTTATTGGGTCCGAAGGTCATTATCCCCTCAGCGTTCAGTGCGTCGACCATTCCTAGGACCAAAGGATCGTCGGGAGCCACGACTACCATATCGGCACCAAGACGTTTCGCCAGCGAAACAACACCGTCTATATCGGTCGCTTTTACGTCAAAGCACTCTGCATATCTTGAAATTCCGCCGTTTCCGGGGGTACAGTAAAGCTTGTCTGCACGGGGACTTTCCGCAAGCTTCATAATAATTGCGTGTTCACGTCCGCCTCCGCCTACAACCAGTATGTTCATTACTCCTCATCCTTTCGGGTTATTTTAAATGAATCCGTTATTTTATCTGCCTCTGTCCGTGCTGAATCAAACTGCCCCTCTGAGGCTGTAAGCATTATGCTGTATAGATTTCCGCCCTGTGAAATAATGGTGTGCCGCATTTTCAGTATTTCATTTGATACAACAACGCTGTATGCCTCATTATCTCCCACAGTACATAAACCGCTTTCAACAATTGTCCAGCCATCAAGCTGCTCATAATTATCCGCAAGCATTTCGCCCATTTCAGATGTTGTGCCGCTCACAGAGCCTTCTACCGTCTGAAATGCGAGCAGGGTCGCTGCTTCTTCACTGTTATGAGGGTATGCAGGCTGCAGTGTACAGTCAATACCGTCCTGAACAATGTCGGATATTTTCCATTCACCGGAGATCTCAATGGTGTAGCCTGTTCCCGTATAAAGAACAGGCTCTGCGGCTGAAAATGCCGATGTTTCCACAACAGAAGAATCATCTGCGGAAATACTGTCATCGCCGCTGCCTGACGCACATGAGCAAAGCACAAGCGCAGCGGCAAGAATAAATATTACCCTTTTCATATTATCAGTGATGGAAAAGACGGATGCCCGTAAATGCCATTGCAATCTCATACTTATTGCAGGTATCGATAACGTTATCGTCGCGGATAGAGCCGCCGGGCTGAGCAATATACTTAACTCCCGACTTATGTGCCCGTTCAATATTGTCGCCGAACGGGAAGAATGCGTCCGAACCGAGACATACGTCCGTATTGCGGGCAATCCATGCCTTCTTTTCCCCGGCAGTGAAAACCTCCGGTTTTACCTTGAATATCTTCTGCCATTCTCCCTCCGCAAGAACGTCCATATATTCATCGGAAATATAAACATCAATGGCGTTGTCACGGTCCGGACGGCGAATACTGTCAATAAACTGAAGTCCGAGCACTTTAGGAGACTGTCTGAGCCACCAGTTATCGGCTTTTTGACCTGCAAGGCGTGTGCAGTGTATTCTTGACTGCTGACCTGCACCTATGCCTATTGCCTGTCCGTCCTTAACATAGCAAACGGAGTTGGACTGAGTATATTTAAGAGTGATAAGCGAGATAAGCAGATCATTTTTCTTATCATCGGGGATATCTTTATTTACCGTAACGACATTTGACAAAAGCTCGTTATTGATATCAAGCTCATTTCTTCCCTGTTCAAAGGTAACGCCGAAAACCTGCTTTCTTTCCACGGGAGCGGGAACATAGCTTTCGCTGATCCTGATGATGTTATATGTTCCCTTTCTTTTTGATTTGAGGATATCAAGAGCCTCATCGGTATATCCGGGAGCAATAATTCCGTCGGAAACCTCACGCTGTATCATCTTTGCCGTACAAACGTCGCATATATCGGAAAGGGCAATAAAATCGCCGTAGGAGGACATTCTGTCCGCACCTCTTGCTCTTGCATAAGCGCACGCCAATGGAGAAAGCTCTCCCAGATCGTCTACCCAGTATATTTTTTTAAGAGTATCAGAAAGAGGCTTGCCTACTGCCGCACCTGCGGGAGATACGTGCTTGAACGAGGCGGCAGCGCAAAGCCCCGTTGCCTTTTTAAGCTCTCTTACAAGCTGCCAGCCGTTGAAAGCGTCAAGGAGATTTATATATCCCGGTTTTCCGTTCAATACCTCAATGGGCAGCTCACCATCGTTTTCCATAAAGATCCTTGACGGCTTCTGGTTAGGGTTACAGCCGTATTTTAACTGCATTTCATTCATTATTTATTCCTCCAAATTTTAATTGTTGCGAATAAGTTTATGATTTTTCCCAAAGTTTAGTTTATTTACGTCAATATTCAAGCCTCACTGTTTTTTTTATTCTTATTTACAATTCTTGTATCTGATATGCCCGATTCGATATCTATATAGCGCACAAAAAGCGATACCTTGTTATCCTCGTTTAGAGCGTTCCAGAGCTTATCCGCAAACACATCAATACTGTCATTTCCGATCTCCACTTTTTTAGGCTCGCCTTCAAATGAAGGGAGAGGATCTCCGTCGCCTGTATAGGTATGAATGAAATGTCCCGTTCCGCTCAAAGGATTTGAATAAGAATATGTGAATCTCTCGCAGCAGTCGGGATTTCCGTCTGCGGATTTAAGGATTGACATTGCGTAATTGTATCTGCCGCCGTCGATATGCATTATTCCCGAAATTCTGGGTGTATAGTTGGGAGCGTCGTCCTCATATTCCCTGTTTCTGAGAGATTGCTCAAAGGTCTGCTGTTTATCCATCAGCTCATAGATGGTATCGGTCTGATCGCCGTTTGTTACGATAGTCTTATTTCCAAGCACTCTCACAGGAGAGTAGATGACAAGATGGGGGTCGGAAAGCTTTGAGGGATCGGCAGCCTCTGTCTTTATCCCGTATTCCGTTTCGGTGAATACCCTGTTGCGTGAATTAACGCTTCTGCCCATGATGAAATAAGCGGTCACAGCAGTCTTTCCGTCGGCTGATTTTCCGATAAGAATACCTCTTCCGGGATATGTGTTGCTTTTAAGCTCATCAAAAATGTTAAGTGTTTTCATCAGAATATTTCCTCCCTGTTATAATCTGCCAAGATAGCAGGTCACTTTATATTTAAGCTCCACCGAACCGCAGCGGCTGCATTTTTTAAACAGCTCCCTCAGTTCATGTACATAATCTTCAAAGCCCTTGTCACCGTCCCTTAAAGAGTAAGAGCGTGACAGCGTATTTCCGATAAAGCCTTCCTCGTCATAAGACATACTGTGTTCAAGCTCGAAATATTCGACCTTGGAAAAATATTGATTTCTGAGAAAATAATCTCCCTCCTCGTGAGTGCGTTTTCCCGCATGTCCCTCATAGCCGCAGTAAATACAGCTTATCTCATCACGCATTTTAACAAGCTCATCTGTGACCTTTGTATTGAAGATAACAGCAAGCCGCCCGTCTGGAGTCAGGATACGCCTGCATTCCTCTTTGAATTTTTCCTCGTCAAACCAGTGAAAAGCCGTAGCAGCAGTTACAAGCTCCACCGAATGACCACCGATTCCCGTATTTTCCGCAGGAGCTTTGATAATGCGGATATTCGGAAGACTTTCTTTAAGCTTTCCCAGCATATCGTTATTGGGTTCAACGGCAATGATATCCCACGGCTTCGCAGCAAGGCAGGAGGTGAACTTTCCCGTGCCTGCCCCTATATCCGCAACAGTTTTTGCAAAGGTCTTTGCATACAGCATATCGACAAGCTCATGCGGATACGACGGTCTGTACTTATCGTAATTATCCGCTTTTCCCGTAAATTTTTCTTCGTTCATTTTTGCCCTCCTTTACTTCAGAGCAGTTTGCCATTCACCGTCTTTCTTATAATAATAAAGCTCACTGAGAGTATCCTCCGTAAAAAGCCTGAAATATTCCGTCATAGTGTCCGCAAGATCAAGACTGAGAAACTCGCTTTTGCTTACCCAGTAAACCTCTCCCTCCTCCGAGGAACGAAGCTCACCCGAAAATTTATCCGTCCTGTAGGTCAGAACAATATATCTGGAGCCGTCATCTCTTGTCCAGTCCTTGATCCCACATAGCTGCGGAGAACGTATGGTCAATCCCGTTTCCTCAAAAACCTCCCGTATCACGGCGTCGGTAAAGGATTCTCCCTTTTCCACGTGTCCTCCTGGAAAGGTCACGCCGCCCCATTCGGGGTCGATTTTATTCTGCACGAGAATTTTATCACCGTCGTAAATCATGCACATATTTGTAAGTACAACTGTTTCGGTACGCATTATCCCATCACCAAAGCTATTCAAGTATTATGGTTTTTCCGTTTTCAACCTGTATTTTGTCCCGGCAAAGCAGCGATACTGCCTTGGGAAGTATTTTCCATTCCGCCTGCTCCATTACACGCTTTTGCAGTATTTCGGGGGTGTCTCCGTTTTTGACATCAACTGCTTTTTGCAGGATTATGGGTCCTCCGTCGCAGACCTCAGTAACAAAATGCACCGTTGCTCCCGTTACCTTAACTCCCCTTGCAAGCACTTCCTCATGAACTCTCAGTCCATAATAGCCCTTGCCGCAGAATGAAGGAATGAGCGCCGGGTGTACATTCACCATTTTATACGGGTAAGCCTTGCAGACACTTGCGTCAAGTATCGTCATAAAGCCCGCATAGACAATGATATCCGCATTTTCCGCCCTAAGCGCTTCAAGCATTGCCCTGCTGTATTCATGGCTGTCGGCGTAATCCTTTCGCGGAAGAACAATGCCCTTTATGCCATTTGCCGCTGCTCTTTCAAGAGCGTATGCCCCCTCCTTTGAGGAGATAACGCAGGTTATTTTTCCGCCCTGAAGCTCTCCACGCTTTTCAGCGTCAATAAGAGCCTGAAGATTTGTTCCGCCGCCTGATACAAGAACGACAATATTTTTCATAAATTCTATCCTTTCAGAGATCAATCAAAAAAACCGTTAGAATCCGAATCATTTATCAGCTTTCCGCCCTTATACCCGGAAATAGCTGCGGCAATATAAAGAATGTCCCCGACAATCGAAAATGCGGCAGCACCGTTCATAAGCTCTGTAAGCGCATTGTCGGAAATACCCGCTGCCTCTCCCGCAAAGCTGAAAACTCCTCCCGCAAAAAGCAGAATGACTGCGAAAAGTACGCTTACAACAGCCGCCGAAATATAAAGACCCATTGTCAGATACACCGTGCCCTTTTTGGGTTTGCTGTATATTACCCATGAAAAAACAGCGGCAATTATACCGAATATATTCAGAGACGGAACCGACCATATAAGCGCTATTGTACCGAAAATCACAGTGCGTTTTAAAAGCGTATTTTTCATATATGACAACCCTCCGATCAGCGCTTGTAAAATCGTAATGCCAATATGCAGCCGTACACTATATCAGCAGATAATAACTCCCTCGTCGCTTTCAACAAGCTCGCCCATAACATATGCTTCCTCGCCTGCCGAATTTATTGCTTCAATGGCTTTATCTGCATCGTTTTTGTCAACCGAGACAACCATTCCCACGCCCATATTGAAGGTATTGAACATATCTCTCTCGGGGATCTTGCCTGTTTTTGCGATAAGGTCGAAGATCGGAAGAACCTGAACAGCATTTCTTTCGATCTTAGCCGAAAGTCCCTGAGGAAGGGAACGGGGAATATTTTCATAAAAGCCGCCGCCTGTAATATGGCTTAAAGATTTTACATTTACACTGTTTATAAGGCTCATGACAGCCTTTACATATATTTTGGTTGGAGTAAGCAGACATTCTCCCAGTGTAGTGCCAAGGTCGGACTGATGCCTTGCAAGGTTCTGTTCGGTTACGGAAAATACCTTTCTCACAAGGGAGAAGCCGTTGGAGTGAACGCCGCTTGACTTGATCGCCATCACAACATCCCCCGCTTTTTGCGTATCGGGTCGGATGATCTTATCCTTATCAACGATTCCTACGGTGAAGCCCGCAAGATCGTATTCATCATCCGGCATAAGACCGGGATGCTCCGCAGTTTCTCCTCCGATAAGAGCGCATTCTGCCTGAACGCAGCCCTCCGCAACTCCCGAAACTATCTGTGCTATCTTTTCGGGATAATTCTTTCCGCAGGCAATATAATCAAGGAAAAACTGTGGCTTTGCACCGCAGCAGATCACATCGTTTACGCACATTGCCACGCAGTCGATTCCTACCGTGTCATGCTTATCCAGCAAAAAGGCAATTTTTATTTTTGTTCCTACACCGTCCGTTCCGGAAACCAGAACAGGCTTGCCGATACCTGTAAGATCAAGCTCAAACAGTCCGCCGAAGCCGCCGATCCCTGAAAGAACGCCGCTTGTCATGGTTCTGGCAACATGAGACTTCATAAGCTCTACAGCCCTATAGCCCGCAGTAACGTCAACGCCGGCTTCCTTGTAGCTTTCAGAATAACTTTTCATTATTTGATCCAATCCTTTCACCGCAGCCTTATACTGCGGACTGTTGTTTGAAATGAGTTTATTTTGCAAACTTTTTGATTTTAAATTCAAACTTGTCCTTTGGTATCTCCTGAGGAACAGGCGAAGGGTACACTCCCGTAAAGCAGCCGTCGCAAAAATCGCAGTCGGAGTTTTCCGCAAGCTTTTTTACCGAATCAACGCTGAGATATCCGAGTGAATCCGCTCCTATAGTCCTGCATATTTCGGGAACAGTCATTCGGCAGGCAATCAGATTTTCTTTGCTGTCGATATCAGTGCCGAAATAGCAGGGGTTTGTAAATGGCGGACAGGAAATGCGGACGTGTATCTCCTTTGCCCCTGCCTCTCTTATAAGTGTAACGATCCTTTCCGAGGTCGTTCCTCTCACAATGCTGTCGTCGATAAGTACGACCCTTTTATTTCTGACAGTTTCTTTTATAACATTGAGCTTGATCCTGACCGAATTGGTTCTTTCTGCCTGAGATGGCTGAATAAACGTTCTTCCCACATATCTGTTTTTTATAAATCCTACTCCGTAAGGTATTCCGGAAGCTATTGAAAAACCAAGTGCAGCATCAAGACCGCTGTCGGGAACTCCGATAACTACATCGGCATCAACGGGATGCTCCTTCCACAGATAATCTCCTGCTTTAAGCCGTGCATGATGAACGCATGAGCCTTCTATCACCGAATCGGGACGAGCAAAATACACATATTCGAATACGCACAGATGCGGTTTCGGGGAAATATGCGTTTCAATGGAACGCAGTCCGTTTTCGTCGATGATAACGATCTCGCCGGGACGCACGTCCCTGACAAATTCTGCGCCTATACTGTCAAATGCGCAGGTTTCCGAGGCTATGACGTAGGAGTCGTCCAGTCTGCCTATGGAAAGCGGACGGTAGCCCACAGGATCTCTTGCGGCAATGAGCTTTTTCGGTGACATTACGACCAAAGAATATGCACCCTTGATTTTAAGCATTGCCTTTTCTACTGCTTCCTCTATCGAGGAACAGACAAGACGCTGTTCGGTTATGGCATAGGAAATGACCTCGGTATCATTAGTACTGTGGAAAATTGCTCCTTTAAGCTCATATTCCGTTCTCAGCTCATAGGCATTGGTGAGATTTCCGTTATGCGCAATGGCAAGAGAACCTTTTACATGACGTACAACAAGGGGCTGGGCGTTTGATCGGTTTGAATTGCCCGTAGTCGAATATCTTACATGACCGATGGATATGTTCCCCTCGCCCAATGCCTGAAGCCTTTCCTCGTTAAAAACCTCATGCACAAGGCCCAGATCCTTATAATAGCTGAAAACTCCCGAATCGTTCACAACTATACCGCAGGATTCCTGTCCCCTGTGCTGAAGAGCATAAAGTCCCAGATAAGTCTGCATTGCAACATTTGTTGTATCCGGACTGTATATACCAAAAACACCGCATTCCTCGTGAATACCGTTAAGCATTCAAATCAACCCTTTCCGTTCCAGCAATAGCTGCAAAGCTTGCAGGAGGAAAGACCGACAGCCTTTTCGGTACCCTCAAGAGACTGAAATTCAAGAGAGGTAAGCTTCAGTCTTGAACAGATCTCCGCTCTGAGCCTTTTTCCGCGCTCCGTATCAGTATTGCTGTATTCCTCAATATATTTTACACCCTCAGGTCCTTCAAGCTCGTCTATAATTTTGCGTGCAATAAGGTCAAGCTCCGAGGTGCTTCTTGAAAAGTTGAGATATTTACAGCCGTACATGATGGGAGGACAGGCTGAACGCATATGGATCTCCTTGGCTCCGTTTGAATATAAAAATTCAACTGTTTCCCTGAGCTGAGTGCCTCTTACAATGCTGTCGTCCACAAAAAGAAGTTTTTTTCCTTCGATAAGCTCATGCACAGGCACAAGCTTCATCTTGGCGACCTGATTTCTTATAGACTGGTTCTGGGGCATAAAGCTGCGGGGCCATGTGGGAGTATACTTGATAAACGGACGGGCAAAGGGTATTCCGCTGCGGTTTGAGTATCCTATAGCGTGAGGTATTCCCGAATCGGGAACGCCGCACACATAGTCAACATCGGGAAGACAGCCGTTTTTAATATCCGTCTCTGCCATTATTTCACCGTTCCGCATTCTCATGGTTTCAACGTTTACCCCTTCATAGACCGAATTGGGGTATCCGTAATATGTCCACAGGAATGTACAGATGCTCATATTATCCTCTGTTCCGGGACTTAGTGTTTCGCAGGAGTCGGGAGTGATCTTTACTATCTCTCCGGGCTCCAATTCTTTGAAGGTCGCATAGCCCAGCTTCTGGAACGCAAAGGATTCAAAGGAAAAGCAGTAGCCGTCGTCACGTTTTCCAACAATGATCGGAAGCTTGCCTGCCCTGTCTCTTGCGGCAATTATTCCGTCCTCGGTGAGAACCATAAGAGAGACCGTACCGTCGATCTTATCCTGAGCGTATCCTATCCCGTCAACAAATGAATCCTTTTGTGCTATAAGCGCACCGATAAGCGCACTGGAATTTACCTTTCCGCTGCTCATGGACTCAAAGCTTGCAAAGCAGTCGTTAAGTATCTCGCTCCTGATATCGGCAGCGTTATTTATTATACCTATATTGCATACTGCATAAAGCCCCAGCTTTGAGCGCAGGAGAATAGGCTGAGGGTCGGTATCGCTGATACAGCCTATGCATAGATTACCTTTCATGGATTCAATATCATGTTCAAACTTTGTTCTGAACGGAGAATTTTCAATGCTGTGAATACTTCTCTGGAAACCAAGCTCCTTTGAGTAGGATGTCATTCCTCCGCGTCTTGTTCCAAGATGGGAATGATAATCGGTTCCGAAAAAAACATCGTTTATGCAGTCATTCTGTGACGCTGCGCCGAAAAAGCCGCCCATAGATCATTCACCGAAAATGCGCTTCATCATTTCCTGATAAGCTTCCACAACGCCGCCCATATCTCTGCGGAAACGATCCTTATCGAGCTTTTCATGAGTAGTGCTGTCCCAGAAACGGCAGGTGTCGGGAGAAATCTCATCAGCAAGAAGGATCTTTCCGTGAAATCTTCCGAACTCGATCTTGAAGTCGATAAGATCGATATTATGTTCCTTAAAGAATCCCAGCATAAATGTATTTACGGCAAAAGCATACTTTGAGATAGTGTCTATCTCCTCCTGAGTTGCAAGACCGAGTCCCAGAGCGTAGTAGCTGTTTATAAACGGATCGCCCAGCTCATCGTTCTTATAGCTGAACTCAAGGGTAGGCTGTTTTAAGGGAGTACCCTCCGCAATGCCCAGCTTCTTGGAAAAGCTTCCTGCGGCAACGTTTCTGACAATGACCTCAAGAGGAACGATCTCCACCTTTTTAACGATAGTTTCTCTGTCGCTTATTTCCTTGACAAGATGAGTGGGTATACCCTCCTTTTCAAGCAGACCGAACATATAGTTGGTCATTTTGTTGTTGACAACGCCTTTTCCTCTGATAGTACCCTTCTTTTCGCCGTTGAATGCGGTTGCATCGTCTTTGTAGTCAACGATAACGTAATCGGGATCGTTGGTGGCAAAAACCTTCTTTGCCTTTCCCTCATAAAGCTGTTCGCCTTTGATGATGTTTTCCATTTTCTGTTCCTCCAAAATTTTTTAGTTGAATTTATTTCACCGATTAACGGCAATAAGCGTGTCCATGCAGTGCCGGTGAGGTACTCCCCCGCTCATGCAGTCAAAGATACATTCACTGCATTCTTTAAATTCCCAGTTATTGTAAAGCAAGAAAAGTTCTCCCGATTTCCAGAGATTCTCGGAGCTTTCCTTATCGGGAGAAGCATATATAAAGGGCTTTCCGACAAAAACATTAAGGGCATTTATCCCGTTCTCCGACGTATGATTCTGCCAGTTTGAGACGATCTCCGCTCTCAGCTTTTCCGGTATATAACTCAGAACTCCCGAGCAAAAAATTACATCGAATGTCTTATCAAATCTGAAATCCAGGATATCAGCTTGAAAAAAGTCAATGCATACTCCGTGCCTTTCCGCCAGAAGCTTTGCCTTTTCTATACCAGACCTTGTAATATCAAAAGCGGAAACCTTATAGCCGTTCTTTGCAAAGAAAACAGCGTCTTTTCCCTCGCCGCAGCCTATGTCGATAAGTCTGAGGGGCTTGTCGGGCGGCAGGAGCTTCAGCACCTCATAGCACATTCGTGACGGCTTTACACCCCAGTAGTATTCTTCGGAGCGGTATCTTTCCTCATAGTATGAGGAAGCCTTTTTTTCGGCGGCATATCCCAGCAAAGCGTCTATGCTTATCCCGAACACCGCCGCCAGAGACGGCAGCATGGAAATATCGGGCATTGCTCCTCCGTTTTCCCACTTGCTTACAGCCTGATACGAGATATTCAGTTTCCCTGCAAGCTCCTCCTGCGTCATGCCATGCTTTTTTCTTAATGTATAAATGTTTTTTCCGATCGTACTGCTCATAATCAGTCACATCCTTTCTGTGAAAATTCTAACACAGAACAGCAATGTATATCAATAACCTGTTATGATAGTTTCGGTTTATATTCAACTCGCGGTTGAATTACAGTTCCTCTGCCATTTTCTGAAGCTTTTCGTTCTTTGCAATAACGCCGCTTATCATATCCTGCTTTGCCTTTTCAAGCTTTGCAGCAAGCTCATCATCGGAGATCGCAAGCATTTGTATCGCAAGAATCGCCGCATTTTTTGCACCGTTCACGGCAACGGTGGCAACGGGTATACCCGAAGGCATCTGGACAGTGGCAAGGAGTGCGTCAAGTCCCTCAAAGGACGATTTTATGGGAATACCGATAACGGGCAGAGTAGTGTGTCCTGCGATAACTCCCGCAAGGTGCGCAGCCATTCCGGCAGCACAGATTATAACGCCGAAGCCTTGCTCCTTTGCCTGCGACGCAAATTCGGAGGCAAGCTCCGGAGTGCGGTGAGCGGACATTACCCTTGCTTCTGCGGGGACGCCGTATTTTTTCAGTTCGGCGATACAGTCCTTAACAATGGGGAAATCGCTGTCCGAACCCATTATTACAGCTACTTTTTTCAAAATGATCCATCCTTTCGCAATTCAGCGGTACAAACAAAAAACTGCGGCGATGCACCGCTACGGCTGCACCATGCCACAGTTAAAAAAGAGTGCAGAAATCCCGCCGCACTCGACTTTTGCCGCCTGAGTGCTGTGAATATTACCAAACACATAAATGCTATGTAACATCACGAAATTTCCTCCACTGAATATTTACGCATAAAGCGACATATATATTGTAACTGATTTGCAATCAAATTTCAAGTGTTTCGGGAAAATATTTTTGGAAATAAAAAAATTAACAATTACCTCTTGCTTTTTTCAGAATATATGATAAAATATATATAGGCGAAAGCTTTTAACATTTGATATTTAATATCAGGAGGTACTTATTATGGCTTACAAAATCTCAGATGCCTGCATTAGCTGCGGCGCCTGCGCAGCAGAATGTCCCGTTTCCGCAATTTCCGAGGGCGACGGCAAATATGTCATTGATGCAGATACCTGCATTGACTGCGGTTCATGCGAAGGTGTTTGCCCCGTTTCTGCTCCTGTTGCCGAATAATCATCGGTTAAAAATGACGGATACCCCAAAAAGGGTATCCGTCATTTTTATTTGCCGTTAAGTCCGTATTTAATAATAGTTTCCCTGTAATTTTTATAAGCATAGTTGAGGTCTACGTATTCGTCTATTCCGGGAATGCTGCCCGTTTCGCTGTACTGCCACATACCGTAATGATAGCTGTAATTTTCCGCAAGCTTTTCCTCATCGCCCCAGCATGCGACCCAGATATCGTATTTATCTATTTTATCCATAATGAGGTTATCATTGAAAAATTTCGCATAGCTGTAGATCATGGAATAGTAGCCTGCGTTCTCGAAAGCCTCCATGAATGTTGTAACTATCTGAGTTACCTCTTTCGGTGACATGGATTTGTAAAAATCCTCTTCAATATCGAGGACAATGGGGTAATCGGGCGAATATACGCTGATGGTATTAAGGAAAAATGCAGCTTCTTTTTTAGCCTCTGAAACATTTCTTGCATAAGTATAGTGATAGAACCCGTAAGGTATGTCATATTTCTCGCAGCCGGCAACATTTTTCTCAAGCATAGGGTCGATATCCTCATATCCGTAGGACGCTCTTATCATTGCAAACTGTGCCTTGCCGCTGTTTTTCACTTTTTTCCAGTTAATATCTCCGTTCCATTTGGAAACGTCTATTCCGGGTATCCTGCTGCCATAAACGGTGACATAAACACTGTCGGTCTTGCCGTTATCCGTAGAAAGAGTGATAATGGCAGTTCCCTCTTTAAGTCCGGTGATCTCGCCCTTTCTGTTTACCTTAACAACAGACGGGTCATCGGATTCAATAGTATACGTATATGTTGAACCGGACGGGTATATCCTTGCGTCAAGCAGCAGCTTTTCGCCTATCTGAACTCCCGCAGATTCTTCAACGAACTTGACCATTGACGGTACAAGCTCGCCGTTTTCATTGTATTCCTTAACGATCTTCTCCTCATAAGCCTTATCCTGTTCTTCCTGAGTCATGACCGAAAGAACAGTAACATTAAGCTTTACCGATCTTCCGCTGCCTGTAGTGCAGACAATACGGGTATTTCCCGCACCTCTTGCAGTGACCGTTCCGTCCCCGTTTACGGAAGCGACTGCCTTGTTCAGAGAACGGTAGGAAACAGAATCGGTGCAGCCTTTAGGTGTAAGCTCATAAAATATCTGATATGTTTCTCCTTCGTAAAGAGTGACGGAGCTGTGTTTAAGCTCAATATCCGATGCTTTTACAGATACATCACTGCCTGCGGAAGCTGTATCGTCGGAAGCATTGCCGATATCCGCTTCATCGCCGGTCGTATCCTCTGCCGGCGCCGCCTTCACGTTAAGGGAAAATCTGTCATGCACTCCCGATGTGGTTTTGACGGTGATTATTGCCATTCCCTTGGACAAAGCGGTAACATTTCCGCTTGAATCAACTGCGGCTACCTTTTTGTTCGAGGTTGAATATGTAACGATATCGTCAGATTTTGATGGCTTCAGCCGATATCCGATTTTAAAGGTATCGCCCTCCGTAACAGAAGATTTAAAGCTGTAGATCGTGACCTCGGATGCGGGTATTTTTACAGTATTGTCATTTAAATCTGCATCATTATCGTCTGTTTCCTCCGGCAAAAGCTTGGTATCGTCGGTCACTTCGTCATCAAGGCTGTCAGGCAATTCATCGTCAATAACCGTATCATCGCTTGTATCGGTCTGAGGTTCAGACGATGGATCATCTGTTTCTCCCTGTGAATACTCGGCATAAAGCAGTGCGGGATCGGTAAACTCGGCGAAAACCGATGTTCCTCCCCAGACAAGCATTATCAAAGCTGAAAGAAATGCTACCGTTCTTTTTTTGTATTGCTTCATTTCCCTGTTCCTTTCCTTTGTATTTTAAAATTATTTTACAATATTTTGCTGTCCCTGTCAATAAATATTATAAATGTTACCAAATTGTCACATTATGACACACAGCTTTTGTTGTGTAAATTATGATGACATAAAAAAGTTACAAAATTTTGTTTTTTCAAGCCTTGAGGAAATCAGGAAATTTTCTTGACAAAATAAATAAGGTGTGTTATAATTTAATCCGTAAAAGCTGTGATGAGGAGGAGTACGCATTTTTTCCGTCCTCAGAGAAAAGACGGTCGGTGCAAGTCTTTGTTCGGAATTTGCGGAAGTAGCCCCGGAGCTTCGCAGGCGAAAGCGTTTTTGCTTTATCAAACGAAAAAGTAGTCTGCGGCGGATATTCCCCGTTACGGAATAATGAGTGCGCACATATTTTCTGCGAATTCAGGTGGTACCGCGGATTTTTTTCGCCCTGAAGCTATTATTCGGCTTCGGGGCATTTTTATTGCTCTTTGCCGATACTACGAAAGGAAAGATGAAAATGAAAAAAGAACTGTCAAAGGTTTATGATCCCAAGGAATTTGAAAACAGGATCTACAAATTCTGGATGGAAAACGACTGCTTCCGTGCAGAGGTCGATTCAAAGAAAAAACCGTATACCATAGTGATCCCTCCGCCGAATATTACGGGGCAGCTCCACATGGGTCATGCTCTTGATGAAACATTGCAGGATATCCTTATCCGCTGGAAAAGAATGTCGGGATTCAGCGCATTATGGCTGCCCGGAACAGACCATGCTGCAATTGCCACCGAAGCAAAGATTGTTGCGGCAATGCGCGAGGAAGGTATAACCAAAGAGGACCTCGGAAGAGAAGGCTTTATGGAAAGGGCATGGAAATGGAAGGAAAAATACGGCGGACGTATAGTTGAACAGCTTAAAAAGCTCGGTTCGTCCTGCGACTGGTCAAGGGAACGCTTTACTATGGACGAGGGCTGTTCAAAGGCTGTAAAAGAGGTTTTCGTAAAATACTTTGAAAAGGGTCTTATTTACAGAGGAGAAAGGATCGTCAACTGGTGTCCTCACTGCAGGACTACGCTTTCCGATGCAGAGGTAAACTATGAAGATCAGGCAGGTCATTTCTGGCACCTCAGATACCCGTTCAAGGACGGCAGCGGATATGTTGAGCTTGCGACTACCCGTCCCGAAACGCTGCTTGGTGATACAGCCGTTGCGGTCAATCCGAATGACGAGCGATATAAGGATATTATCGGAAAGACCTTGATACTGCCTATTGTAGGAAGGGAAATTCCCGTTGTAGCCGACGATTATGTTGAAACGGATTTCGGAACGGGCGTTGTTAAAATAACCCCCGCTCATGACCCCAACGACTTTGAGGTGGGTCTGCGCCATAAGCTCCCCGTAATAAATGTCATGACTGATGACGCCAGAATTACGGAGGATTATCCCGATTATGCGGGAATGGACAGATATGAGGCAAGAAAAAAGATAGTTGAGGATCTTGACAAGGGCGGTTTCCTTGTACGTGTCGAAGAGCACGCACATAACGTAGGAACCTGCTACCGCTGCGGCACAACAGTCGAGCCTAAGGTTTCAACTCAGTGGTTCGTTAAGATGAAGCCCCTTGCACAGCCCGCC
>CAZDJG010000021.1:0-17295 GCA_964505695.1 uncultured Ruminococcus sp.
CTGCAAGCAGATTCGGTGCAAAGACGCAAGTCGTTCTTTGTTCGGTATTGCCTTAGATGTGATGTACATTGGCAATTTCGTTCTTGCTATGATTTTTGATGCTATTTTATACTAAAAACCGTTTGAACGAAGGATAAGATTTGGCGAAAAGCCGTGCCGGTTTCAAGGAAAAGAACCGCAGGCAGGCTTGGCGCCTGGCAAGGTTCTTTGACGCAGAAAACGGTGCGGATTTTTGTCAAAGATATCCTGAGTTTAAATGGTTTTTAGTATTAATATGAACAGGCTCTTGGACATATATCGCCCCCGAAGAAAGGATAAACTCTTCGGGGGCGATACCTTTATTTATTGATCTCAATAGTCGTATGGAGCTTATTGAAAAGCTCGTTGTATCTTATCGTCCGTGACTCCGCTCTTGTGACAGACGCATACAGACTCAGGGGTATTCGTTTTCCCTCAAATTCAAACTCCTCACCGTTCCCGGCGGTTATGCTGTCCGCGATTTTTTCCGCATATTTTCTGTCCTGCGAATCTGTGAGCATTGCAAATTCATCTCCCCCGATACGGAACACCACGTCGTTATCCCCTGCCGCCTCGGACATACGCTTCATAGATTCAAGGATCGCAAAATCCCCTGCTCTGTAAGATATTTCGTTTATGGGGGTCATATGCTTTATATCGCAGCAGACGAAAAAGCAGTCCCTCCTTTCCGAAAAAAGATCGTACAGCTCGCTGATATCCACATTTTTTCTCATAATAAGCTCTCCCTTCATATGTGCGGAATACATTCTCGGAAACAGATCGGTAAAACGGTATACCGACGCAAATTCCGACGGATTGCAGTTCCACACCCGTCTGAACGCTCTGGTAAACGCCTCGTTTGAATTATACCCCAGCGACAGGGCAAGAAACAGTATATTCGTATCCCTGTCTGCCTTGAGTTTTCTTGCGGCGATCACCATTTTTCTTTTCACGATATAATCGTGGACCGACATATGGTTTACGTTTTTGAAAAGCTTTTCAAGAGCGGAACGCGAACAGAAGCAATGTGCGGCAATATCATCCGTCCGAAGGTTTTCGGATATATTTTCCTCGATGTATTCAAGTACGTCCGAAAGAAGCTGCAGATTGTTCATAGCCGGCGTCCCTTTCCGTTTGTGATATCATCATTATTATACACGGATCTTTTCGGGTACGCTTGATTTTTTGAGTAAAATTTGTTCTCATAGGAAATGGGTGCGAATTTTCGGGAAAATTTGCCGGAAAGACGTGTGCATATTCCTATGAGAAAAGCTCCTGTAAATCATTCCCCGGTCTTTTCTCCGAGAGCATCTTCAAGCCAGCTAAGCTGCCTTTCGGTCATTTCCCTGCCGAAGCAGTCATGCATATATCTTTTGGCAAGCTCACAGACGGATATTCCGGTTATGCTCATATCCGTTTCTGCGCCGTCTGCCGCAGCAGCCGTACATTCAAGCCGCAGCATACGGGGAAATCTTTCCCGTATTTTTTCGTAAAGTCCCGCTGCTGTGGAACGGTCGGTAAGTATTACTCTCACATATGCATTTTCGGGGAAATCCGCGCTCATCACCTCGTCAAGGCTGCCCTTTACGGTAACAAGCTCCGCAAGGGGCGGAGCGGGGATCTCTGTAAGTACGCCCGTCACGGTATCGTAGAGGGAATAGGTCTTATCCTGCCCCGCCTCGGAAAAGCTGTAGGGCATTGGAGTGCCGCTGTAGCGGACAACAGTGCCTCCGTCTGCGGAGCATCTGACGGTCTGCCCCCTGTGGAGATGTCCCAGAGCCGCATATTCAAAGCCTGCAAACACATCTGCGGAAACCATCTGCGCCCCTCCTGCGGATATTATCGCTCCCTTGGACGCTCTTTCGCTGTCGGACACAGAGCAGCCGCTTACAAAGCAATGGGCGGCAATAACGTGTTTCCTTGAACTATCCCACGAGCTCCTGATATTTTCCGTCAGAACGGCAAATGCGTCGGTACAGCTTTTTATTTCCCTGTCCCGGAAAAATTCCTTCACCTCGGAAAGATTGAACCACGGTATGCAGTAGATATCCGTATCGTTTACCCGTACAGGGGTCATATAATCCCTGAAGCTGCCCCTGATATAAAGTCCGCAGCCCTCGAGAAGTCCGGAGTTTACCGATAATCTCGGAGCAGAGTCATGATTTCCCGAAATTACTATTACGGGAATTCTGCTTTTTCCCGAAAAGAGCTTTGAGCAAAGCCTGTCCCAGCACTTTACAGCCTCGCCCGCAACAACTGCGCTGTCGTAAATATCTCCCGGAATTATTATGCAGTCTGCGCCGTTATCCTCTGCGGCAGCAAGAATGCCCTCCCCCATTCTTTCCTGATATGGCAGCATATCCTCGCCGAAAAGAGATATTCCTATGTGCAGATCGGAGGTATGAAGCAGCTTCACTTTAATATCCTTTCACTGTTCGGGTCGAGAGGAGTAACGTAAAGGGTTCTGTTACCCGTAAAAATGACCATTCCGGGCTTTGCTCCGGCAGGCTTTTTAACAAGCTTTGCAGGAACGTAATCCACAGGCACCTGCGAGGAATTTGCCGCACTGCTGTATGCGGCGGCTATCCTTGCGGCATAATATATCGTTTCGTCGGGAACCTTTTCTCCCCTTGCCCTGATTATTACATGAGAACCCGTTATATCCTTTGTGTGCAGCCAGATATCCGTCTTTTCGGCTGTTTTGAGAGTGAGAATGTCATTTTGCCTGTTGTTTCTTCCCACAAGTATCTCAAAGCCGTCGGGAGAGGTAAAGGAAACAGGCGGCGCAGCCTTAGGCAGCTTTTGCTTTGATCGCTGAATACGGATATATCCCTGCTCGGCAAGCTCGGCTCTCAGCTCGTTTACGTCGTTTTCGGTAACGGCTCTCGAAAGCGCATCGGAAACGCTCTCGATATACCGAAGCTCCTCCTCGCCCTGCGCTATCTGTATTTTAAGACGTTTTTCGGCGGTATCCGCCTTGCGGTAGCCTCCGTAATATTTCTGCATATTCTGCGACGGGGTAAGAAGAGGGTCAAGCTCCACGGTGATCCTTTTGCACTCCTCATCATAAAAATTATCGCATTCAAAGCTGCTCATGCCCTTTCTGAGCTGATAGAGATTTGCGGAAATAAGGTCGCCCTTAAGCTTTAAGATATCCCTTTCTTCGGAGATTTTAAGCTCCTGCCGCTGATTTTCCGTTCTTCTGCGTATCCTGTCTGCGGTGCTTGAAAGCAAACGGTAAAGATCGCCGTACCTCTGCTTCATTCTTGCCGCGCTGTCACGCTCGGAGTAAAACCTGTCAAGAGTTTCTCCTGCGCTTTCGCAGTAAGAAAGCCTCATAAGTCCGCCGTACTGTGTTATATCGGTAAAGCAGAAATCCTTTAAATTACCGTCGGTGTCGGAAACTACGGTGTATTTCCGTCCTACGCCGTAATAATCGTTTCTTGTGCGGACGATCTCTGAAACAAGCCTGCCGGCGGTACTTGCGTCAAGCTCGTCGGTGGTGATGTCGTTTGAACCGCAGGCTCTGAATATCCATTCCCTTGCAAGTATCGGGGAGATACCTTCAAAAATACCTATAAGGCATTTTGCTGCGGATTTTCCCGATGCATTCATTATACGGCTTCGCATCTGCTCCTCCTCTGCAATGAGGAAATTGAGCCTGTCCTCCCTCGGAGGCGGCGAATAGGTCATACCGGGAAGAACGAGCCTTTCACGGCTCATGGCGTAGTCCACCCTTTTAAGGCTGTCGATTATCCTGCCGTTTTCGTCGATTATAATAAGATTTGAATATTTGCCCATGATTTCGGCGGCAAGAGTCACCGTCACAACATCGCCCAGCTCATTTACCGTTTCAAAATCAAGAAAGAGTATTCTTTCAAGCCCGTCCTGCCTTATATCGGTAAGCCTTCCGCTGCCCAGACGCTTCCTGAGCAGCATACAGAACATAGGAGGAACCTTCGGATTTTCGATAGGTCTTTCGGTAATGTGTATACGTGCGGAATTTGCCGCAGCGCTTATTAAAAGCCTGCTGCTGCCCGTGCGTGTTCTGACGGAAATAACTATCTCGTCCTTGGAGGGCTGATAGACTTTTTCCGTCCTGCCGCCCACAAGCGGCATAAGCTCCTGCTTCACAGCAAGAAGAAAAGCTCCGTCAAGAGCCATAATATCACTTCCTTTTATAGATAAGCAGTTCAAAATCCGCATCTGTCTCAAGAGCAGTCAGCGCCTCAAGTCTGCGGTGTCCTTCGGCGCTTGTTTTGTAGTAATAGGGTGTCATTGAAAAAAGATCACGGATATCCTGCGGGGCATCTATGAAAATTCTCCTTGAAACTTTTCGGCTTTCAAGGAAATCAAAATCCTCCAGACCGTAATCGCCTATGCTGTTGGGATAAGGCTTGTCGTAAACCGCCGCCTTCAGGCTCATAAGATGGTTTTCTCCGGGAATAGCCATAATGAGATATCCCCTGCTTTTTATGACACGTGCAAACTCGCTGCGGCACATGGGCGCAAACATTGTCACCGCCATATCCGCAGAACCGTCGGCAAGAGGAAGATGAAAAATGCTTGCGGCAGCAGTTTCACAGCGCTCGTCACCTGCAAAGCGCCTTGCGGTGCGTGCGCAGGCAGCCTTTGAAATATCTATGCCCAGCAGCTTAAAGCCGAAATTCTTTCGGCACAGAGCCTTATAGATCTCATCGGTATAATATCCCTCTCCGCAGCCCGCGTCAAGGATAACTCCGCCGTGAAACCTTTCGCAGACCGCCTGCGCCGTCGCCTGCGCAAGATGAGAGTAATATCCCTTTGAAAGAAAATCCGATCTTGCATTCACCATCATTTTGTTATCTCCGGGGAGCTTAGCGTTCTTCATGCCTGACAGCAGAAGATTTACATATCCCTTTGCGGAAATATCAAAGCAGTGTCCTTTCGGGCATTTATATGAATGCTCCCCTCTCGCAAGGGGCAATCCGCACACGGGACAGATAAAACCTTTCATATTTCAGCATTCCCTTCGATCAGAAAATATACCCTGCAGGGTCTGTGCAGCTTTTTGCTTCGTAAATTCCGGCATGGGGAAAGGACTGAGAAAGAATATCCTTCATTATTTTGCAGAATATCCGCTCGGTGTGAAAATGTCCGCAGTCGATAAGGGTAAAATCCGAATTTCCGGCGTCGATAAAGCCGTCGTGCTTGAAATCGCCCGAAAGCAGGGCGTCCGCTCCCTTTTTTGCAGCAAGAGAGATAAAACCGTTTCCCGACCCCGAGCTTACGGCGATACGTTTTATTTCACGTCCATGAGTATATCTTACGCAGGTGCAGCCGAGAGCCTCCTTTGCCCTTTTTGCCGCTTCCCGGGACGTCAGTGGTTCACTTAGTGAATAAATTTTGCCTATGCAAAAACCGTTCCCCATATCCTCCAGCGGCTCGCCGCCGTCCGTAAAACCGAGAGGTTTTGCCAGAATATCGAAAAGTCCCCTGTTCATTCCGAGGGGGGACATATCAAAGGGGGTGTGAGTGCATATGGCAGAAATATTTTTTGAAAGAAGTCTTCCCGCAGGAGAATTTGCGTTTATCGCTTTAAGGGGCGTAAATATTACGGGATGATGGCTAACGATAAGCTCCGCATTCAATGAAGCAGCCTCGTCAATGACCTTGTTTGTAATATCGAGAGCGGTAACTATCCTGCAAACCTCCCTGTCGGGGTCGCCCGCAAGCAGTCCGCTGTTGTCCCAGCTTTCCTGTACGCAAAAGGGAATTATCCCGTCAATGGCATTGTAAATATCCGAAACGGTAATCATAGCATTGTTTCCTTTCGTATCAGACAGGCAGTACGGCGAATTTTTTCAGCCTCATGGGGTCTGCTGTTTTTCATTCCCTCAGCCGATCTTTCCATTCGTTCAAGCTGCCTGAGGATATACATTCTGTCGTCCTCAAGGGACGGGTCAAGCAGCCCCGTATGCTCCCTTACCGGGGATAGTTCATAGGATATGCCCGTATATCTGCATTTCATGACCGAATACACGAAGCTGCCGTCCCATACTCCCCTTTCGTCCATTACTTCAAATCCGCTTCGGGCAAGATATTTTCTCAGTGCAGCCGCCCTTGTCATAGGCTGCATGATAAAATTTGCTCCGCAGCTCTTTGCCCCGCAGCAGTCCGTTATCCGTGAAATAAGCTCTCCGCCCATTCCCGCAATGACTATATCGGTGACACCCTCAAGAGGAATATCGCTCAGACCGTCCGACAGGAAAAGCCGCACCTTATCCGAAATGCCCTCCCGTTCAAAGGTAGCCCTTGCGGCGGCAAGGGGGGCAGGGTTTATATCGGCGGCAATGGCGCGGCTGCATTTTCCGCTCAGGATAAGATATGCGGGAAGATATCCGTGATCCGTTCCCACGTCGCACACATATTCGCCTTCGGTCATTCGGGCGCAGGCAAGCAGCCGCTTGTCAAGCCTCATATGATATCTCCCCTTTCTTTCGCTTTTTAGGGCAATACCGAACAAAGAACGGCTTGCGCATCTTCAGCGCAATCTTTATTCGGTATTGCCTTAGAAAAATCGGGAAACAAAAACGCCGTCGTAATACGGCATTTTTGTTTCCCGATCAGCGCGTTGCTTTGGTCTGTCGGTCACGCTTTCTTTGCGAAATGCCCGTTAAGCTTTTCAATAAGCGCATTTACATCTGTTCCGTGAACCGCACAGGCATCTGCAATGGACTCTCCCCTTGACGCAGGGCAGCCGAGGCAGTGCATTCCTATCTCAAAGAAAAAAGGAGCGGTATCGGCGTCCATGTCGAGGATATCGCCGATAATGGTATCGGGAGTTACTTTAAAGCTCATATTAAACAACCTTTCATATACTTTCCGGCTTTTTTGCAGGAAAATTTTTAACGATACATATATTATAACTCATTTTTTTACGATTTGCAATAGTTTTCCTTGAAATATGCCCAAACTTATGATATACTTTACTTATCCGAAAAATTATCCCGAAAGGAGAACCTTGTCAAATGAATCTTATCTACAAGGTAAAGCGCTTTTTCAGAAATTTTGCCGTTGAAAATCTTATGACCTATATTGCAGCGTCGATGGCGATAATCTTTATCGGCGATCTGCTCACCGACGGCATAATGTCCTCATACCTCACCTTTAACCGCGCAGCGATACTTCACGGACAGGTGTGGAGAATAATCACCTTCCTTATGCTTCCCCAGACTAACAGCGTCATATGGATAGCGATATCGGTATATTTTTACTATATAACGGGCAAGGAAACTGAAATGGCGTGGGGAGCAAGAAATCTTACGCTGTACTTTTTCACGGGATCTGCCCTGCTTATAGCAGTGGGATTTATTGTGGGAAGCGCATCGAGCAGCTATCTGCTTTTCTCGCTTTTTCTTGTGTATGCAAGGATATATCCCAATATGGAGATACGGCTGTTTGCGATACTTCCCATTCAGGCAAAATGGATAGCCCTTATCGATATTGTTTTCATGGTCGGAGCATTCGGAAACGGATTTAAATACTACGCAATGGGACTTCCTAGAGTAGGATTGGGAATACAGCTTTCCGTTGTGGCGGCATTCGCAACATATTTCATTTTCTTCGGCAGGGAATATATCGACCGCTTTAAAAACAGGCGCAGGCACAGGGAATTTCTTAACGGAGGAAAAAACGGCAATGGAAAATAATACCCCGCTTACGGTACTGAAGGAGGATTTTTTTCACCGTGACTGTCTTGAAGCAGCTCCCGAGCTTGTTGGCAAGCTGATAATACGAAGCGCTTCCGAAGGGGAGATATGTCTGAGGATAACCGAAACGGAGGCTTACAGAGGAGAAGAGGACACAGCCTGCCATGCTTCAAAGGGACGCACCCCCCGAACCGATATCCTTTACCGTGAACCCGGTCTTATTTACGTTTATCTCTGCTACGGCTGCCACTGGCTTATGAATATAATAACGGGGGAAAAGGAGCAGCCACAGGGAATCCTTATACGTGCATGCAAAAATTTTCCGGGGCCGGGCAGGCTTACAAAGGCTCTGAGGATCGACAAAAGCTTCAACGGGCAGTCCGTCTGCGATAATCCCCGCATATGCATTGCCGACGACGGGTACCGCCCCGAAATAGAGCGTCTTAAACGTGTGGGAATAAATTATGCCACCCCCGAATACAGGGATATCTTATGGAGATTTGCGGATAAAAACGAGATAAAAAACAAGGGAAAATAATATGCTTACATTTTTTTACGGAGGCACGGGAACGGGAAAATCCTATGCCATGATGGATAAGATAAAGCTTGCCGCAGAAAACGGAGAAAAGGTCTGTGTCATCGTCCCCGACCAGTTCACATTTGAATACGAGCGTATGCTTTATAACCATCTCGGCTGCGCCCTTTTCAACAGGGGCAATACCGAGGTGTGGTCCTTTTCAAGGCTTGCTGCGGATATTTTTGCAAGCACCCGCTCCCCCGAAGGGGACGGAGCGGATCAGACGGTAAAAACCGCCGTAATGTACAGGGTAATAAAAAGCGTTTCGGAAAACGAGGGACTGATATTTTTTGCAAAGCAGGCAAAGCGGGCATCCTTTGTAAACACTGCGCTTACAATGCTCAGCGAGCTTATCCGCAGCGGCGTTACCCCCGGAATTCTCGGAGGAATGATCGTGACCGCCCCCGAAAATATGCGTGACAAGCTGACCGATCTTTTTGTTATTTATTCAAAATACACCGCAGAGCTTGCGGTGCTCGGACTGAGAGATATGCTCTTTGACTTTTCAATTGCCTCGGAGCTTGCGGAAAAATACGGCTATTTTGAAAATATGCACATTTTTATGGACGAATTTAAAAGCTTTACGGGCGATCAGTACAAAATGATAGGCGTAATGCTTTCAGAGTGCGCCGAGCTTACCGTCTGCATGACCTCAGACGATATCAGCAAAACGGGATTCGGAGCGTTTACCGCAGTAAACGAGACATGCGCAAGGCTCTCCTCCGCAGCGGCAGAGGCTTTCTGCAAGGTAAAAAGGGTAAAATTTTCAGAAAACAAAAGATACCGTGCGCCCGAGCTTTTTCATCTGTCCGAAACGATGCTGCGTATCCCTTCAAGGGCTTATAATGGAGATTGCACTTCGATTACAATTGCCGCAGCTCCCGATATCTACGGTGAATGCGACTTCATATGTGCCCGGATAAAGCAGCTCATAAGCGAAAACAGCGGACTGCGGTACAGGGATATTGCCGTATTGAGCAGAAATATGAACGAAGATATTTCCGTGCTTTCCGCCCATTTTGACAGGTACGGTATCCCCTATTACTCCGACAAAAAGCAGTCCGCAGGGCATAAACCGCTTATGCTTTTCGTGACCGCCGCACTGGAGCTTGCTGCGGAGGGGATATCCACCGAAGCCCTTCTCAGATATGCAAAAACCGGTCTGACGGAGGTTTCGGGAGAGGATATTTCCTATCTTGAAAATTTCTGCTACAGATGGGATATCGACGGTGCAATGTGGAAAACCGAATTTCCCGATGAAAGAGCGGAGGACATCAAAAACCGCCTGACGCAGCCGATATTGCGCCTCAGAAGCGAATGCGTAAACAAAACCGGCGAGGAGATATGCACTGCCCTGCGCGATTTTATCGGCATGACAGGCGCAGAAGAAAAGCTGCTGTCCTTTAAGGGCAGCTACATAACCGAGGCGGAGTCCACAGCCCGTGTGCGTGAAAACGAACGTCTCTGCGCCGAGCTTGACGGGATACTTTCAAGCCTTGAGGCATCGGTGACCGGCATTATGCCGCTTTCCTCCTTCCGCGAAATATTTATGCTCTCTGCCGGAAAGATCGCCCTTGCCGCTCCTCCCGACGCCCTTGACGGGGTGATCGCACAGCAGTCGGATCTTGCACGTCTTTCAAGCCCGAAAATAGTTTTCGTAATGCATGCAAACGACGGCATATTCCCGTTTATCACAGGAGAAAGCTCCACATTTTCGGAAAGGGAAAGAGATTTTTTCAAAAGCTGCGACCGCGACCTTTCGGGCAGCATGAAAAAAAGAATGGCAGAGGAGCGTTTCAACGCATTTAAGGCGCTGTGTTCTCCCTCCGAAATGCTTTTCGTGTCATACTCCGCCTCGGATATTTCCGGAGCTGCGCTTTATCCCTCACCGTATATCGAAAAGCTCTGCGCCTGTGTTCCTTCCGCAGGCAGGATAAACGTTTCCGATCTGGATATGCTTTTCTTCTGCCGCACCGAACAATCGGCATATGCTGCTGCGGCACAGAATTTCGACCCCTCCGACCCCGATTATGCCACCGTAAAGGCGGAGCTTTGCAAGGATCCCTTTTACGCAAAAAAATTCGGATACATAGATCGTGCGGATACGGGCTTTAAACATAAAATTTCCGACAGACGGCTTATGAAAAAAATGTACGGCGACGTTCTGGAGCTTTCCGCATCAAGGTTCGAGGACTTTGTGAAATGCCCGTTCATGTATTTGTGCAAAACGGGACTGAGGCTCTATCCGCTGCAAAAGATGGATCTTGATCCCGTAAATCAGGGAAATATAATGCATTTGTGCATGAAAGAAATATTTGAAAAAAACACAAAGGAAAAATTTCTTAAAATGACAGAAACCGACTTTAAGAAAAGCATTAAAGGATCGGTCAGAAAATATGTTGAGGAAAATCTGAACGGAAGCTTTGCAAAGAAAAAGAGCTTTGACTTTTATCTTGATATTATGGATTCGACCTTGCTTACAGCGCTTAAACATATGCAGCAGGAGCAAAGCTCGTCGGAATTTATTCCCTCGGATTTTGAATATCCCGTAGGAATAAAGGGCGGCAAAAACGGCTTCGGCGGCTCTCCCGTAATAGTTGAATGCGGGGACGGACTGAAAGCGAATTTTACGGGCACTGCCGACAGGATAGATGTGTTCACCGATGAAAACGGCGTTGTATATATCCGCATTCTCGACTACAAAACAGGCTTTAAAAGCTTTATGACCGAACAGCTTGCTCTGGGGATAAATATGCAGATGTTTTTCTATCTTTTTGCACTTACCGATGAAAAGGGCGGAAAGTATTCGGGCTGCATTCCCGCGGGAGCGCTGTATGTTCCCGTTAAATTTCCCAAGCTTTCCTCAGAAAGAAATGCAGACGAAGCATCTGCGGAAAGGTGCATAGACGAGGGTATGAAAATGCAAGGAGCCGTACTTGACAGTCCAGCCGTTATTTACGCTATGGAAAAGGACTGCTGCGGCAGATTTATCCCCGTAAGCTTTAATAAAAACGGTACTCTCAGCGCATCGAGCAGCGTTATTGACAGCGGAGCCGTCACAAGAATAAAGGAGCTTGCCGTAAAGCAGATCGAGGATATGTGCAGGGCTGTATACGGCGGAGAATTTCCCGCAAGCCCCCTTGAATGCACAAGGCTCAGATGCACTATACCCTGCGGCTACTGCGATTACAGGGAGATATGCGGAAATTATCCCGATCCCCGTCCGAGAGATATTTCGGACTCCGACCTTGACATCGTAAGAGCCTGTTCAGAATCTTGAAGCGTGCGGATTTTCGAGCATAATTTTGTCGATTACAAGGCAAAAATCCGCAGCAATACTTGTTGTATTGCAAGGATTTTTAACGCAGTCAGCGGCAAAATTTGCCGAAAAACGTGCGTTGAAAGATACTGAACAGGCTCTAAGAAAGGAATGAATAAAATGCCTGTAAGCTGGACAAAGGAACAGCTTGACGCAATAAATGCAAAAAACAAGGCGGTGATCGTTTCTGCTGCGGCGGGCAGCGGCAAGACCGCTGTTCTTGTCGAAAAGCTTCTGCGGCTGCTTTCGGACAGGGAAAATCCCGTTTCCGCAGACACGGTCGCGGTAGTGACCTTTACAAACGACGCTGCGGCTCAGATGAAGCAGCGGCTTTCCTCGGCTCTTGCGGCAGCTGCCGAGCTTGACCCCGAAAACGAATGGCTTGCGGCACAGCAGGCTCTTATCCCCTCCGCAAAAATTTCCACCATTCATTCGTTCTGCTTTAACCTTATAAGGGAAAATGCGGGAAGTCTTGATATAGATTCCTCATTCCGTATCCTTGACTCCGCAGAGGACGATGTTATTTCCCAAAAAGCAGCGGAAAATGTTTTTGAAATACGGTTCGAGCAGTCTCCCGACGATATGAAGAGGCTTACGGATTTTTTTTGCCCCGGCGCTAAAAACGCAAAAAGCCTTTCGGATATAATTTCGGAGCTGCGGGAAAATATCCTCGCCCTGCCATTTCCGAAAAATTACATGGAACGTATTGCGGACAGATACAAAAATCCTCCCGAAGCCGGGGACGACAGGCTTATTGCGCTTTATACGGAGCATGCCGTTAAAATGATAAAAAAAGCGGCAAGGCTTGAGGAGGAATGCCTGGAGCTTGCTCTTGAGACTTACGGCTCTCAGGGCGGAGAAATTGCAAAGATCAAAAAAAATCTGGAGCTTCTCGGCACGGAATGTGCTGCGGTCACGGATATCGCCGACAGGATATCCGCCGACCCACGTCTGCTGTTTTCGGGAAAAATATCTTTTTGCTTTGAAAAAATTACCTTTTACGGATCGGGAACGCTCAAAACCGCAGACGGAGCAAAGACCGAATGTGAATTTGACAGAGCACTGCTTGAAAACGCAAAGACAAAACGTGACAGCGCAAAAAAAATATTTGCCGAGGATCTGAACGAATTTACATACGAGGATATCCGCAGCGATTACATTGTTCACGGGGAAATATGCGAAAAGCTTTTCGGACTTCTCAGCGACATTTCAGACGAGGAGCAGCGGCTCAAAAGCGAAAAAAACGCACTGGGCTTTTCCGATGCGGAACAGCTTGCCTGCTCGCTTCTGTGCCGTATGCTGCCCGACGGAAGCATTGAAAAGACTGCGCTTGCAAAGGAGCTTTCCGATTATTTTTCCATTGTCATGATCGACGAATTTCAGGACTCCACGGCTGTTCAGGAGCTTATTTTCAGAATGATATCAAGGGACGGCTCGGCTGATATCCCCGGCAGAAATTTTTTTGCGGTAGGCGACGTAAAGCAGTCCATATACAGGTTCCGCTGCGCCGATCCGAGAATATTTCTGAATAATCTCGCAAACAGCGTCCCCTATTCGGAGGAAACGGAAAAGCCGTCGTATATCCTGCTCAACCGCAATTTCAGAAGCTCGTATCATGTGGTCGAATTTGTAAACGCCGTTTTCGGTGCCGTTATGTCCCCCGAAAACGGCGGTGCGGATTACGGCGAAAACGAAAGACTTATCATGGGCGCAGACTGCCCCGACGATTTCGGTCCGACTGAGATAATAGATCTGCCTCCCGCAGACGGTGCGGACGGCGAAGACGGATCCTGTGACGCAGACCTTACCGAAGCCCGCTGCACGGCGGCAAGGATCAGAGAGCTGCTGGATACCTGTATGATAAGCGGCAAAGACGGCAGCCGCCCCGTGCGTCCCTCGGATATATGTATCCTTATGCGAAGCACCAAGACCGCTCCGCTGTTCATAAGCTGCCTTGAGGAGCTTGGCATTCCCGCAAGCGGCGCTGCTGAGGAAAGCTTTCTCGGCTCGAGGGAGATCTCCGTGCTTATAAATCTGCTCAGATGCATTGATAACCCCACTCTTGATATTCCTCTGGCGGCGGTTCTTATGTCCCCCATGTTCATGTTTTCCGCCGAGGATATGGCACGGATACGGCTGATAAAAAGTTCTTCACTGTACGGCGATATCACTGCGGCAGCTTCGGAGGACAGCGGCATAAGCGTTGCACTCTCAAGACAATGCATGGATTTTCTGGATATTTTCGGCGAACTGAGAGAATTTGCCGCCGCTCACAGCGTTGAGGAGCTTATCGGATTTATTTACGACAAAACCGATTTCCTTTCTGTAGTGGGGATATACAAGGACAGCCTTAAAAAGAAAGCAAATCTCCGCCTGCTTCCCGTATATGCGGCGGACTACGATAAAAACGGAACAGGCGGACTGAGCGGATTTATCCGCAGGATAAACAGTATGCTCGACAGCAGCAAGGATTTTGCGGCAGCGTCTGCTGCGGTATCAAACGAGGATTCGGTTTCGGTAAAAACCATTCACAAATCAAAGGGACTGGAATACCCCTTTGTGTTCCTGTGCCGCAGTCAGAGCAAGTTCAATCTTACGGATACAAACAAAAAAACCGTTTTTGTTTCCGATTACGGCGCAGCCTTCAGGATATGCGACAGTATGCGGCTCACGTCCTATGAATCCTTCCCCCGCAGGGTCCTCAGCCTTATTATGGAAAAAAATCAGCGGGACGAGGAAATGATGCTTTTGTATGTTGCCCTCACCCGTGCCAAAAACAAGCTTTTCATCACAAGACAAAACGACGAAAAATCGGTGAAGCGAAGAGAATATATCCTTTCCCTGCAAGACACCTGCGGCAGGCAGGAATATGCGGCAGGCGAGGCACGCTCCATGGCGGACTGGCTTGACGCAGCTCTGGGGCTTTTCAAAAGAAACGGCAATGAGGGCAGTTTCGGCAGCTGCAAGGTGATATTTACGGAGGGCAAGCCCTGCGATACCTCCTCCGAGGTAAAAAAATCAGTTTCTCCTCCCTGCAGCGAGGAGAGAGGTCGGCTCCTGAGGCAGCTTATCGCAGGCAGCGAAAGCTACGATCTTACGCTTTCGGATACCGCCTCAAAGCTTACGGTAAGCGAGATCGCCGAAAAGCCCTATATCCCATCCGATCGTATATTTATCCCATCCTCGGAAAAGGTATACCGCCCCAAGGGAGTATCCGCTGCGGCTGCGGGCACGGCTGTTCACGGATTTATGCAGTATGCCGATCTGAAGGGACTGTACTCATGCCCCGGAAGCAGACTGGAAAAGGCAGTAAGGGACGAGGCAAAACGACTTTGCGGTATCGGACGGCTTACCAAGGCTCAGGCGGAATGCGTGGATCACAGGCTTATAGAAAATTTCCTGCGAAGCGATATTTGCGGAAGAATGCTTGATTCCGGCGAAATTTACAGGGAAAAGAAATTTCTTGTTAAAATTTCCGACCTAAACCTTGACGATACGGATTTAATGGTTTATAATAATACTGAAGGTATGCTCCAGGGAGTTGCCGACTGCGTATTCGGGGAAAACGGGAAATATATCCTTCTCGACTATAAGACCGACCGCAGAGTGACGGCAGAGATTCTTGCCCAAAGATATTCACGGCAGCTATCGCTGTATGCCGCCGCTCTATCCCTGATACTGGATTCTCCGGTTTCCGAGGCTTACCTGTACTCATTTTCGCTGAGTACTGCCGTTGAAATACGTTTATAAAATGCAAATAAAATAAAAGGACTGATTTTATGGAACAAACACCTCGCCGCAGACCCTCTCCCAAGCCAAATCCCTCTGTGGGTATACTTATGGGATCGGTGATCCTGGGAGTATGCATTATCATCGCAGGAGCAACAGTTTCGGGATCCGTAAAAAAGCTGACCGCCGCCGTTGAGGCTCAAACCTTTTCCTCCACTCTCAGTTCCCCCTCGAACCTGACAGTAAACAATACCGCTCCGAAAAATTATTTCACCGAAACCGAGGCGGCGGCATATCTTAACATATCCGTTGACGAGGTAAAGGCGGCTATCACCAAAGGAGAGATCGAACAGTATGTCAAGACCTCAAACGGCTATTCTATTTATATAGGCGTGCTTGACAAATATTTCGATCAGAAGGCATACGACACAATGAACAGCGGTTCTTCCCAGGAGAATACCGAGGAATAACGGACGGGGGACAGCTTTATGAACGGCAGGCTACAGGTCAAGATAAATCATCACCCCGAAAATTTTCACGAAATCTTTACGTGGTCAATGATGCTCTTGTTTCCTGCGGCAATTATCTCCTTGTCAGCGGAGGCGGCAGGCAGCACGGCTTTAATGATTCCTTCTCTGCCGAGGCTTTCGCCGCCGTTCTTGACGGAAACGGGGAAACGGATATCTCCATAATAACCTGTACCGTTTTCTTGCAGGGCTTATCCCCGAAAAGGCAAGGGGTTGCGTAAAAGCGGAAGAAAACGGTATTTTTCTATAAACATTGCATTAAATTGAGTGATAAATTTGTGCAGATACACAAAAATACGGATATCCAATTGACAGAGAAGGATCAATGTGGTATACTGCATAAGTACGAAAAATAAAGCAGAGCTTCCGTTCTCACCGTACTGCAATGGCACGTGCGGTCAATAATCACAGGAGCATTTCCCGTATTTATGCGGGGAGTGTTTTGGGAATTATCGGCGGAGCATATGCTCTGCCGTTTTTTATTTCACATTCATTTATAGTTAATTTGATATTTTGGGGGTGCTCGCCATAGCTAACAAGGATAGCAAGGAGCTTCAAATCAATGAGGAGATCCGTGACAAGGAGATCAGAGTGATCGGTGCGGACGGAAGTCAGTTCGGTCTTATGTCTGCAAGGGACGCACAGAAGCTTGCGGCAGAAAAGGATCTGGATCTGGTAAAAATTGCGCCTCAGGCTGTTCCGCCTGTGTGCAAGATCATGGATTACGGCAAGTATTGCTTTGAACAGTCAAAGCGCGAAAAGGAAGCAAGAAAAAATCAGAAGGTCGTCGAGATCAAGGAGATCAGAATGTTTTCCAGCATCGACACCCACGATTTTGAAACCAAGGCGGCTCAGGCTGTCAAGTTCCTGAAGGCCGGAGATAAAATCAAGGTTTCCGTTCGCTTCCGTAAGCGCGCCATTGCTCATCCGCAGCTGGGCGAAGAGCTCCTTGACAAGTTCAGGGATGCCTGCGCAGAAGCAGGCACTGTCGAGAAGCCTCCCAAAATGGAGGGAAAAGCGCTGGTAATGTTCGTTTCCCCCAAGGCTTCAAAGTAACTGCCGTTCAAATTCATACTGTAAAATAAAAGGGAGGATATTTCCATGCCAAAGCAGAAAACACATTCAGGCGCAAAAAAGCGTTTCAAGCTCACCAAAAGCGGTCTTGTAAAGTATCAGAAGACCAATAAGAGACACAGACTTACCCAGAAGGATCACAAGCGCAAGAGAATTGCCCGCAACATGGGCGTTGCAGGTTCCGCAAACGCAGCTACTCTCAGAGAGCTTATGCCTTACAAATAATAGGCTGACAGCGTTTTGCCGCAAAAGAAATATAATATATACGGAGGTATAATGATATGGCTCGTGTTAAGGGAGCAATGGCTACTCGCAAGAGAAGAAATAAAACATTAAAGCTCGCCAAGGGTTACTGGGGCG
>CAZDJG010000022.1:0-17200 GCA_964505695.1 uncultured Ruminococcus sp.
CGGCGAAGAGATTCGCAAGCTGTACAGCTGGAACGGTGAGGACAAGCTTATCAACAACTGATATAATAGTAATAGATTATATTTTGAGCATGACAGCGGTAATTTATCGCTGCCATGCTTTTTTCTTTTTTATGGCGAAAAACCAAAACATTACCGATAATAATCGGAGTATCGTCTCACATAATATTACTGCAAACCCGAAACGGCGTCAGCAAAAAATGCAGACGTCAATTAAATAATTAAAAAAGGAGCTATCAATTATGAAGAGCGATAAACTTACAGCACAGGGCAGAGAGACCCTTGAAAGATTTAAGATGGAAGCAGCCAACGAAGTAGGCGTGAACCTCAAGAACGGCTATAACGGCGACCTTTCAGCAAGAGAGGCAGGTTCCATCGGCGGTATGATGGTTAAGAAAATGATCGAGGGATATAAGCAGGGCATCAACGGCTAAGCTTATCTCCGGCATAAAATAAAAGAGGGACGCTTTTTTCAGAGCGTCCCTCTTATTATTTGAACAAAAGTACATTTTAACTGAGGAAAGTGCTGTCAAAAGTATCATCTCTTGTCGGAGTGTTTGCAGATTCGGGCATGATACCGTCAGCATATGCAAAATTTGATTTGCCGCTTTTCTTTATTTTATACATAGCGGTGTCGGCAGCTTCGAGCAGCTCGGTTGAATTCGCGCCGTTTTCACGGAAAAATGCTATTCCCACGCTGCAATGGATATTGAAATGATTTCCCGTAGATTCCGAAACAAAACCTTCGTTCAGGGTCTTGATAAGATCGTAAGCAATTTTACCGGCATCACCGATCAGTCTGAGATTTGTAAGGCACATAACAAATTCATCTCCGCCAAGACGTCCGCCAAACCCTTTTTCACTGGTAATTTCCTTAATGGATTCAGCGACAAACTGAAGAACCTCATCGCCGCACTTATGACCGTATTCATCATTGAAATGTTTGAAATCGTCAAGATCAATAAACATAAGTACATCAAGGCTCTTTCTGTTGTCGGAGATTTTCATTTCCTCATCAAGAGTACGAAGAAAGCTTGCACGGTTATAAAGCTGAGTGAGAGCATCATAGCTTGCTTTCTGCATCAGGTTCATAGTGTTTTTCTTTTCACGGTCAATATCTGCCATTATTCCGATGATTTTGGAAGGATTTTTATTTGAGTCAAAAAACTTGTTTCCCTGAATTTTTATCCAGCTGAAATCGCCGTAAATATTTTTAAGACGGTATTCGCCTCTCCATTTTTCACCGGAGGATGCAACGATCTTTTCAACGTCGTCCTTAAAACGCTTTGCATCGTCCTTATGAACCTTCATTTTATAGAGAAAGCTTTCATTTATGGAATTATTCTTGGCTCTGAAAGTGAATTTCTGATTGAAGTTGTCTGATACATATACAGTAAAGACTTTTAAATTTATTTCAAATATCACATTGTCCATCATTGAAACGACAGTCCGATACCGCTGTTCACTTTCATAAATACTGTCGTACATACTGTTAAAGGCATTGGCAATTTCGCCGAACTCATCCTTAGTATTGATATCAAGCTGTATATGGGTATCGGTGTTGTTCTTGTGCTTTATAACACTGATAATATGGTCGAGCGGCTTGGTATATTTAAAGCAGACTATTATTGCAGCAGCGCATGACAGAACTGCAAGAATTACAGTGGCTATCTTTCCTGAAACAAATAAGGAACGGATATATGCTTTTGCATCGGTTTTGTTATAGAATGCTGCCAGGCTCCAGTCTGAAACCGTAATTGCTTTAGCCATGACCACATTTTCGTCATATTCGGCGGAAATGATCTCGTCAGTTTCGGCGTCACTGTAATAAGGGATAGCCTGTGAAAGATATTCGGGGATACTCCGGTATTCCGAAACCATTTCAAGTGTTTTCGGAATACTGACGCTGCCGGAAATGTATTTTCCCGATGAGTCGATAAGCAGGATGGAGGCATAGCTGCTGTAACCCATAAGGTCAAACAGATCCTCCATATTAGCCATGTCTATAAGCTGACATACAAGTATATTGTTTTTCCTTCCGTAGGAATAGATTCGTTTTACAGCGTAAAAGGTGCATGATGTACCGCTTGACGGAGATGATATGGAAGATATTCCGTTTGTCTGCGATGCGGCTTTTTCAAGCTCGCTGTAATTATCCACCGAAGTGCCTATGATGCTTTTGTCAAAAGCTGCCAAAACCTTTCCGCTGCCATTTACGATATACATATCGTGGACATAAGGACTTTTCTGAACAATGCTTCTTATTTCCTCATTTATCTCGGTAATGATCTCGTCTGATATTTCGCCTGAATAAAGGGCGTCGGCATTGTCTTTTATAAGTGTGCTTGAGGTAAAGGCTTTTTCATCGCCGGAAATATTCTGTATGACCTCTGAAATGTATATTGTCTTGTCGTTTACGGTATTTTTTAATGAATATACCTGTGAGGAACATTCCTGGGATACGCATATTGACGTAAGGAAGCCGTTGAGAAAGGTTATAGGGATGAGTATGATCAATAGAAACAAAGCGATCATTTTTATACGGATCTTCACAAAATGGCCCTCCCAATGCATACCGGAAATTATTATAAAGGTTTTACCAGATACAGTCAGTAAAACTCAATATAATTATTTTACCACAAATAAGTGAAATTGTAAATAGTTTTTTGCGGCTTTATCCAAATCAAAAAAAAATTTGGCTATTTATAACAAAAAAGTGTGCGGATTTTGCATTAGTACGAGAGTGATTTCGGCATAATTCGCATAATTACAGTGGTAATATATGTATCGGCGGTAAAGACAAATTTTGAATTTCCGGCGAAGACGAAAAGTGAAAGGAATGAAAGAAATGGGTGTAAAAATAGAAACATCGGACGGAGAAATAAAAGCCTTTCTCGACGGCGAGATCGATCATCACTGCGCACCCTCAATAAGAAATGAGATAGATCTGGCAGTGGACAGCTTTCGCCCCGAAAATCTTATTCTTGATTTTGGAGAGGTGACCTTTATGGACAGTTCGGGAATAGGGCTTGTTATGGGACGGTATCAGGTGATGAAAAATATCGGCGGACGGGTCAGTCTGCAAAATACGCCTGTGCATATCAAAAAAGTAATGCGGCTTGCAGGGCTTGACAGGTTTGCAAGCATAAGCTGAAGGAGGATGTATAAAATGTCGGCAATACGTAATGAAATGAAGGTGACGCTTTCTGCGGTAAGCTGTAATGAGGCGGTTGCAAGGAGTGTTGTTACAGCCTTCATTATGCAGATGGATCCGTCGGTAAACGAGCTTGCAGATATAAAGACGGCAGTTTCCGAGGCGGTGACAAATTCTATCGTTCACGGCTACAGGAATAAAACGGGCGGGAATGTTGAGCTTCTCTGCCGTATCCTTGACAGAGATACATTTTACATAAGGGTCAGAGATAAGGGCTGCGGAATACCCGACATTCAAAAGGCTATGGAGCCGCTTTTTACAACTGCCCCCGAGGAGGAACGTGCAGGACTGGGATTTGCGGTAATGGAAAGCTTTATGGACAGCGTTACCGTAAAAAGCGCTGTCGGAAAGGGGACGAGCGTTATTATGAAAAAGCGTATTCTTTCGTCAAGCCTTGTACGGTCGGGAGCGTATGATAATGAATGCCGCTGATATAAAGCTTTCGAGAGACAGACTTGTTACCGAAAATCTGGGGCTTGTTCATCTGTGTGCAAACCGTTTCAGGGGCAGAGGCGTGGAGTATGAGGAGCTTTACAGCTCGGGCTGCGTGGGTCTTGTAAAGGCGGCGTCAGCGTTTGACGAGGAACGGGGAGTGAAATTTTCAACGTATGCCGTTCCTGTTATACTTGGGGAAATAAAACGTATCTTCAGGGACGGCGGCACAATAAAGGTCAGCCGAAGCCTGAAGGAGCTGTCTCTGAAAGTAACAAGAGAGAAGTCCGGCTTTGTTTTGAGATATGGCAGGGAGCCTACAGTAAACGAGCTTGCGGAGATACTGAATGATACTCCCGAAAATATTGCCGAAGCCATATCTGCGGCTCAGCCGTGCCTGTCACTTACCGGAGGTGATGACGATGACGGCAGGCAGCAGGATATTCCGGCACCGTTCCGTGAGTCCGATATTTACGAAAGCATTGCCTTGCGGCAGGTCATGGACAAGCTTTCGGGAGAGGACAGACGGCTTATATTACTCAGATATTTCAAGGGACTGACACAGAGCAAAACGGCGGAGGCGCTTGGAATGACACAGGTTCAGGTTTCAAGACGGGAAAAAAAGATCCTCGGTGAGCTGCGGAAGGAATTGTTTTAAGGCAATACCGAACAAAGAACGACTTGCGCCTTTGCACCGAATCTGCTTGCAGATTTTCCGTCATCCTGCACAAAAATCCTTGACAGGCGACAGCCTGCCTGCGAATTTTTCGTGCAACCTGACGGAAAATCTGACTGCGCATCTTCAGCGCAATCTTTATTCGGTATTGCCTTAATAACTGCTTTCTGTTCCCCGGAATGTGAATATATTGGAAGTAAAAAAGTGCAATAAGTGTTGTAAAAATTACACATAATCACTTGAATGATGTTGAAAAATGTGGTATAATACAAACAAATGCCTTTTTGATAATACACAGCATTTTTCGGAGGAGTGATTGCGGTGAACGGAAGAATGACTGTTGGTTTCTTGATACACCACCTTGATAACGATTACTCAAAAAGTCTGCTTAAAGGAGCTTCTGAGGCGGCAAGAGAGCTTGGGATAAATCTTGCGATCTATCCCGGACGTTCACTTAACTGCCAGCTTGACAACGGCAAATATGCTTTTTACGAATATCAGAATAACGTTGTATACAGCTATGTTTCGGATAAATGCCTTGATGCTGCGGTAGTGTCTGCCGGAACTGTAGGTTCGTTTGTCACTCCAGAGGAATTTAAGGATTTTCTTGACGATTACGGAAGTCTGCCCATTGTCACAACGGAAAATAAGGTGGAGGGGTATCCCTGTGTAAGGCTTTCCGGAAGCGGAATCAAGGAAATCGTAGCTCATCTTGTGAGGGAACACGGAAAAAAGCATATCGCTTTCGTAAGCGGTCCCGGGGGAAACGCAGACGCTGAGGAAAGGCTCGCATATTATATTGAGGCTCTCGGAGAAAATGGTCTTGAGTACGATCCCGGACTTGTGACATACGGAAAATTTTCCGAATACTGCGTGGATCTTGTAGGCAATCTTATCGACAGCCATAAGGAGATAGATGCAATATGCTTTGCAAATGATATGATGTGCAAAGGCGGCTACAAGGCGATAGAGAGCAGAGGACTGAGAGTCGGTGCGGATATTGCCGTAACAGGTTATGATGATTCCGAGGTGGCGGTTTCGATGAAACCGCTGCTCACTACAGTCCGCGCCGATGCAGCCAAGCTCGGCTACCGTGCTGTAAAGGAAGCTGTGCGTATTGCGGAGGGAGGAGTCCCGGAGGATATAAGTCTTGGTTCTTCGCCTGTGTACAGATATTCCTGCGGATGTACAAAGCAGCCTGTTACTTTTTCGTCTTTGAATATATCGGGTGAAAAGTCCGCAGAGTGCATGGTTGATTCGATATTGTCCGAGTATATTCCGAGATATGAAAAAAATATAAATAAATATGAATGTATTCAAAGGCTGAGGGAATTTGCGCTCAAGATAATTTCCTATGCCTGCGGCTCTGACGAAAGCAATGAGAAGATTTTTGCAAAAGCATATTTTGCGCGTATTTTCGATGATGATATCTGGAAGGTCGTAACGCCTGAATCAGTGATAAGGATAGTTAAAAAAATACGTGCCGCTGCAATTTCCGCTTGTTCCGATGAAATGACGGACAGAAAGATCAGTATATCAGGTATTATGTGCGTATGTCTTGAGATCACTGCTGACAGGCTTGTAAACCTGTACTACACTAAGGTCAGCGATATAACCTTTACTCATTTTCTGATCAGCAACATTACAAAGGATATGACTGTGTATGGCGATGATGAAGAAAAATGCTATTTTTCCATCGTCAATAATCTTTACCGCGCTCATATGGACAGCAGCTACATTTATACATATGAAAATCCTATATTTCACTTGTCAAAATCCCTGTGGAGGCTTCCTGAAACTGTATATCTTAAAGCGTATCATGACGGAAACAAGATCGCAGCGTTAACAGGAGAGTCACAGAAGATTCCTTCAGGCAGTATCATTACCAATGAATATACTCCTGAGGACAGATGCAGGATTATGATCATTTCTCCGCTTTTTGTAAACGAGGAGCAGTACGGTGTGATCGTCTGCGAAACGGATAATGAATATTTCCCTTACATTTATTCGATTACTCCGCAGATCTGTTCGGCAATAAAGCTTACAAATCTCGTAGCTCGGCTTGAAAGCTCTCTTGATGCGGCGCAGAGCAGAAATGACCTGCTCAACAGAATGTCAATGTGCGATGAGCTGACCGGCGCATATAACAGACGAGGCTTTTATGTTTACGCCAACAGAATACTGAAGGCACCCGAAAACGAGGGAAGAAACGCGGTTATACTTTTCGGCGATCTTGACAATCTGAAAAAAATCAACGATACTTTCGGTCACGATGACGGTGATTACGCAATTGTTCAGTGCGCCGATTTTATCAAGAGTGGTCTGAGGTCAACTGATATTGTGGGGCGTATAGGAGGAGATGAATTTGCGGCATTTGCTATATGCGATGATACGGAAAGCATCGCAAGGCTGCCGTCAAGAATAAAAGATATTGCACAACTGCATAATATGCACAGCAATAAGCCGTATAATATAACTGTCAGTATCGGAATTTATTCAATAATATGCTCCCCTGAGCTGAATATACAGGAGTTTATGGATAAAGCAGATGCTGCTCTGTATGAGGATAAAAAGAAAAAAAATCACGATATTTTAAAGAAATGATAAAATAAAGCAAAGTATCACAATATTTATCAGAGCTTCCGAAGAACATTTTTTCTTTGGAGGCTTTGTTTTTGCTTTCGGAGGAAGTAAATCTATTGACTTGAAAGGATAATTTAGTGTATAATATTTACATCGTGAGTTACTTGAGAAAAAATCAGTGCAAATTTTTGTCATGCCCTGCCGATAAGGACGAAGAAGGTGAAGAAAATTTGACGTGAAAGGATTTTCAGAGTATACCACTATCTGATTGTAAGGGAATGGTGCTGTATGGCTGCAAAGCTTAAAACTGTTTACATATGCTCGGAGTGCGGCTACGAATCGGCAAAATGGAACGGAAAATGCCCATCATGCGGCGAATGGAATACCTTTGAGGAGGAGGTGAAGGAGTCTGCGCCGAAAAAATCACCGGCAATGAAAACGCAGTCGGAAGATTACGGTGCGGACTGCTCTGACAAGGTGCGTACTCTTTCGCAGATTGACACTGAGGACGAGATAAGATACTCTACAGGCACAAAAGAGCTTGACAGAGTTTTGGGAGGGGGACTTGTAAAGGGTTCACTTGTCCTTCTGGGAGGTGAGCCGGGAATCGGAAAATCAACAATGCTGCTTCAGATATGCAGTTATTTCGGCAAGGAGCATACTGTTCTTTATGTATCGGGTGAGGAAAGCGTCAGACAGGTAAAGCTAAGGGCGGACAGACTGAGCGTTGCCACCCCGAATTTGTTCCTTCTCAGCATTACCGATGCAGAGGCGGTTTGCCGTACTATAAGATCAACACATCCGGATATTGTGATAATAGACTCCATTCAGACAATGAGCATAAGGGATATCAGCTCAAGCGCAGGAAGTATAACACAGGTAAGGGAATGCACAAATATGTTCATGCACCTTGCAAAGGATATGGAAATACCCATATTTCTTGTAGGTCATGTCAATAAGGACGGAGCGATTGCAGGTCCTAAGGTCATGGAGCATATTGTGGATACTGTTCTTTTTTTCGAGGGGGATCGTCATCAGAGCTACAGACTGCTGAGAGCCGTAAAAAACAGATACGGCTCCACTAACGAGATAGGCGTTTTTGAAATGACAGACAAGGGTCTTGCGCAGGTGGAAAATCCCTCGGAAATGTTTCTGTCAGGAAGACCCGTAGGTGTTTCGGGTAGCTGTGTCGGCTGTGTTATGGAGGGTACCCGTCCCATTCTTGCAGAAATTCAGGCACTTGTTACAAAAAGCAGCTATTCCGCTCCCAGGAGAATGTCCACAGGCTTTGATTTCAGCCGTCTTGCCATAATTCTTGCGGTGCTTGAAAAAAGAGCGGGACTTTTTTACGGCTCACTTGATGTCTATGTGAATATTGTGGGAGGTTTCAGACTTGATGAGCCTGCTGCCGATCTTCCTGCGGCGCTTGCCCTTTACAGCAGTCTTATGGATATGCCTATTAACGAAAAGACAGTTTCCTTCGGCGAGATAGGCCTCGGAGGCGAAGTAAGAAATATTTCAAATATTTCTCATCGTATTGCCGAGGCGCAGAGACTTGGTTTTGAAAAGTGTATTATTCCAAAAATGTCCCTGAGGCAGATAGACCCCAAAAAATACGGTATAGGAATAGTTGCTGTGTCAAATGTGCGTCAGGCTTTCGACTATCTGAAAAAGGGAAACGCTGCAAAGCAATAACTGCTTGTTATTTTTAAGGCAATACCGAATAAAGATTGCGCTGAAGATGCGCAGTCAGATTTTTCGTCAGGTTGCACGAAAAATTCGCAGGCAGGCTGTCGCCTGTCAAGGATTTTTTGTGCAAGATGGCGGAAAATCTGCAAGCAAATTCGGTGCAAAGGCGCAAGTCGTTCTTTGTTCGGTATTGCCTTAAGTAAAACCATTGTATAATTTTTGCAGATTGTCTTTATTTTTCCAGCATAAAGTGATATAATAAATAATGTATAAATTTTTCGAGGGTGATAATGTGGCGGAAGCTATAGTAAACGTTTCATCAATGAACAGCATAATATCGCTGTTTGGCAAATTCGATGAAAATCTGAATATTCTCCAGCGGCAGTACGGTGTGGCGATACTCAGCAGGGGAAATGATATACGCATAAGCGGCGAGGATACGGGCGTAGCAAAGGCAAAGGCAACTGTCGAGGCGCTTGCTGAAATGATCGACAAGGGTGAAACAGTAGATGAACAGAGTCTGCGGTATATTTTTTCAATGGTGGAAGAAAACTCCGTTAACGAAGCGATCAGACTTTCGGACGGGGGAATATGCGTCACCTCGTCAGGCAAGGTCGTAAAAGCAAAAACACTCGGTCAGAAAAAATATGTGGACGCTGTTTCAGGCAATACGATAGTTATGGGAATAGGGCCGGCAGGAACTGGAAAAACCTATCTTGCGGTCGCAATGGCGGTCAAGGCATTTAAAAACCATGAAATAAACAGGATAATACTTACCCGTCCCGCTGTAGAGGCAGGAGAAAAGCTGGGATTTCTTCCGGGCGATCTGCAAAATAAGGTCGATCCTTATCTCAGACCGCTTTACGATGCTCTTTTTGATATGATGGGAGCGGAAAGCTTTGCAAAATACATGGAAAAGGGAAGTATCGAGGTTGCTCCTCTCGCATATATGCGCGGACGTACCCTTGACGATGCTTTCATTATTCTGGATGAAGCGCAGAATACCACAAGGGAACAGATAAAAATGTTCCTCACCCGTCTGGGATTTAACAGCAAAATGGTCATTACGGGGGATATCACTCAGATAGATCTTCCCGACGCAGGAAAATCGGGTCTTGTGGATGCTGTGAAGGTTCTGAAAAATGTGGACGACATTGCGGTGATACGTTTCAGTGAAAAGGATGTTGTTCGTCACAAGCTTGTTCAGGATATTATCAAAGCATATGAAAAATCGTATGAGGAAAGGAAAAGGTAAACAGCTATGCCAAAGCTCAAGGTTTATATAAAAAACGATCAGAAAAACGTTAAGATCCCCGTGGGACTCCGACTGCTTGTAAGGAAATGCTGTGCGGCGGTTCTTGCTTACGAGCATTTTGTAAATGATGCGGAGGTAAGCGTCTCATTTGTGAGCAACGGCGATATACGCCGTCTTAACAGGCAGTTCAGGGACAAGGATAAGTCAACCGACGTATTGTCATTTCCTCTCGGCGAAAACGGCGTATACGATATAAATCAGGAAACGGGAGCGCTTTTGCTAGGAGATGTTGTGATATCAATGGAAACGGCGGTCAGACAGGCAAAAACCTACGGCCATTCGCTGGAGCGTGAGGTAGGATTCCTGACGGTCCATTCAATGCTTCATCTTCTGGGATACGATCATGAAACCTCTCCGCTGGACGCTGCGAATATGCATGAAAAGGAAGAGGCGATCCTCGGGGAACTCGGCATATCAAGAGACGTTACCTTTACTCCCGATGCTACATGAATTAAAAGCTTTTTTCAGGGGCTTTTCCTATGCATTTTCGGGAATAATATATGCTGTGCGCTCTCAGAGGAATATGCGTTTCCATCTGTGCGCAGGGATAACGGCGCTTGTTATGTCGTTTATATGCGGTATTTCCGATATGGAGCTGTGTGTTGTTCTGCTTTGCATATCGGCGGTCATTTCCTCTGAGCTTATGAATACGGCTGTGGAATCTGCGGCAGACATTGCTTCCGGGGAAAAAAACGACCCTCTTGCAAAAGCTGCAAAGGACTGTGCGGCAGGAGCGGTGCTTATATCCGCGCTTGTCTCCGCAGCGTGCGGAGCTGTCATATTTTTGCGTCCGGAAAGGCTTGCGCTGCTTGCGGATTTTTTTGCCGGAAAGCCATTTCTATGGATATTATCTGCAGCGTGGCTTGCAGCGGCGTTTGTGTTTGTATTCGGGAAAAAGAATAAAAAGAAATAAATGCTGATCAAAGATAATTTACGGAAGGACATTTTAATATGGGTACAAAATCTGTTTTCGTAACCATTGCGGGACGTGCAAACGCAGGAAAATCCTCGCTTTTAAATAAGCTTGTGGGAGAAAAGATCGCAATGGTCA
This sequence comes from uncultured Ruminococcus sp., assembly GCA_964505695.1. Taxonomy (GTDB): domain Bacteria; phylum Bacillota; class Clostridia; order Oscillospirales; family Ruminococcaceae; genus Huintestinicola. Next base: position 10,979 of record CAZDJG010000022.1, read on the forward strand.
CGGATAAGCCTCAGACGACAAGAACAAAGATCACGGGAGTGCTGACCAAGGGAGATATTCAATACGTTTTCATTGATACTCCCGGTATTCAGAAGGCAAGAAACAAGCTGGGAGAGCATATGAACAGGGCAGTAAAGGAATCGGTCACGGGGATCGATGCGATCATCTATGTTGCTGACGTTACCCGAAAAATAAACGATATTGATATAAACGCCCTCAATTCATTTAAAAATACAAAAACGCCCGTTATTCTGCTGCTCAATAAAACAGACCTTCTTGAAAATAAGGCAGACTCGGCGGTGAAAATAGCTGAATTTGCGGAATTATTCAATTTCAGGGCTGTAATACCCGGCAGCGTTGCCGAAAATGACGGTATCGGTCTTGTGCTTGAAGAGATAAGCGGACTTGCTGTGGACGCCCCCCATTATTTTCCCGACGATTCCGTTACTGACCAGCCCGAAAGGGTCATTATGTCGGAGATAATCAGAGAAAAGGTAATGCTCCTCATGAGGGACGAGATACCCCACGGAATAGCAGTGACCATTGAGCAGCTTGATGAAAGCGTAACAAGGAGCGGAGAGGATATACTGAATATTTCCGCAACCATATACTGCGAAAAAGAATCCCACAAGGGCATGATCATTGGCAAAAAGGGAGCCATGCTCAAAAGGATAGGCAGCCTTGCACGGGAGGAGCTGGAGGAATTTTTCAGGATACGGGTAAATCTTCAGCTATGGCTGAAGGTCAAGGAGGACTGGAGAAACCGTGAAGGTCTTATCCGTAATTTCGGATTATCAAATAATACCACTGATATAAAATAGCATTCGGGAAATAATCATAGTAAACACTTTCTAAGGGAGGGTTTACTATGACCGAAAAGTATAACGGGGAAAGATGGAACACCTTTGAGAACAGCGGAAGAGTTGCTGATTATCTATATTATAAGGGAATAGGCAGCAGTGAACTGCCAAAGACGAGAGGAGAGCTTGCAGGCAATGCTCATAACCACTCAGGGAGTAGTCATATCGGTAAGGGATGTGGGGGATAATGACCGTTACATCACCATTCTTTCACCCGATATGGGTCTTGTCGAAATTTCGGTAAAGGGAGCTAAAAAGCTCGGTTCGGGAAATAATGCGTCTACCCAGCTTTTTGCCTGTTCAAAATTCTGTTTTATGGAACGCAGCGGAAGATATTATCTTAACAGCAGCGAGCCTGTTAAAATTTTTTACGGTCTGCGCCTTGATATGCAAAAGCTTGCTCTTGCGTCCTATTTTTCCGAAATAATTTCCTGCGCAGTAACCTCGGGACAGACTGCAAATGATGTATACAGGCTGTTTCTTAACAGTCTGTATATGATCTCGGATAAAAGCGCAGACTGCGCTTTTGTAAAGTTTGTTTTTGAAATGAGAATAACGGCTGATCTTGGAATGATGCCCGGTCTTTTAGGCTGCAGCGAGTGCTTTCGCTCGGATATCCCTTTGTTTTTTCTCATAAGGCAGGGAATATTTCTCTGCGACTCCCATATGCAGACAAGGGTGCTTTACCCGAATAAATACAACGTTGAGATAACGCCGGGAATGTTTGAGGCGCTGAGGTTTGTATGCCTTTCCGAGCTTGACAGGATATTTAATTTCAGGCTTTCGGAGCAGGCGTTAAAACTTCTCGGAGAGATAAGCGAGCTTTACGCTGCCGAGCATTTTGAACGGCATTTTAAAACTCTTGATTTTTATAAATCAATTTCTTCGGACATATAATCAACAAAAGGACTGATAATAAATGGATAAAAATTACAAAACGCTTGAACTACATAAAATTATGGGTATGCTTGCTGAGCAGGCAGGTAATGACGAAACCTTACGCATGATATCCGGACTTGAACCCGTTACGGATATCGTCAGGGTAAAGAAAGAACTGAAAAAGACAGAGGACGCGTTTACTCTTTCCGTTAAATACGGAACACCGCCCTTTTACCGTTTCAAGGATATAAGAGGTTCTCTCAAAAGAGCGCAGTCGGGGTCGAGCCTTACTCTCAGAGAATTGCTTGACATCGGGGTAATGCTCCGCCAGATAATAGGTCTTGCGGATTACAATGCGGATTTGGGTGATACCGAAACGGTACTTACTCCGCTTTTTGCCGGGCTTTCTCCTAACAAATGGCTGGAGGATAAGATCCAGAATGCGATACTTTCCGAGGACGAGATTGCCGATACCGCCAGCTCAGAGCTTGCAAATATCAGAAGAAAGATCGCTCAGGCAGGTGTGCGCATAAGAGAAAGTCTTGACAAGATGGTGCGTTCTTCGGAAATTCAGAAGTCGCTTATGGAAAATATCGTTACCGTCCGTGACGGAAGGTATGTTATTCCCGTAAAGGCAGAGCATAAGGGAAATATAAGAGGAATTGTACACGCCTCCTCGGCAACAGGCTCTACGCTTTTTATCGAGCCTGAGGCTGTTGTTGAGGCAAACAATGACATACGCATATTAAAGGACAGGGAGCAGCAGGAGATAGAACGGATAATTGCAGAGCTTTCAGCCGATTGCGCCGCCTGCGCACAGACAATGGAAAATGATTATATGACCTGTGCGGAGCTGAATCTTTATTTTGCAAAGTCAAATCTCGGTGCAAAGATGAAGGGCTGCATTCCCGAAATATCGGACGACGGTATTCTGGAGCTTAAAAAAGCCCGTCACCCGCTTATTGATGCGGATAAGGTAGTTCCCGTGGATATTTCTGTGGGCAGGAATTACAGCACTCTTATTGTTACGGGACCCAATACTGGAGGTAAGACCGTTCTTCTGAAAACTGCGGGGCTGCTTACTGCCATGGCAATGTGCGGCATGATGGTGCCTGCGGCGGACGGCACAAAAATTTCGGTTTTCAGGCATATCCTTGTGGATATAGGCGATATGCAGAGCATAGAGCAGAGCCTTTCCACATTCTCCTCACATATGAGCAATATTGTAAATATTCTAAAAACGGCAGACGAAAGCTCCCTTATTCTTATTGACGAGCTGGGTTCGGGTACTGACCCCGTTGAGGGAGCAGCGCTTGCCGTTTCCGTCATTGAGGAGCTTATGTCAAATGGCAGCAGGATATTTGTCACTACTCATTACCAAGAATTAAAGCTTTTTGCGATTGAACGTGATAATGCGGAAAATGCCTCCTGCGAATTTGATGTTAAGACATTGCAGCCGACCTATCGGCTTATAATCGGCTCTCCGGGAAAATCAAACGCATTTTCGATTTCCTCAAAGCTGGGAGTACCAAAAAACGTTATTGAAAAGGCAAAGACGCTTGTTTCCGATGACAACCGCAGGTTCGAGGAGGTCGTGGCTCAGCTTGAAGCCTCGCGGAGGACTCTTGACAGGCAGAATACCGAGCTTGCAAGGCTAAGAAAGGAAGCCGAGGAGAAATGGCAGGCTCTTGAGAGGGAAAAGGAAGAATTTGAAGCACGCAAGGACGATGAATTTGAAAAGGCACGGACGCAGGCTATGCGGATCGTTGAGAACTGCCGTATGCAGTCGGATAAACTGCTTGAGGAGCTTTCAGATATCAGGAAGGAACGTAACAAGGAGGAGTTTGACAGGCGCACAAGCGGAGCAAAATCCGCAAGCCGCAGCGCACTTGATAAAATGTACAACGAGGCAAATCCCGTCCGCAAAAGGGAGATAGGGGAGTATAAGCCGCCTCGTCCTTACAAAAAGGGAGACAGCGTGATCGTTGCGGATATCGGCAAAAAGGGTATTCTTGCGGGAGAACCCGATCAGAACGGAAATGTTTTCGTTCAGATAGGAATAATGAAAACCAAAACAAATGTAAGTCATCTGCGTCTTGCCGAAGAGGATAAGGTCACGGTTGGCAATAAAAAAGCTCCTGCAAGCTCGGGAGTTTCAAAGTCGAAAATAAGCGGCAAGCTTGAGCGCAAAAGTACACTGGAACTTGATATAAGAGGCTGTGCGGTTGACGAGGGAATACATGAGGTCGACGCATTTATTGATAATGCAGTGATGATAAACGCAGGGATAGTTACAATAATACACGGCAAGGGAACAGGTCTTCTCAGACAGGGTATACAGAGGCATCTCAGATCTCACCCATCTGTAAAGAGCTTTCGCAGCGGAGTTTTCGGCGAGGGCGAGGACGGAGTTACTGTTGTTGAACTAAAATGATATGATAAGCAAGGTGCTCTGAATTTTTCCGTGCTTCTTGACTTATAATATGATTATGATTTTCTGTATTGCAGCATTATTAAAGCCCCGCTTTTCAATGGGAAAGCGGGGCTTGCTATTGTGTTATTCAAATTCGTGAAAAATGTTTTCTGCACATTTATGGAGATCGTCCTCTGTCTTGATGGTGTCGGATCTCAGCATAATCCCGCCCTGAACAAAGTCGGGAAGAGAGCCGAAAAAGTTTTTTGCCTGTTCACTTGACTGAAGAAGGGAATTAAGTCCGTTATTTTTCATTTTTATTTTCCTTTCATGCACAAAATACGTCCGTTTTCACGGAGTCATCATTATTTTATGCGGTTAAGGAATCATTATTCGTCATAGCATTTGAATGCATTTTCTGCGGATTCAAGATCGCTGCCGTTCTTTTTCATGGTAAATCTGCTGACAACAGGGCAGATTATCAGAGAAGAAAGCATAGTGAACGCTCCGCAGTTAAGGGGTGACATAATGTTGAGCTTCAGTCCCAGTCCGGAAACGCTTGCTGTAAGTTCGGGGAACCAGCCCATGCTGAAAAGCGCAGTATGGATAACCGTGACTCCGACGCCCCATATAAAGCACACTCCGACGGCTGTACGTGAAATTTTCTTTGAGAAAAGTCCGTAAATGAAGGGTGCAAGGAATGAACCTGCCAAAGCTCCCCATGAAATGGACATAAGAGTTGAAATATAGGCATTCTTGTTCATTGCAAGTATTACGGAAAGTGCAAGGAAAAGAACTATTAGTATCCTTATGTAAAAAACCTGCTGCTTTTCGGTCATATCTTTTTTATATGGCTTTATCATGTCGATCGTCATGGTGGAGCTTGAAGTGAGTACAAGAGAGGAAAGCGTTGACATTGAAGCGGAAAGTACCAGCACGATAAGGATTCCGAAAAGAAATTTCGGCAGAGCTTCGGTCATCATCGAGGGGATAATATCGTCAAAGTTAAGCTTTCCGGAGGGAAGCTTTTCAATGAAGGTCTTTCCTGTTTCATTGGGATCGGTGGTTGCGTAAAGTCTGCCGAAGCCTCCCAGAAAATATGACCCGCCCGCAACGATAAACGCAAAAACAGTGGAAATAATACTTCCTCTTTTAATGGCAGCGTCGTCCTTTATAGCGTAAAACTTCTGAACCATCTGCGGAAGTCCCCATGTTCCGAGAGAGGTAAGTATTACAACGCCTATGAGGTTTATTGGATCGGGACCGATAAGCGAGTTGTAAACTCCCGTTGCTCCGCTTCCGTCGGCAGGAATATTTCCGAGAGCAGCAACCGATTCGGAAAGACCGCCCTTGTGATTGATAACACATATTACTACGGCTGTGATTCCCGCAAGCATAATAATTCCCTGTATAAAGTCGTTAAGCGCAGTTGCGTGATATCCTCCGAGAATAACGTAAATTGCAGTAAAAACAGCCATTGCTATTATACATACGGAATAGGGAATGTGAAAGGCCGTTTCGAACAGACGGGAAAGACCGTTATAAACAGATGCGGTGTATGGAATGAGGAAGATAAAGATTATTATTGCGGCGAAAAGCTTCAGCTTTTGTGAATTGTATCTTTTTTCAAAAAATTCGGGCATGGTAGATGCATTAAGATATTTTGACATGATTCGTGTGCGCCTTCCGAGAAGTATCCATGCGAGGAGAGAGCCTATTACGGCATTTCCGATTCCTATCCATGACGCAGATAAGCCGTATGCCCAGCCGAACTGACCTGCATAGCCGATAAAAACAACAGCGGAAAAGTATGATGTTCCGTATGCAAAAGCTGTAAACCACGGACCAATGCTCCGTCCGCCGAGAACAAATTCACTTACATTAGATGTTTTTTTTCGGCAGTATACGCCGATGCATATCATCAGTATCAGATAGACGACCAGTGTTATCCATACTATCATTTATTATTCCTGCTTTCTTAATTTCTAAATTCGCAGCTTTAAAACAAAAAAGCTTTAAGGCAATACCGAACAAAGAGTGACTTGCGTCTTTGCACCGAATCTGCTTGCA
>CAZDJG010000023.1:0-17026 GCA_964505695.1 uncultured Ruminococcus sp.
CGGACGGATGGTTTTATGTACCGTCGCTTGGCGGGTGGATTTCGGAAAAGGCTGTTGAATAAGTTGATATTTTATGCCAATAATCCCATTGAGGTGGTAAATCCATGGAAATTATTCGTTATAACGGCAAAGGCGAACAGGTCGACGAAACATATCAGCCTATCATTCCGGAGCTTATAGAGCTTCTTACAGAGGTTGTCAACAAATATTATGATAGCCTTAATATTTCAACAGATAAAAATTCGTGAAATAAGTTGAGAATTGATTGTATAATAGAGATGGCAGACTGCTGTCTCTATTATATTTTCGAGGTGATGAAGTGAAAACAGCGCTTTATATACGAGTATCTACAGACGCACAATATGAAGAAGGATATTCTGTTGATGCTCAAAAGGAGAAGCTTCAGCAATACTGTAAACTGAAAGATATTACGGACTATGAGTTCTACATAGACGGAGGATGGTCCGGAAGCAACATCGAACGTCCCGAAATGAAACGTCTTATAGAGGATATTGAAAGTAAACAGGTCAAAGCGGTCATAGTGTATAAGCTTGACAGACTGTCACGTTCTCAGAAAGATACTATATTTCTTTTGGAAGATGTATTCAACCCGAATAATTGTAATTTTATATCTTTACAGGAAAATTTTGACACCACAACACCATACGGAAAAGCGATGATCGGCATTTTGTCGGTGTTTGCTCAGCTCGAAAGAGAAAACATAAGAGAACGTACCCGAATGGGTATGTATGAAAGGGTCAAATCGGGGTTATGGATGGGCGGAGGAAGAATACCGTTCGGCTACGATTACGACTCAAACAGGGATATTCTGGTTCCCAATGAACACGCCGAGGATGTCAAACAGATCTTTCAATTGTATTTACAGGGCTATTCGACAACTCAGCTTGCAAAAATGTTTGACGTTGCGTCGGACAAGCATATAACAAATATTCTTGACAGAGTAACGTACCTCGGAAAGATATATTTCAGAGGAGAGATAATCGACGGTCAGCATGAAGCGATAATTGATGAGGACACTTGGCAGAGAGTACGCCATGAAAGAGAAAAACGCTCCACCAAAAATGCGGTCACTTCTTCGTATCTCCTTACGGGACTTATTTACTGCGGCAAATGCGGGGCAAGAATGAGGTATCAGAAATGGGGCAAAAACGGACTGAAGGTCTATTGCTGTTCACAGCAGCATTCACGTCCCGAATTTGTGGTTGATCCGGATTGCGATAATTTAAAAAACGACGCCTGTGATATAGAGGACGCAGTTTTAAAGGATTTGTTCAACTATGCAGGTCAGAATAAGTGTTTGGATAAAAAAGTAAACACCAAAACCTCTGCTGTCAAGATATTACAGCAAAAGTACGACACCATATCGGTTAAATTGAAACGTTTGTATAATCTTTATGCTTCAAACGGTGATTCACTGCTGCTTGAAACCATAAATGATACAAAAAAGGAACTTACCGATGTTTCAAGACAAATCGAAAACGAGAAGAAATTATCACAGGTCGTTCTTGATCTGGACGAAAAAAACAGGATAATCGACACCCTTGAGGAAGCATGGGACACTATGTCTGTTAAAGACAAACAAAAAGCAATACGAACGTGTATTGACCGTATTGAGATCATTGACTCAAGGATTTCTGTTCACTATACTTTTTAAACTGTTTTCAACCTCTATATGTCATTCCGATGATAAGCGGAGAACTGAGGAGATATCTCAGAGATAATGCTCCCATACGAATTTCAAGAAGTCTGCGTGATCTTGCATACCGGGCAATGCAGGCAAAGGAGGCTCTTACGGGAAAATTGCACCGCGAACCCGATATAATGGAAATAGCCGCTGCTGTAGGCGTTCCCAAGGCAGAAGTTGTAACGGCGCTTGAAAGCATTTCCGACCCCGTTTCGCTTTATGAACCTGTATATTCAGACGCAGGCGACGCTCTTTATGTCCTTGATCAGATAGGCGATGGCAGCGACTGCTCCGACTGGATAGATGAGCTTTCCCTTAAAGACGCTCTTTCCGCTCTCAGCGACAGAGAAAAAAAGATACTTTACCTTCGCTTTCTGATGGGTCATACGCAGGTAGAGGTGGCAAAGGAAATAGGAATATCCCAGGCTCAGGTTTCAAGACTCGAAAAAAATACCCTTGATAAGATCAAGGGTAAAGAATGATATGTTTTTTTGAAAGAATTTATGAAAGCTTTCAGTTATGCCTCCGGACTTGTTCTGAACGGAGCAGCAGGAATGCCGTTCTTTCCGAAAAGAGTAACATCGCCGTAATTGACCCATCTGAAACGAGCATACTTAGCCTCCCTTACTTCGGGAGAGGTAAGCCTTATTTTTCCTCCGCTTAATATCTGAGCCGCAGCGGGATAATATAACTTGTCGTCGCCCGCCAGCTCAAATCCTCCGGGAGTTTCCTCATTTCTGAGGTCAAAGCCGTCCTTTGCATGGCGGAACTCAAGAATAAAACAGTCCTCTTCGGGGAAAGAGCGATAATATACGGGACCGTATGCCTCGTCCTCTTCTATTTTTTTGTATGTATGGAACATTGCCTGAAGCTCAAGCCTTTCTCCCACGGGACGCTTGTCAACGGGGTGAATGTTTCCGTACTCTCCGCAATCGAGAATAACGGCTATTCCTGTATTCGCCGTGGTAAGATGTGTGTTCATCTGGGCCTCCCTGATAAGGCACCAGTTTTTCCTGTCTGTATCGTCACGGTTTATAAACATAGGGAGCTGAACCATTATAAACGGCATTTCGGGATCGTTCCAGTCGGCTCTCCATTGGGCGATAAGCATTTTCAGCAGCTTTTCATACATCTGAGACTTATGGTCGTCTGATTCGCCCTGATAATAGATAAAACCCTTTGCGCCGTAGGGAGCTATCCTTTTGAGCATAGTTTCGTAAAGTCCCCCTGCCCTGAACGGAGACTTGGGACCGAGCGGTTCGGGCCATCTTGACTTGCTTCCCGCATATTCCTGAGCCTCGTCCCAGCTTCCTTCGGGATTATTGCGGTAAAACTCGTCTATTTTCGGCTGCCACCCTGCCTCCCACTCTCTGTATTCCCGCAGGTCGCGGAGATAATCATCAAAGGTTTTACCTTCCATAGCCTTATCATATTCGTCAACATATGTTTTCGTATCGGCATCGCTTATGAGATTTTTTCTGTCTATCCAGTTCGATGCGGAGGTTCCTCCCCAGTTGCAGCCGATAATTCCCACCGTAACGCCAAGATCGGCGGCAAGCTTTTTGCCGAAATAATATCCGACAGCCGACCAGCACTGTGCGGAATCGGCGTTCAGAAGCGCCCAGCCGCCGTTTCTTTCGTCAATATAGAAAAACTCGTCAATATAGGGATTCTTCTTTGTGTAATAAAAACGCACATTCGAGCTTTCCGCAGCCTTAAGCTCCTCTGCGCCGTTTTTCTCATTGCGCAGCTCCAGCTCCATGTTTGACTGTCCCCCTGCAATCCAGACCTCACCCACCATTATATCGGAGAAAACTATAGTCTCATCGCCGTCGGTAAGGGTCATCTCATAAGGTCCGCCGTAGGTATTCACGGGAGGAAAGGTTATTTTCCAGCAGTTGTCGATACACATCGTATCGGCAGTATATCCGCAGAACGCTGCGGTCACCTTCCGTCCGCTGTAATCGTGACCCCATATAACAACAGGTTTTCCCATCTGAATGACCATATGGTCGGTAAAAATTGCGGCAGCTTTAAGCGCACCCATAAATTCCGCATCCCTTCCAAAAATTATTTTTTAGACAATACCGCACAAGGATTGCGCTGAAAATGCGTGCATATTCAGTGCAAAGGCGTCAGCCGGTCTTTGCGTAGTGTTGCCTTTATTATATAAGGGGTTCTCTATAAACCGGGACACGAGCAAAGCCTCGTCCATTGGTTCGGTCAGATGCAAGGCATCAGACCGCAGTAATACTTGCTGTCTTACAAGGTCTGATAACGAAGCAGATGAACGAACCAATAGAGGATTTGCCGTGAAGGAGGTTTATAGAGGTTCCCATAACAAAAAACTCTAAGATTATTTTACATCATTTACCGTATCAAATCAACAGGGTTCAGTAAAATTTCAGAAAATTTCTGTGATATTTTTCATGCGTTGTCATCCTTTATGCAGTAACGATATTCCAGCAGGAGATTTACCATTCTGCCGTAGCTTTTTTTCCCGTCGGAAACTCCATTGAATTTTAACGCAGCCTCCATTGCCCTGTCGGAAACGGCGCTTGCGGTTTTTGTGGATATTACCGCCTTCTGCTCCACGGTCTGTCTGTATTCCTCGCTTACAAAGGTGTTATCCGAATAAACAAGCGGAGAAATAAGCGAACGCAGTCTGTTCAGCTCGGCTTCGGAAACGTTCTTTTTCGTTTCGCTGAAAAGATAATTCATAGCAGACAATATGCCGCTGTACTGTATTTCAGCAATATCCGATTCAAGGCAGGCTCTGTAAGCGATAAAGCACGCCTCGTCCTCCCGTATAAAGCCCTTGAGATGGCTAAGCTCATGCATTGCCGTACACGGCACTCTTGCGGGGCTTAGCTCCTTGTTGATATTTGCCTCAAGGCTGAAGGGAAAATATATCCCCTGAAGATCGAACTGGGTCATAAGCATAGAGGAATTTATGGTTTTTGGCATGGGATAAAAACCTTTAAGCTGAGGATAATCCTCCGCAAGACGGTTCATCGCCTCATATGCCGCAGCATCGAGATCGGCGGGAACCTCCATTCTGCCGTTTTCATCGCGCCTTACTAGCTGCGCGAGCCTGTTTGCCTCGGTAATCGTTTCCTCGCACATCTGCGAAAGCTCGGAAGCCGTAAAACCGTTTCTGCCTGCGCCGCCGTGATATTTTTCGGAAAATTCCGTAGTGTGGTAAAGCACAAAGCAATTGAGCGTTTCGGTCACAAGAATGAATATAAGCACCCAGCCGTAAAAGATTCCGAAGCCCTTGACAATTTTCTTCTTTTTCCGTATAATCAAAGGAACAAATATAAACGGAGCGGCGATCACAAGCATTATGCCGATACATATCATCACCTCGCCAAGCGAAAAGGGAAGCTTTCCCGTTATCGCGGAAACAACGTCGGAAACGGGAGCAAAGATATACTGCGCATAAAAGTCGGTAAGACCCGTGCTTATCCATGAAGCTGCATTTATTATCAGCATAAGCACGGTAACGGATATCATTGCTGCTAAGTTTTTGCTCAGCTTTTTTTCGGGCATCGCTTTTTGCTCCTTTACTTTTACGGAAGGGATATTGTTATGGACTTCTATAAAAAGCACCGTGAAAAATTTGCGGCGGATTATGTTAAGCTCGAGCGCTGGTTCAATGAACGACAACACAGAAAAAAAGCGCTGAAAATTTTTTCAAAGGCGGCGACAGCGTATATATACGTTCTCTATATTATAACAGCGGTGCTTCTGCTTATAACCTCGGACCACAAAATCGTAAAATTCATCGCCGTTCCTGCCGCAGGCTTTTTCGCCGCAACAATAATACGCAGCGGACTGAACTGTCCAAGACCCTATGAAGGCTTTATCCCCTCTCCCCTGATACCTAAGGCTACAAGGGGAAGATCATGCCCCAGCCGCCACAGTGCCTGTGCGGTAATAATTGCGCTTGCAGTAATGTATGTAAATCTGCCTGCCGGGATATTTACACTGCTTGTTGCTGCAGTGGTAGCCGTTTCACGTCCGCTTATGGGCGTTCATTTTCCTCTTGACGTGATCTTCGGGGCGGCGCTTTCACTGGTCATCGGCTTTATCGGCTTTGTGCTTATTTCCTGACAGCATAAGCACAAGCATTGCAAGGGGAAATACCGAGGCGGCAAAAAGTCCTCTTTTAAGATCGCCCACATCTCCCGACGCTGCACCCACAAGAAGCGGTCCCGCAGAGCATCCAAGATCTCCTGCAAGAGCAAGCAGCGCAAACATTGCCTCGCCGCCCCTTGGGAACTCTCTTGAGGCAATGCTGAACGTTCCCGGCCAAAGTATCCCCACAGAAAATCCGCATACCGCGCAGCCTATAAGACTGAGAACGGGTACGGGGGAAAATACTACGGTCATATAGCTTGCAATACACAAAACGCAGCTAAGCTTTATCATTTTTTCAAGAGGGATCTTTGAACCATTTATTCCGTAGAAAAGCCTGGCTGTACCCATAAGGAGCGCAAAGCCGCAGGGACCCAGCAGATCGCCTGCCGTTTTAGATACCCTGAGGCTGCTCTCGGCAAAATAGGACGACCACTGGCTCATTGCAAGCTCCGACGCACCGGCGCATACCATAAGAAGCAGCAGCACATAGAAAAATTTCGTACCAAAAAACGTTTTAAGCGGCATGGGGGATTCGTCCCCGGCAATAAGACTGTTTATCGGCACAAGCATAAACAGTATCATATTCCCTGCCGGAAGGAGCACCCAAAGTAAAGGAAGCCACCGCCAATTTTCCGTGCCTGCCAAGGTAAAATACAGTGTGGACAGCACGACTACCCCTACCTGACCCCAGCAGTAAAAGGAATGGAGCATACTCATTGCCGACGCCTTTTCATCTCCGGGGATAGCCTCCACAATAGGACTTATTACCACCTCGGTAAGTCCGCCTCCCACAGCGCATACAATCATTGACAGCATCAGTCCGTAAAAGGGCTTTATTATAAACGGCAGCGTTCCCATAAGTATAAATCCAAGAGCTCCGAAAAAGTGTGCCGCAGCGGCTGCCCTACGCATTCCCGTTTTTCCGAGAAATTTTACCGAGACTGCGTCAACGACTATCTGAGTGATAAAATTTGCGGATATCATCAGGGATATTTCGCCGAGCGTAACTCCGAAATCACGGCAGAAAGCCGTAAAAAGGAGAGGTGCAAGATTATTTACCGCCGCCTGAGTGATATACCCCAGATAGCTGGCGGCAAGGGTGTGTTTATAGGTAAGCTTCTTTATATTCATCTTTCCAGAAAATAGCTTGCCTCCATATCCGCAGCGTGGAGAGCATATGCAAGGGGAAATTTTTCAAATGCACGTCCCACAAGGTTTATATCCTCAGTTCCCGAAAAACCCATGTGAAAGCGTATAGCGAAAGCCTCCTCGCGGGAAAGGCGCATAAAGCCTGTGATTATGTACACTGACTTTTCCCCGTGACCGTAGGGAAGAGTATCGTCAATAGTATAGTAGGGAACCTTTTCCCACACTCCCTGATCGTTTTTTGCATTGCGGAAATCGGTTTTATAGAAATTTACCTTGCAGATATCGTGGAGGAGAGCCGTGACTGCGATGGTTTCATAATCCGCAGAAAGACCGTACACCTCCCGAACCCTCTGCCGCTGCATATAATCGCATAGGCAGTCGTATACGTTAAGGCTGTGTTCAAGCAGACCGCCCTCGTACGAGCCGTGAAAGCGTGTGCTTGCAGGCGCGGTGAAAAAGTCGCTTTTTGAGGAGAGCAGAAAGTCCAGCAGCTTATCCGCTCCCTCTCTTTTTATATTTTCCCTGTAAATTTTCAAAAAGCGCTCCTTCAGAGCATTTACATCAATTTCATTTTTTTGCATATCGGTTTATCCTTATTTAAGATATGTTTTCATCGGTAAGCCCCAGCGCCTCATAATAGGATATTATGCTGAGATTTTCCGCAAATCCGGCGGGAGATATCCCGTCGGGAAGATTAGCCTTGCTTACATAAACATTCACGCTTTCGGAATGAAGATCAAACCAGTTGTCGGAGAAAAGGCAGTCCCCGTCCCTGAGGTCAAGGCACACTCCCTTAGCAAAGGCTTCGGAAAAGACCGTTATCTGAAAACGTCTGCCCATATCGGTAACGGTAAAGGAAAGCCTCGGGTCTTTAAATCTGAAAGCCTTCGGACGGACAAGCATACAAGTTCCGCTGCTGATCTTTATACCATTCTCGATCAGAACGAATTCAATGTATGCCCTGTCTTTCATATCCGCAGATATCCCCGTCATTTCAGGAGTAAGGGTCAGGAACATTTCGGAGGAAAGGGGCTGTGCGGTTATGCTTTCATAGCCCTGAGTGATGATCTCGCCCGTATTTTTCCTCGACTTCCAGCGTATAGCCGCAGAAAGCCCGGAAGTCCTTTCCGATGAAACATAAAGCCTGATATTGTCGGGATCGGAGCTGTCGGCAGACAGAAGAACGGGTGCAAAAAAGCGCTTTGCATGGTAATGGAGTGCCTTCCAGCGGTGGAAGCAGTCTATTGACGACCAAGATATAACAGGATTTGAGTCGTTTACCTGCCAGTAAAGGCAGCCCATGCTCTGTCCCCTGTGCCTGCGCATATGCTCTGCATTCAGACGAACAGCGTCCGCCTGGACCATTTGGGTAGCGTATACAAGTCCCTCGAAATTATACGGATAATGAGACATCTGCGCAAGATAGTACATTATTTTTTCGCTTCCTGCCTCGCATTTCTGGTGAGCTTCCATAACGGGACCCATAAGGTTCAGATCTTCGTTTTCCGCAAATGTGCGGACGGTTTTCATGGAGGGTATGGATTCAAAGCCGTATTCCGAGCAGAAACGGAAATTGTATTTATAGTAATCCGTAAACGGCTTTAAGCCGTGCCATACATCCCAGTAATGCGAATCTCCCCTGTTTTCCGCACTGCTCTCGTCAAAGCTGCCTCCCGATGATGGCGATGAGGGGTGATAATATGTAACGGGATCGCAGAACCTGAGTACCTTCGGGATAAGAGCCTCGAAAAGCCGCAGATAATCCTTTTTATATTCGGGGTCTGCGTCTATTCCCCAGTACTGCCACATGGATTCGATCTCATTGTTGCCGCACCACATTGCAAGGCAGGGGTGATTTCTTATGCGCTTGACATTGTCTGTTATCTCGTGCTTTACGTTTTCGCAGAAAGCAACATCCGCCTTATATACGGAGCAGGCAAACATAAAGTCCTGCCATACAAGCAGACCCATACAGTCACAGGCGTTATAAAAGCTGTCATCGGGATAATATCCGCCGCCCCATACTCTTATCATGTTGAAATTTGCAAGGCGGCACTGCTTTAAAAGACGCTCTGTTTTCGATGAACTGCACCTTGGGATTATCTGGTTTTCAGGAACGTAATTTGCTCCCATTGCAAATATCTTTATGCCGTTTACCTCAAATGCGAACTGCTCGCCGTATTCGTCGGGGTCGGTGCAGACTCTGACAGTCCTCAGACCGATTCTGGCGGAGTATTCGTCAACAGGCTCATCTGCGCAGAAAACAGTGACCTTCAGATCATAAAGGGGTTGCTTTCCGTATCCGTTTGGATACCAGAGCTGCGGAGCTTCAATATCTATCGGAATATTTTTCCTGCGTTCGGTCATACCGACGGAAATGCTCTGCTCGTTTCCGTCGGGATCGGTAATGCTTATTCCGACTGTAACATCCGCACAGGAAACACGGGTAAGCGAGACATCGACATCAAGCTTCACGATGTTATCCGCAGCAGCGCTGTGATCCTGCTTTACATAAACTCCGTCGAGCATTGCCCCGAAAACGCCGATAAGCTCCACAGAGCGCCATATTCCCATATCGGGAAGCTTCGGACCCCAGTCCCAGCCGAACATATAATGTGCTTTTCTGATATGGGGATATCCCGCCATTGTAGATGAAACTCCCCATAAAGGCGTTTCGGAATTTTTCTCCTCAATGTATCTTACGGGTGAAAAAATCTTCACCTCCAGCAGATTATCTTCGGGCATCACCGAATCTGTTATATCAAAAACATACTCCCTGTGCATATTTGCGGCAGCGCCTATGCACACTCCGTTAAGAAATATCTGCGCCAGAGTGTCTATCCCGTAAAATTTCAGCAGAATGCTGTCTGCGCTCTGCATTTTTTCGTCAAGGGAAAAACGGCGTTCGTATACGCAGCTTCCTTTTGAGATATCAGTCGCCTTATATTCGTTTTCACGGTAATACGGGTCTTCCGTAAGTCCGTTTTTTATAAGCTCGGAATACACCGAGCCGGGAACCGACGCATTAAGATCGTATTTCGGTTCTCCGTCTATGCTGTAAAGTCTCCAGGCACCGTTTAAAGTCTGCTTCATATTTATTTCCCCTTAATCATTATAGATTCGGTATCAAATTGTCTCAGCTCACAGTTTCCCATAAAGAAATGTGCAAATTCATCACGGGTAAGACCTCTGCAATATGCCTCTATAACCCTGCAAACGCCGCCGTGACTGACAAGCAGAACATTTGTTTGCTTATATTGTTCCGTTACCTCGCCGATAAGACCGTACACACGGGCGGCAAGATCGAAAACGGATTCTCCGCCTCCGGGCATACGGCAGCCAAATTCAAGCTTTGCCTCAAGAAAGCCCTCGGTGCTTCGGTGCTTTCCCTCAAAGCTGCCGTAATCCCATTCCCTTAGACGGCTGTCATAAACGGGAGTTATTCCGAGTACATCGGCGACCTCGGCGGCTGTCTGAACGGCTCTTTTCATCGGAGAGCAGATAATTGCGCCGATATCCCCGCGATTTTCCGAGATATCGGCGGCAAGAGACCTTGCCTGTTCAAATCCCTTTTCGGAAAGCTCTATATCCGTAACGCCGCAGATAATATTGCGGCTGTTCCACTGCGTTTCCCCGTGACGGGTAAAATATATTTTCATCGAAAGCTCCTTTTTAGGACCTGTATTTATAAGGTTTGTATGCGGATTCGAGTACAATTGCCTTGCCTTCGGCAAAATTCCCGAAAAGACGTGTGCAAAATACCTTGTGAAGACAGGTTCTCATACTTCTATTATACCCTCGGAAATGCCGATTGTCAATAATTGAGAGCTGTTTTTTTGTTCAAGTATGTCCTTCTCCGCTTGACAATTTCTGCCAAAGGATTATAATATATATAAATAATCAAGTTCCGGTCATAATTACGGATATATCTAAAGAGAAGGATTGATCAGAAAAATGATATCTCCCGAAGAAAAAAGAGAAAAAATGCTTACCGATCCCGTGGAACTGCTTGTATGCAAAATGGCAGTTCCAACGATCATAACAATGCTTATAACTGCTTTTTATAACATGGCAGACACTTTTTTCGTCGGACGTCTCGATACCGTTTCCACTGCTGCAGTGGGTCTTGCTCTTCCTTTGATGAACGTTATTCAGGCGATAGGCTTTTTCTTCGGTCACGGTTCGGGAAACTATATGTCAAGAATGCTCGGAAAGGGCGATGAAAAGGCAGCCTCACGCATGGCGGATACCTCGGCAATACTTTCACTGTCGCTGGGAACACTTCTTGCATTGCTCGGACTTCTGAATATCCGCCCCCTTGCAGCCGCTCTGGGCGCTACTCCCGACCTTACCCCCGCTCTTATGGAAAGCACGGTGCAATATGTTTCCGTAATGCTTATCGGCGTGCCGTTCATCATGACGTCATTTACAATGAACAATCAGCTCAGATTTCAGGGAAACGCCTTCTACGGAATGATAGGAATGGCAGGCGGCGCAGTACTCAACGTGATACTCGACCCCGTTTTCATTTTCATTCTTGACATGGGCGTAAAAGGCGCAGCGGCAGCAACGGTAATAAGCCAGATCGTTTCGTTTCTGATCCTTCTGAAGATGAGCGGACGTCTGCCTCTCAGAAAGCCAGATTTTTATCTGAGCGGCGAGATAATTTCCGCGATATTCAGATTCGGAACTCCCTCCCTTTGCAGACAGGGCATAATGAGCATTGCCTCGGTCACACTGAATCATGCGGCGGGAAACTTCGGCGAGGCTGCCGTTGCGGCAGTATCGGTCGTTAACAAGATAGTAATGCTGGGCGGCTCGGCGGTCATCGGATTCGGTCAGGGCTTTCAGCCCGTATGCGGTTTCAATAACGGTGCGAAGCGGTATGATCGTATCAGAAAAACGTTTGCATTCTGCATCAGGGCGTCAACTGCATTCATGCTTCTCTTCGGCGGACTGGCTTTTGCATTCGCTCCGTCTCTTATCGCCTTTTTCAGGGACGATCCGCAGGTCATCGAAGCCGGAATACCTATGCTTAGGTTCCAGTGCGTTACCGCTCCCCTTCAAGGAATAATAATAATGACCAATATGCTTGTACAGAACATGGGAAGAACCTTCAGCGCAAGCTTTCTTGCGGTGGCAAGACAAGGGATATTCTTTATTCCCCTCATTATTATAATGACAAAAACAATGGGCATTACGGGTCTATGCCTTGCTCAGTCGGCAGCCGATCTTCTGACTGCAGCGGTAACAGTCTTCTTTACCGTGGGAATGCTCAGAAATCTGAAGGAACTTGAAAACGAAAAGGGGATATTATCCGCATGAATATACTTGTGACCCTGAACAAGGGCTATCTCTATCAGCTCTGCGTAATGCTTTCAACGCTTTTTGAAAATCATCCCGACGAGCATTTCGATGTTTATGTCATGAACGTTTCTCTTAACGAAAAAGATTTTAACTCAGTAAATATACGGCTTGACTTTAAAAATTACAGGCTTATCGACATAAAGCTTTCGGATGATGAGTTTGCCGGCGCTCCCGTTACCGACAGATACCCCAAGGAAATGTATTACCGTATTTTTGCTGCAAAATACCTTCCCGGTCAGCTTGACAGGGTACTGTATCTCGACCCCGATATTGTGATAAACGGTTCGCTTGAGGAGCTTTATTCCTTAAACCTCAGCGGATATTACTATGCCGCTGCCTCCCATGTAAAGGAGGTCATGCGAAAAATAAACGAGCTTCGGCTGGGTATGGATGAGGAAGGCCCCTATATAAATTCGGGAGTAATGCTTATGAATCTGTCGCTGCTGCGGCAAAGGCAGGATCCCGAAAGAGTTTACGATTATATACGAAAAAACGAAAAGCTGCTTATCCTTCCCGATCAGGATGTTATAAGCGGACTTTATTCGGATATGATATATCCTCTGGAGCCTCTCAGATATAACATGACAGAGCGGCTTATGATGTATCACAGGCTCACTCCCGAAAACGTAAGGAAGATCAGTGCGATCATTCATTTTATCGGCAGGAACAAGCCGTGGAAGGACGGTTACATAGGAAAACTCGGTATTTTTTACAACGAGGCGGCAAAAAATATCCCGCCGATATAAGAAGCCGTTCTCATAACCGGAGGTTAATATTCGATGGATCATTATAAAATTTTCAGGGAATGCTTTCCTTCTCTTCCTCTTGACAGAAAAAGCTTTTACGAGCTTGCACAGATAAATGACTGCCTGATATTTGAAGAGAACGGCGGCTTTGCGGCAGTAAGGAAAAACGAACTGCGGCTTTTGTGCGTTCCTCCCCATATCAGAGGAAAGGGCATAGGAACAAAGCTGCTCAGGCGTGCCGAGGAGCATATCTTCAATGCGGGATATGACGAGGCTGCTGCAGGCGGCTTTTCATCTCGTTTGTTTATAGGTGTTCCCGTTTCCCGTGAGGAATTTATGGGGTTCTCTATAAACCGGGACACGAGCAAAGCCTCGTCCATTGGTTCGGTCAGATGCAAGGCATCAGACCGCAGTAATACTTGCTGTCTTACAAGGTCTGATAACGAAGCAGATGACCGAACCAATAGAGGATTTGCCGTGAAGGAGGTTTATAGAGGTTCCCTTATGAAAAACGGGTGCGTATTTTTTGAAAAAAACGGATATGCTTGCAGCGGCGGCGCAGCCGAAATGAAGCCGGAGCTTGACGGCTTTTCTGCAGACAGCTTCGATATCACCGTTCCCGAAAATGCATACTTCGGCGAATATAAGGGCCCTCTTTCCGACCTGATCGAAGCTGTTGACAAGGTAGAGCCGGAATGGACGCAGTATTTTAACGGCGCAAATGTTTTCTGCGGATATCTTGACGGTGAGATTGCCTCATTCTGCATGACCGATGATGACGAATGCTGCCTGCTCAGCGGCGGAAAAGGAAAAACCGGCTCTGTAGGCTGCGTGGGAACTGTTCCCGAATACAGGCGCAGGGGGATAGGTCTTAAAATGGTCGCTCTTGCAGCGAAGGGACTTAAAGAAAAAGGCTGCGCAAGATGCTTTATCCATTACACAGGAGTATATGACTGGTACGCTAAAATAGGAGCGGAAACATTTCTGTGGGAATTATTCTATAAAAAGGCTCGTATCAGTGCATAAGAAGTTGTTCTCATGGAAAATGTGTACGGATTTTCCATGAGAACAGCTTCTGAACGAAAGGACTTTGTTAAGCTATGAACATAATTATTGTGGGCTGCGGAAAGGTAGGACAGGCTCTTGCCATGCAGCTTAACGAAGAGGGAAACAATATTACCGTCATTGATCTTACTGCCGAAAAGGTAAATGCCATTTCATCACGTCTTGATATTATGGGCGTGGTGGGAAACGGAGCAACTCACCTTACACAGCAGGAGGCAGGCATCAGGCACGCAGATATGCTCATTGCGGTCACAGGCTCGGACGAGCTGAACCTTCTTTGCTGTCTTATTGCAAAAAAAGCAGGAAACTGCCAGACAATCGCCAGAGTGCGGGATCCCGAATACAGCAAGGAAGCGCCTTATCTCAAGGAGGAGCTTGGTCTTGCAATGGTGATAAACCCCGAATATGCTGCGGCTCAGGAGATCGCCCGTGTCCTCAGATTTCCATCCGCAATTAAGATCGACACATTTGAAAAGGGAAGGGTCGAGCTTCTGAAGTTCAAGCTTCCCGAAAACAGCCGCCTTGTGGGGTGCTCGGTCAGGGAAATAGTCGCCAAGCTGCACTGCGACGTGCTTGTATGCACGATAGAGCGGGGAGATGACGCATTTATCGCAAACGGAGATTTCGTTTTCTCAGAAAAGGACGTTATCTCCATAATCGCCTCACCCAGGAATGCAAACGACTTTTTCAGAAAAATAGATTACAAGATAAATTCCGTCAAGGACGTTATGATAGTGGGCGGAGGAGAAATCACCCATTATCTTTGCGATATTCTTCGCCGTTCGGGAATTGATGTTAAAATCATTGAAAAAAATCCCGAAAAATGCGAGGAGCTTTGCGCAAGATGGCCCGACGTTTCCGTAATAAACGGCGACGCCGTGGATCAGGAGATACTTCTCGAGGAGGGGCTTGCAAACTGCGGAGCATTTGCCGCCCTTACAAATCTCGATGAAGAAAATATCCTGCTTTCGCTTTTTGCAAAAAGTGCGGGAAAGGGAAAGCTTGTCACAAAGATCAACCGCATAGATTTTGATACAGTCATAAAAAAGCTTGATCTCGATTCAATAATTTATCCGAAAAACATCACTTCCGATATGATAGTCAGGTATGTAAGAGCAATGAAAAACACCATCGGCAGCAACGTTGAAACGCTTTACAATATCATCAAAGGCAAGGTAGAGGCGGCGGAGTTTATTGTAAAGGAAAACTCACCCATTACAGGAATACCCCTTGCCGAGCTTCATTTCAAGGAAAACGTCCTTATTGCGGCTATTCTGCGCGAGAGAAAAGTAATTATTCCGAGAGGTCACGATATCATTCAGCCCGGAGATGCTGTTGTTATCGTGTCCAATCTGATGCAGCTCCACGACATTACGGACGTTCTGAAATAAAAAGGGGACAAAAATTTTTATGAATTTTAAGATGATAGTCAATATTCTCGGCTGGATACTTATTTTCGAGGCAATGTTTTTTCTTGTTCCACTTATAACAGCCGTGGTTTTCGGAGAAAAGGCATTTTGGTATTTTCTGATTTCCGCAGTCCTGTGCCTTGTCTGCGGAGGACTGCTGATAATGAAAAAACCCGCTCAGAAGACACTGTATTCAAGAGAGGGCTATGTAATAGTGTCGCTGAGCTGGATCATTCTCAGTATTTTCGGAGCGCTGCCATTTTTTATTTCCGGGGTAATACCCGACTTTACCGATGCGCTTTTTGAAACTGTTTCAGGCTTTACCACAACCGGAGCGAGCATTCTGGGAGACGTTGAAAGTCTGCCGAGATCCATGCTTATCTGGCGCAGCTTTACCCATTGGGTAGGCGGCATGGGAGTCCTTGTCTTTATTATGGCGTTTGTTCCTCTCAGCGGCGGTCAGAATATGCATATTATGAAAGCGGAAAGCCCTGGACCGTCGGTAAGCAAGCTTGTTCCGAGGGTAAAGACCACCGCAATGATACTTTATTCAATTTATTTTTTCCTTACCTTTATTGAGTTTATTCTCCTGCTTTTCGGAGGAATGTCCGTTTTTGACGCACTGAATACCGCCTTTGCCACTGCCGGAACAGGCGGCTTCGGCATAAAAAACGACAGCTTTGCAGGCTTTTCGCCCTGCCTTCAGATAATCGTCACTGTATTCATGCTGCTGTTTTCAATAAACTTCGGCTCATATTATCTTGTTATCACAGGAAAGCTCAGAGAAGCATTTAATCTTGAACTGAGGGTCTTTCTGATCATTGTCGCCGCGACTACCGCAATGATCACATATAATTCCCGTGAGATCTTTGAAAGCACGGCAGAGGGACTCAGGCACGTCTGCTTTACGGTAGCCTCGATAATTTCAACAACCGGCTTTTCCACAGTGGATTTTGACCTTTGGCCCGAGCCTTCGAGAATGCTTATTGTGCTGATAATGTTCATAGGCGGATGTGCGGGCAGTACCTGCGGCGGAATAAAGATATCGAGGATACTGATACTTCTCAAGAGCCTCGGAAAGGAACTGCTCGTTATGCTCCACCCCAAACAGGTGCGAAAGATCACCCTTGACGGACACACCGTAGAGCATGAAACTGTGCGGGCAGTAAATGTATTCATGGTCTGTTATGTAATCATCTTCGCCATCTCAATGGCAATTATTTCCTTTGATAACCATGACCTTATCACTAATTTTACAGCAGTTTCGGCAGCCATCAACAATGTTGGACCGGGACTCGAGCTTGTGGGACCCACCCGCAATTTCGGATTTTTTTCTTCTCCCGTAAAGCTCGTCCTTATTTTTGATATGCTTGCGGGCAGGCTGGAACTGTTCCCCATGCTGCTGCTTTTTACTCCCGCAACATGGAAAAAATAATCTTGAC
>CAZDJG010000024.1:0-16929 GCA_964505695.1 uncultured Ruminococcus sp.
GGATCGCGATCTGGTCGTCAACAGTAATGGAAATTACAGCTCTGAGACGGCCGTCGGGGATGATTTTTCTGATCTTGATGTCTGTGATTGTCATTTTCAGCGTCCTCCTTAAAATCTGTGCATACGGATATGAATAAGATGCGTATGCATTATACATGATAATGGAAAATGAAATTCTTTCTTATCCATATTTCAATTATAATATATTAAACTTAAAATATTCTTAACTGAGGTGAAACTTTTGAATAATTTTATTGGAAGATTTAATGATAATATTTTAAATGACAAAAGACATATTCATATGATAGGCATAGGCGGCAGCGGAATGTATCCTCTTGCTCAGATACTTCATACAAAAGGCTATTATATAACAGGCTCGGACAATAACGAAACGGATACTCTCAAAGCTGTCAGGGACATGGGGATCGAGGTCTTTTTGGGGCAGAGAGCGGAAAATATAAAGGGAGCGGATCTTATCATAAGGACTGCGGCAATTATGCAGGATAATCCCGAATTGATTGCAGCCAATGAAAGCGGAGTTCCCGTGCTTGAACGCAGCGAGCTTCTGGGAATAATCACAAAATGGTACAAAAACGCCGTATGCGTCAGCGGAACTCACGGAAAAACAACCGTAACCTCAATGATAACCCAGATACTGAAGGGCGGCGGAATGGATATAACCGCATATATCGGCGGAAAGCTGCCTTTGATCGGCGGCAGCGGCTGCGTGGGCACGTCGGACACAATGGTGTGCGAGGCGTGCGAGTTCGAGGATCATTTTCTGAAGCTTTATCCCGATATTGCGGTGGTGCTGAATGTGGATGCAGACCATCTCGATTATTTCGGCACGCTCGAAAACATAATAAAGTCCTTCGGAAAATTCTGCTCTGCGGCAAAAAAGATTATTGCAAACGGCGACGATAAAAATACGATGACAGTCCTTGACGGTCTTGACAAGGAGATAATCACCTTCGGACGTTCGGAGGGCTGCACATGGCGTCCCGCAAACATTTCAAGGAAAAACGGACTTCTGACCGAGTTCGATATTCTGAGAAAAGGGGAGCTTTTTACCCATGCGGTTCTCCATGTTCCCGGGGAGCATAATATCCTTAATGCGGTTGCGGCGGCGGCAGCGGCGTATGAATCGGGCGCTGACGGAGATATGACCGGCAGGGGACTTGATTCGTTCCGCGGTGCAAAAAGGCGCTTTGAAAAATACGGCGAGGTCGGAGGGATAACTGTCTGTGATGATTACGGTCACCATCCTGCGGAGCTTGAGGTCACTCTCAGAGCGGCAAAGGAGCTTGACTTTAAAAGGGTATGGACGGTCTTTCAGCCCTTTACGTTTTCAAGGACTGCGCTTCTGCTGGATGATTTTGCAAGAGTGCTTTCTATTCCCGACAAATGCGTTATTACCGCAATAATGGGTTCAAGAGAAAAGAATACCTATAACATTTACGACAAGGATCTCGGCAGGCTTGTAAAGGGTTCGGTCTATTTTGAAAATGAGCAGGATCATGACAGGAATTTTGAGCTGTGCGCAGAATATGTCTGCACTCATGCCAAGAGCGGCGACCTTATCCTCACCATGGGCTGCGGAGATATCAACAAGTGCGCCCGCCTTATTCTTGAAAAGCTGGAAAAACGCTTCACATAACTTAGGGCGAACCCCCTTAATGAATTAGGAGTTGTCATATCTATGGATAATAATTTCAACAGACAGGACGGATACAGACCTTATGAGCCTACGGCGGATACGAGTTATCCGCCTAGGTTCAGTGACATATTCTTTGTGTCCCCCGAGGAGCGCAGGCTTCTTAAAAGGCAGTATTCGGGAACGTTTACCCGTGCTGTGATACACGGTATCGGTTCATTCGTTCTGGCGCAGATAATTTTCATATCAATGATGATGTCGGGCTATGAGTTCAGATATACCGAAGACGGTACGGCGATCGTGGACTGGATATACAATATCGCCGGAAGTCTGCCGTCCGTGATCTTCTGCATAGGGATATTCCTCTATGACAAGTCTGCCGCGCATATTCCCGCAGGGGAATTTTTCAGAACGGATAATATATCGCTTAAAAAGATCGCCGCATTTTTCGGAATGACTATGTTTGCCTACGGAGCTGCGATTTTTATGCAGAACATTCTTATCAGCACAATGTTTGCCGCAGGGATCTCTCCGATATCCGAGGACTATCTGACAGAGGAGGAGCTTACGCCCCTTTATCTTGCCGTAAGCTTTGTTACTACAGCCATACTCGCTCCTGTGGCGGAGGAGCTTATGTTCAGAGGCGTTATCCTCAGAAGGCTCAGCTCGGTGAGCCAGAGCTTTGCTATCTTTGCCTCGGCGATCATTTTCGGTCTTATGCATGGAAATTTCGTCCAGGCGATACTGGGCTTTATGCTGGGTATGGTTTTCGGCTATGCGGCAGTAAAAACAGGCTCGCTTATACTTCCCATGGCAGGACATATCTTTATAAACACCGCCGCCGTTTCAAGCAGCTTTGCCGAATATCTGTACGGTGAGGAGGTTTCTGCGGACTATTGGTCGGTACTTATCATAATGTTCATGATAATCGGGATAATAACCTTTATCGCGCTTCTTGCGACGGGAGCGATAAGCTTTCCGGAGTTCGGCGAATACCACAGGAAGAGGACATTTCCCGTTGCGGTATCCTGCGTTTCGTTCTGGATCATGCTTGTATACTATATTTATGAGTGCATATCCGTCTGCGGTCCGGTCACGGATAAGCTGATGGAGTAAGCCAAAAAATGTTGACAACAAGGCAAAGCTGTGGTATAATTTTTCAGTAAGTGAAAATTCCCCGGACTGTGTTCCGGAAAGGTGGTTTAAAATATAATGGAAATGATCAACGGAAATGATGTTTTGTGCGAATTTGACCTCAATGATGCAAAAAAGAACGAGGGAAAGGAGATAGAGATCTCAGCCTGCGTTCATAAGGTCAAGAAAATGGGCGGATTTGCTTTTGTAATACTCAGAACCGCAAGGTATCTCATTCAGACGGTCTATTCTCCCGATACCTGCCCCGACAGCATCGACGGCATAAAGGAGGGCTGCTTTGTTACGGTAAAGGGTACGGTGAGAAACGACGAGCGCGCATATAACGGTATCGAGCTTGCAATGACGGGCATAAATCTCATCCATAAGCCCAATTTTGATTATCCGCTCCATGTTTCCGCAAGGAAGATAGGCTGTACTCTCGACATTAATCTCGACAACAGGAGCGTTGCGCTGAGAAATCCCGTTGAAAGAGCTGTTTTCAAATTCCAGGAGGGCGTAGTTTCGGGATTCAGAGAGTTTATGCTCAAAAATAAATTCACCGAGATACACACTCCGAAAATAGTTGCGCAGGGCGCAGAAGGCGGAGCAAATATTTTCCGCTTTGACTATTTTGACCATGAAGCGTTTCTCAATCAGTCCCCGCAGTTCTACAAGCAGGCGGCTGTTGCTTTCTTTGACAGGGTCTTTGAGATCGCTCCCGTTTACCGTGCAGAGCGTCACTCTACTTCCCGTCACCTTAACGAATATATCGGTCTTGATTTTGAGATGGGCTTCATTAATGATATGTACGACGTTATGAACATGGAAACCGCAATGCTCCGGTATCTTATGGACTACCTCAAGGAAAATTATGCTCAGGAAATAAATATCCTCGGTGCGGATATTCCCGAAGTTACAGAGATACCCGCCGTGAAGTTTGAGGACGCCGTTGCGCTTATCAAGGGCAGCAAGGCAAAGAACAAGTTCGACCTCGAACCCGAGGACGAGGTTTTCCTCTGTAACTGGGCAAAGGAAAATTACGGCACAGAGTTTATTTTCGTGACAAATTTCCCCTCCTCAAAGCCGCCGTTTTATGCGATGAACGATAAGGAG
Source organism: uncultured Ruminococcus sp. (assembly GCA_964505695.1). Classification (GTDB taxonomy): domain Bacteria; phylum Bacillota; class Clostridia; order Oscillospirales; family Ruminococcaceae; genus Huintestinicola. Next base: position 3,902 of record CAZDJG010000024.1, read on the forward strand.
GACCCAAGAACTGCCTGCAAGTTCGATCTTCTTTTCAGGGGTCTTGAGATAACCACAGGCGGTCAGCGAATCCATGACTACAACGAGCAGGTCGAAAAAATGAAGGCTCAGGGACTTGATCCCGAGGATTTCAAGAGCTATCTTGAGAGCCACAAGTACGGTCTTCCTCCTCACGGGGGTCTGGGTATCGGTCTTGAAAGGCTTGTGATGAAGCTTCTCGGTCAGACAAATGTCCGTCAGGCTTCCATGTTCCCAAGGGATCTTAATCGTCTTATGCCGTAATTGTGAATGCTTTCTATACGGAAAATTCGCAAGATGAGCGTGAAATTTCCGAAAATGTTCAAAAAACAAGAAATAATGCAAGATTTTTTATAAAACTTGCAGAAATGTAAAAAAAGGTATTGACAAAAAAGAAAATATGGTGTATTATATAACCATGATAAAACAAAAAAATAATTTCAAAGGCAATGGCGCCGATGGATGTTCCCGAAAGGGGATATCTGTCGGTTTTTGTTTTTGAAAATACGGGAGGAAAATTATATGTCAGAGATCGTTATGCAGGGAGTTAAGAATGTACCCGATTATTTCGGATGCAATGTTTTCAACGAGGAAACGATGAAGGCAAGACTGCCTAAGAACGTTTATAAGGCGCTGCTTAAAACCAAAACAATGGGAACTGCGCTTGATCCCGATGTTGCCGACGTTATCGCAACAACCATGAAGGACTGGGCTGTTGAGAAGGGAGTTACCCATTATACCCACTGGTTCCACCCCATGACAGGTCTTTCAGCCGAAAAGCATGATTCATTTATCTCTCCTACCGACGACGGAAAGGTCATCATGGAATTTTCGGGCAAGGAGCTTATCAAGGGTGAACCCGATGCGTCAAGTTTTCCTTCAGGCGGTCTGAGAGCTACCTTTGAGGCAAGGGGATATACCGCATGGGATCCCACGTCTCCCGCATTTATAAAGGATAATACTCTTTACATACCTACTGCATTCTGCTCCTATAACGGCGAGGTGCTGGACAAGAAAACGCCGCTTCTGCGTTCTATGGAGGTCATTTCCGAGCAGACTGTAAGAGTCCTGAAGCTTTTCGGTTCAAAGGCGACAAGAGTTACCACCACAGTAGGTCCGGAGCAGGAATATTTTCTTGTTGACAAGAAGCTTTACGATCAGAGAAAGGATCTTATCTATACCGGAAGGACTCTTTTCGGTGCAAAGGCACCCAAGGGTCAGGAGCTTGAGGATCACTATTTCGGAAACATCAAGACAAGAGTTCACGATTATATGAAGGAGCTTGACGAGGAGCTCTGGAAGCTGGGAATACTTTCAAAGACAGAGCATAACGAGGTCGCTCCGGCTCAGCATGAGATGGCTCCGATATTCACTACCTCCAACGTTGCTGCGGACCAGAATGCGCTTACCATGGAGATCATGAAAAAGGTCGCTCTCAAGCACGGTCTTGTGTGCCTGCTCCATGAAAAGCCTTTTGCGGGCGTGAACGGTTCCGGCAAGCACAATAACTGGTCTATTTCCACAAACGACGGTCAGAATCTTCTTGATCCCGGCAAGAATCCAAAAGATAATATCCAGTTCCTTACGTTCCTTGCGGCTATCATAAAGGCAGTCGATGAAAATGCAGATTTGCTGAGGCTTTCCGTTGCGTCAGCAGGAAACGATCACAGACTGGGAGCAAACGAGGCTCCTCCTGCGATAATGTCTATTTTCGTAGGTTCTGAGCTTCAGCAGATACTTGACGCTCTTGAGTCGGGCGAAATGATCAAAACGAATGCAAACGAGGAATTTGTTATCGGAGTGGAGGCTCTTCCCAACTTCCCCAAGGATACCACCGACCGAAACAGGACATCGCCCTTTGCTTTCACCGGAAACAAGTTCGAGTTCAGAAGCCTCGGTTCTTCCGAAACTATCGCCTGCACAAACTGCATTCTCAATACCATTGTTGCAAATTCTCTCAAGGAATTTGCTGACAGGCTTGAAAAGGCGGACGATTTCAGCTCGGAGCTTAACGCTCTCCTTGTTGAAACCATTAAAAAGCACAAGAGAGTCATCTTCAACGGCAACGGCTATGATGCAAGCTGGGTAGAGGAGGCTGAAAGAAGAGGACTTCCCAACTATATTTCTACCGTTGACGCTGTACCTCACTATACCGATGAAAAGAATATCAGGATGTTCGAGATGTTCAAGATTTACACCAGAACCGAGCTTGAATCAAGAACCGAGATCATTCTTGAAAATTACTCCAAGATCATCAACATTGAGGCTCTCACAATGCTTGATATGGCTAAAAAGCAGATCCTGCCGGCAGGTATGGGATTCGCAAAGGAGCTTTCCGACGCCGTAATTTCCAAGAAGGCGGCAGGAGTGTCCGCCGAGCTTGAAAAGAAGCTTGCCGATAAGGTAACTGCTCTTGATATGAGCATTTCGGATGCTATAGACGATCTTGACGCAAAGCTTATAGCTGCGGCTGATATGGCAGAGGGAGAACCCTCCGCAAGATATTTCAGAGATGTTGTATTTAATTCAATGCAGAATCTGAGAGCTGTTGCAGACGAGCTTGAAACCATTACTCCCGAAGCAGAGTGGCCCTTCCCCACATATGGCGATCTTCTTTTCAGAGTTTAAATAGTTTTTAGTATATACATTAACGCTAAGGCAGCGGCTTCGGATGGATCTTTCCTTCCGTTATCCGCTGCCGCCTTAATTCCGACAGCTTCTATATCCGTTATGTGCGAAAATTTTACAGGAGTTTTTGCGCATATATTCACTCTGCAGGCGGATGGATCGGCTCCCTGAAGATTCATCCGCCATCTCCCTAATATGCAAAGCTGACCGTTTGTTATCTGACGGTCAGCTTTGCATATTTGACTTTTTGATCTTTTAATGATATAATCGAAAACAAAAAATCGGGAGGGAAATTATAAATGGACAAAAATGATATGATCGGGTTTTTGATAAAAGCAAAAAGGGCAACATATGCCGGAAAGGGAGCAGAAACCGTTCCGTCAAGACCGAAATCACATGACCTTTTTTAGGGGTTCTCTATAAACCGGGACACGAGCAAAGCCTCGTCCATTGGTTCGGTCAGATGCAAGGCATCAGACCGCAGTAATACTTGCTGTCTTACAAGGTCTGATAACGAAGCAGATGAACGAACCAATAGAGGATTTGCCGTGAAGGAGGTTTATAGAGGTTCCCTTTATAAGGAAAACGATATGATGTATTACGATACATATCTGGGCAGTGAAAAATTTGCAGGAGAAGAGGCGCTGTGGATAAAGGGCGAACCGTATTGGAGCATGAATTATGCAGGACGTGTCACAGGAGATGATTTCAGCGGAGATTTCTTGAAGCAAGCGCTGCTTAGGGTCAAGGCAGATATGCCTTTCAGGGGACCCGAAAAATATTCGGAGGGAGAATATACCTATAACTGTGAAGCAAGGGGAGATTTTGAGTGGTTTCAGGGATATGAAACCATATCATTTAATGGTAAAATGATATACGAATGTTTTTTTCATGGAGGAATTATTAAATAAAAAATGCTGACCCTGACGGTATTATCAGGGTCAGCATTTTAATGGCTTAAGTAAGCTTACTTTTTCTTGCCAAGCTCGTCGGATTCGTCATGCTTTGTCTGATTTTCCGAAACAGCCCATAGCTTAACGATGATCTTGGAGCGGTCGCCGCCTGTTTCTATAACGACCGTATCTTCGTTTTTGCGGACAATGAATCCCACGATCCCTCCGATCGTAACGACCTGATCTCCTATCTGAAGGGAATCCCTCATCTGTTTCTGCTCCTTGTCCTTTTTCTTCTGAGGACGGATCACGATCAGGTACATGAAGAGCATTACAAGACCCAGCATTACGAGCGATGAGATAAGGGGCGCTGTGGTTGTCTGTGCAGTGTCTGCCGTTGCCGATGCAAGGGCAGTAAAATATGAAGTGAACATCTGCATTATCTTTCCTTTCCTTTTGCATAAAGTTATACATTACTTATTATAGCCTATTTGAAGAAAAATGCAATAGCTTTTACAGAAATTTAATATTTGGGTATATATTTTGATCGGAAAAATATTGATTTTTTTTGCAGAAAATGGTATACTATGATTAAAATTTTAAAAAAGAATAAAGGTAATTTTTATGAATAAAAAAGCTGTGATATATTCTGTTCTGCTTGCGGCAGCGGTAATGATAAGCTATGTACTTTCCCTGCCGTCATCGGTCGTTATAAGCGCGATCATGCTTATCGGCGGCTTTTTTCTGCTGATAAGAGGCGCGGACTACTTTGTCGACGGAAGCTGCTCTCTTGCTGCGAAGCTCAGGATCCCTTCGCTTATAGTGGGACTTACAATAGTGGCTCTGGGTACGAGCGCACCGGAGCTTGCGGTAAGCATTTCTGCTGCGGCGGAAGGGTCAAACTCGCTTGCGGTGGGAAACGTTACAGGCTCAAATCTTTTCAATATCATGATAGTCCTCGGAATATGCTCCGCAATAAAGCCTATTGTGACCAACGACAGTGTCGCAAGGAGGGATTATCCTATCTCCATAGGCGCAGCGGTTATTTTTTTGATCTTTATCCTTGATAAGGAGCTTAACCGTATTGAGGCGGCAGTTCTTCTTGTGCTTTTTGCGGCGTATATGGTAATGTCGGTAATTGCGGCGAAAAAAGGCGCATCGGAAAGCGCAGCGGAACCGTCGGGCAGCTTTTCACCCGTCATATGCGCTCTTTCGGTTATCGGAGGAATATGCGGAATAGTCATCGGCGGAAATCTTGTGGTAGAACACGCAGGAATAATTGCCATGAAAGCAGGAATGAGCGAAACGCTTACCGGTCTTACCATATGCGCTATGGGAACAAGCCTGCCAGAACTCGTCACCTCCGTTACCGCTGCCAAAAAGGGCGAAAACGATATGGCTGTGGGCAATGTTGTAGGATCGAACATTGTGAATATTCTTGCGATACTCGGTGCATCGGGAGTAATAACGCCTATATCGGTGGGCGCTGATGCAATCATTGACATTGTCATACTTATTGCGGTAAGCGCAGCCTCTTACATCTGGTACATTACAGGCAGAAAAATGTCGAGAAGCGAGGGAGTAACTCTTACGGCAATGTATGTTGTTTATATGATCTATATCATTGCAAGAAATTATATGCAGGTATAAAAAGGTTCGTGAGTATATTTTCCGAACCGGAAAAGCGCCGATAACCTGCCGTTGACGGTAAATTAAGGCAATACCGAATAAAGATTGCGCCGAAGATGCGCAGTCAGATTTTTTGTCAGGTTGTACGAAAAATTCGCAGGCAGGCTGGGTAGTCTGCGGACAGCGCCTGTCAAGGATTTTTTGTGCAGGATAACAAAAATCTGCAAGCAGATTTGGCGCAAAGGCGCAAGCCGTTCTTTGTTCGGTATTGCCTTAAGGGAGTGCTGCAGCACTCCCTTTTTATATTACAGAAAAATAATCTATATCAGCTTTTCTTGCCTGAGAACGCTGAAACTTCCGCTGAATATTATAAAGTCTGCCGTCCTTTACAAATCTGGCTCCCGTCTGGTGAAAGGTAAAGGTGACATTTGCCTTGATACACTGATGTCTTATGGAAAGGATCCAGTCGTAACTGCATATACGTGCATCGTTTCCCGATTCGCCTCCCGCACTGACGCTTTCGATCATGCTGCTGTCAAGGTATGGCGAGAGGTTTATTTTCTCAAGCAGGGGAGCGCATACTATGAGCCTGTGCTTTATGGGGAGTCTCAGAAATTCCGGAAGCCGTTCGTCGGCACGTTTCTGATTTTCGCAGGTGCAGCCGATCACCACATTGTCATAGCCGCTGTCCCAGTTGTCCGGGAGGCAAATTTTCAGCCGATCTATTCGTTTGGTGAAAAAAATAAACCTAAGGTCGCTGCGTTCCCTGATAAATTCCCAAGCCTCGCCCCTGCGTTCGTCTGCCTCGTCAATGAGAAAATCCGAGGTGAAACAGGTATATACTTCCGAGCCGCCGGGTATTTTGTACTCGCCGTTGCGCTTTTTCTTTACAGGCAGATCAAAATCCTTGTTATATGACAGCAGGCTGCCGTCCCTGCCGTGTTTTTCATCTGAGCGATAAACGTAGCAGCGGAGGCAGCCCTCGCTGTATTTTTTGCATCCATGCCATGGATTCCATGAGTATTCCGTTTCACATACCCGCTTTCGTTTTTATTCCTTTGTGGATCGGTGTTTTTTGTAATAAGCTTCCGATATTTTTTCCTGATATTTGTTGTCTGCACGCTGTTTTATTGTTGTGAGTCCCTTTCCTGCAAGCTTTGAAAGCATAAACAGACCGTAAACGAGGGATATTGCCGGAATTATCAGCAGATATACCGCAGGTCCCGCAAGTATCTTCGCAATGATCTCTGCGCTGCGTGTGCGGTTTTCAAACCATGGATAGCTCAGATTTGTGTCGATCATAACGCTTTCGGGGATATTGCCGAAGCCCTTGAAAAGCGTGATCAGACCGAATCTTCCGGACTGGTCGATTACTTCGCTGTATTTTTCGGGGGCGGTATTTACCTCTGTTATAACGGAAGAAGCATAGTCCCTGACAATATTCGGCAGACACGCCTCGTATGATGTAAGGGTAAGCTCGTCGCAAAGCTCCTTTAACGAACGGCTTGGCATATAAATTCTCGGGGTATCGCCGTATGCGGTTTTATCCCGTCCGTCGTCGGGGCAGTCTACCACAGCGGCGACATAAAATACCTTGCTGCCCGTTTCAATGGGCATACCGACCGTGTCCATTGAGCCGAAAAGCTGCCATGAGCAGTTTTTGTCGAGTATAACACGGTCATAATTTATATCATCCGTGGTATAATAGCTGCCGTACATTATTTCTTCCGGGTGGAAAATAAAATAATCTCCCATTGTGCCTGTAGCAGTGACTTCGCAGTTTCCCATTTTTCCCGAAAGGGTGAGAGAAGCTTCTCCCGAAGCGCAGTCAAGCCATATTCTTCCGCTTGGATTATCATCTGCGTCGAGAACAGAGCTTTCGTCAAGCTTTTTTTCAATACTCTGCCTGAGACTGTATACGCCCGGTTCGTCAAGTCCGTTTGAGGGTGAGAGGTACAGCGATACCTGCGAATATGTGTATTTTGAGCCGTCCCATGATTTTTTTGCGTTGTCGCTTGAATATTTGGCGCCAAGCGATGAGATCACCGCAAAAAGGATACCGAATGCTGCCAGCAGGACTCCGTTTATTATCAGAATGCAGATATTGATTTTTTTCAGCCTGCTCATTTTCGCTCCTCCGTTTATTCGGCAGGGCGAATCTGATCGCCTGCCTGTATGGGCTTTGTGGAGGTGGTGATCACATATTCGCTGCCCATAAGACCGTTTACAGCGGTGTAATTATCGTCCTTGACAAGAACCTCAATGTCATATCTCACTGCCTTGTAACGGTTGCCGAGAGGACTGCTCTTTGCCTCCATTACCAGAACGAACTTTCCGTTTGAATCTTCTCTTACTGCTGAGTTGGGAACAACGGTGCTGTAGGGCTGACCCTTGCTGCCCATGGAGAGGGTAATGGTCTGACCTGTGGAGATATCAGAGCCGGTGATGTTGAAAACAAGCGTTTTCTGGGTCTGGGGATTTGATGTATCCGTCTTTATTTCGCTGAGTGTAGCAGAGAAATCATCACCCCAGTACCAGCTTGTTATCTCTGCTTTGTCGCCTATCTTTACCTTTTTTGCCTGATCGTTCTTAACTGAAAACTGAACGGTATACCCGAGGTCGGAAACGTTGATGACAGCAGCTACCGTGCCTGCCGCTGCCTCGCTGCCCGCAGTAACGGAAACGCTTTCCACAACGCCGCCCATTTTTGCTTTTACAACGGCGTCAAACGCTTCGCTTTTAAGCTTTTCCACCTTTTCCTTCTGTCTTTCTATTTCCTTTTTCTTTGCCTCTATATCGAGCTTGGCTGTTTCATCGGTAACATAATCTCCCGACTGCTTTACTTCAAGAGCGTTTTTAAGGCTTTCAATGTTGTCTTCCTGTTCGGTTATTTTTGCCTTGAGCTGTGCGGCAGAGAGATATCCTGCCGCCTCTGCATCGGCTTTATCCTTTTCTGCTGAAGAAAGTGCGTCCGACGCAGCGTACAGCTTATCCGAAATTTTGTCAAGCTGGTTTTTTAGTTCAAGCTTTATCTCCCTGATATCCGTACTGAGGGAATCCTTTGCGTCGGTAAGGTTATTTTTTGCCTTTTCAAGTGCATTTTCCGAATTTTTGAGCTTTGTTTTCATTACGCCGCTTGAAGCGGATTTTGCCAGGAGATTTGAAAGTTCTCTCTGGAGCTGGCTGATCTTTACCGTCTGGGACGAGATCGACGCGGATATTGTTGACGTATCTGCATCGGGAGCAGCGTTATAAAGCTCAACGTATAATGCATTAAGGGAAGCTGTTTCAGTTTCTATCTCATTGCGCTTGGCTTCTGCCTGATCCGCATAGTCCGTGTCTGCGCTTATCTCATTTGAAAGCTTGTCATAATCCGCCTGAGCGGTTTCAACCTTTTTCTCGCATTCGGTCACCTTATCCTTTGCCGCCCTCAGACGGTCATAATTGTCGCCTCTGAGGTCAAGCATATCGTCGGTATCAACGGAAGCAAGCTGTGCGGTGATATCCTCCTTTTCCTTTGTGAGGGCGTCGGACTGTTCTTTCGCGCTGTCGTATCTTTTGACTGCGGAGGAAAGGGGATCCTCGCCGCTCTGAGCCTCTCCGAGTTTGCGGCGAAGATCCTCAAGAGTTGATTCCGCTTTGCTTATTTCAAGATATTCCGTCTGATATTTTGAGCTGTCTGACTGAGAAAGCAATGCCTTCTGATATTCAAGCTCCAGCGTTTCAAGAGTTTTCTGAGCCTCGGTAAGCTCATCGGAATCGGAATCTTCAAGCTCAAAGAGGATATCTCCCTTATTTACGGTCTGACCGGTTTTTACCGCCACGCTTTTGATGGTTCTCGACTGTTCGAATTTTACTTCGTAGCTTTCCGCCGCCTCAACGGTGCCGCTGCCTCTGATCTGCTCGGAAATAGTTCCCTGACTTACGTAAACTGCGGAGACCTGCGGCAGAGTGTAATTCATAAAGGTGTTTGAAAAGAACGTAAGCACAAGCAGCACTGCCAGAAATACGATAGCTGCGTTCTTTATGATTTCCTTTCTGGGAGTTTTGTTTTCACTGTTCATAATATTTATATCAGCCTTTCCAATGTATTTATCCTTTTATTCCTCCGGAATAGGTTATTCCTTCTACCAGATATTCCTCGCCGTACAGGAACATCAGCAGCGAGGGAGTCATGTAAATTACCGCAACCGCAAATGCAAGACCGGTGTCTCCGGTGTTTATCTTGGACAGAAATACGGAAAGCGGGTGCATACTTTCATCGGAAAGCAATATAAGAGGCTGTTCGACCATGTTCCAGTAGTCGATGAAAACCAGCATAAGCACCGAGAAAACCGCACTGCGGACCATCGGATAACAGATGTTTGCAAATATCTGCATTTCGCTTGCTCCGTCAAGCATAGCTGCCTCGAAATAGGTTTTGGGTATCCTTTTCATTGCCTTTGTGAGCAGGAACACCGCAAAGGGGGAAAATATGCCGGGCAGTATTATCGCCCATCTGGTATCGAGTATGCCGAGCTTTTCCGCAACCAGGTAATTCGGTACAAGAGTTACCTGATACGGCATAAGCATAAGCACTATGTAGAGAAAAAACACTATTTCCTTAAGCTTTCCCGTGAGTCTTGAAAAGCCGTAGGATGCAAAAAGCGCGACCGCTGTCTGAAAAATAACGATAGGTACGGTCAGAATAGCGGAGTTCCAGAATTTCAGCAGATAATCCGGGGTTTTGAAAAGAACCGTAAAATACTGGCTGAAGCTTACGATATCAGGGATAAATTTAAGATTTACCTTTTCCGAAATAAAGGTCTTGCTGTCATTTACCGAATTGAAAACCACACCGTAATTTGCGTTTATCTCCGTCTGGGACATAAATGAGTTTGATATGGTCAGCACAGTGGGCAGCAGGAAAATTACAGCCGCTATTGCCGCAAAGGCGGTCATAATTACAAGAACTGCCCGCTTTGCTATCCTTCGGGGAGTCAGTCTGCGCTTTGTCATTCTTCCACGTCCTCCCCGAATTTATTTTCAAGTATGAACAGCGTTCCGATTATTATGATCATAACGATTGACATTATCATTGCGGCGGACGAAAGCTTCTGATAATCAAGTGACTTGAATGTGTTGTTCATAAAATGCTGCAAAAGATACAGATCCTCAAAGGGATAATCTCCCGTAAGGAGGTAAACCTCTCTGAACAGCTTGAACGAGTTGATCAGCGAAAGGATCGTTACAAAGAGTATGGTAGGAGACAGATATCTGAGCTTGATATGTATCAGCCTGTACAGCGGTCCTGCCCCTTCAAGCTCGGCTACCTCCAGAGTATCCCTGGGGATATTGTTGAGCGCCGCAAGGAAAAGTATCATATTATATCCCAGATTTTTCCATAAAAAAAGCAGAACCACCACAAACAGACATTTGTCTGATTTCATCCAGTCCACAGGCTGAACTGCGAACCATTCCGACAAAACAGCGTTTAATGAACCGTTATAGTGGAATACTACCTGCCATATCAGTACGATAGAAGCTACCGGAACCATCATAGGACAGAGAAAAAAGGTTCTGAACAAGCTTTTTCCGGGAATTTTGGAATCAAGCAGGCTTGCAAGTCCCAGCGACAGCACAACAGCCAGAGGAACAGCCACCGCCGAAAGCAGCAGAGTGTTTTTTGCGGCTGTCATAAAAGCATTGTTTCCGAAGAGCATCTTGTAGTTTTTCAGGAATACGAACTGTTTGCTTATCGGGTTGTCAAGAAACGAGTACCATATAACTATCATAAATGGGATCACAAAGAAAACAAGAACTCCGGCAAGGCTCGGTACTACCGACAGACGTGCAAAGGGGGTGTTTGTATCGGTAAGCTTTGACACGCAGGAGGGCTTTTTTTCGTTTTTTTTCTTCATTGCAATTAAAGCCTCCTTTTTTCATTTTACTATTTAATTATACAGTCTGTACGCTCAAATTGCTATAAGTGTACCAAACTGTAATCGAATATTAACCAAATTTCATATACGGTTGAAAGCCTCAGATAAAAATGCCGCTACGGTAATTACCGCAGCGGCAAAGCTGTATTATTATATTGCCTATACGTTTATGATCTTTTCCTTTGTCTGTGCCGGTTCTTCTTTTGAGGAGTTCTCGGCGGCGGACAGCCCTGCGCCTATCGCGCGTCCGGTAAGCACGCTGCCCACAAGCTCTTTCAGGGATATTCCCATGCCTTCAAGCAGACCGTTTGATATCTGCGTGGTCGACGAAGTAATGTCCTCGACCATTTTTGTCGTGTTTCCCTCGCCGTACATTGTTATGGAGTCGATGTTTGCAAGAGGCTCTGCTACAGCCTTTGCGATATCGGGCAGCTTTTCAAAATACATCTGCAAAATAGCCGCTTCCTGCATTTTCTGCATTGCCTCCGCTTTTTTGTCAAGACCTTCGGCCTCCGCAAGAGCCTTTGCCTTTACAGCCTCAGCTTCTGCAAGACCCTTGGCGCGGATACCCTCAGCCTCCTGCTCTGCGGCATATTTTGCCGCTTCTGCTCTTGCTCTTTCCGCCTTTGCCTGCTGCTCGGCGGTGTAATAAAGAGCCTCTGCCTCACGCTGTTTTACGGCAAGCTCGGCGTCTGCGTTCTGTATATCCTCATATTTTTTAGCCTCCGCCTCTTTCTGACGGGTGTAAAGGTCTGCGTCGGCGCGCTGCTGCTGCTCGAATTTTTTTGCTTCAGCCTGCTTCTTTACCTCTGCGTCGAGTCTGCGCTCCTGAATGGCGATCTTCTGGGTTTCCAGCTCAACTTCCTTTTCCTGTCTTGCTATATTTGCGTTTGCAGTGGTTATTTCGATCTGCTTGCGCTGTTCCTCTTCCTGGATCTTATATGCGGCGTCCGCCTCAGCCTGCTTTATGTCTGACATTTTCTTGAGCTCTGCCTGTTTGATAGCCAAGTCGTTGTTTTTCATGGCAATTTCAAGGCTTGCGGCAACCTTTGCATCGTTTGATTCCTTGTCTGCCTCAGCCCTTGCCACAGCAACGTCCCTGTCGGCGTTGGCTCTTGCAATGGATGCATCCTTCTGGATTTTTGAAATGTTGTCGATACCAAGATTATCTATCACGCCCTGGGAATCCGTAAAATTCTGCACATTGAAAGAAACGACGTCAAGACCCATTTTGGCAAGGTCGGGAGCGGCGTTTTCTTTTACCTTATCGGCGAATTTCTGACGGTTGGAAACCATTTCCCTGAGTTCCATAGTGCCGACGATTTCTCTCATGTTTCCTTCAAGAACTTCACGTGCAACGCTTACTATGTAATTTCTGTCCTTATTAAGGAAATTCTGCTGCGCAAGAGCGATACCCTCTGCGCTCAGGGATATTTTTACATTTACCGCCGCATCTACCGAAATGTTGATATAATCGGCGGTAGGTACGGCAGAGGCAGTTTTTACGTCAACGGACATCAGGCTCAGGTCAAGCTTGTCAAGACGCTCGAAAAACGGTATTTTTACCGATGCTTTTCCGATAACGACTCTTGCCTTCTTGCCGATACCGGAAATTATGTATGCCTTGTCGGGCGGAGCCTTTACATAGCCCGACAAGGCGATTATCAGAATGAGAATTACAAGCAGGATAAGTCCGAACGTGCCGAGATGCTCAAAAATAAAATCCATAATAATATCCCCCTTCATACTAATACTAATCTTCATTTAAACTCAGGAAATCTTTGCAAAAATACTGCACTGCTTTCTTCGTCAAAGAACCTTGCCGGGTGATCTCCCTCTGCGGGGGAGGTGTCACCGTAGGTGACAGAGGGGCTGACCGAAAGAAGCAAGCCTGCCTGCGGTTCTTTTCCTTGAAATCAGTACAGCCTTTTTGCAAATC
>CAZDJG010000025.1:0-16757 GCA_964505695.1 uncultured Ruminococcus sp.
GCAGACGGCGTGCTCCGCACATTTTCTCTCAAACAAGGTTTTTAGAGGTGACCATTTATCATTTGCATTTCAAGGAGGCGAACCGACCCTTGCGGGACTTGATTTTTTCAAAAAAGCAGTGGAGCTTCAAAAAAAATATAACACAAAAAATCTTATCATAGAAAACACCATTCAGACAAACGGAACACTTATTAACGACGAATGGGCACAGTTTTTACATGACAATTATTTTCTTGTGGGGCTTTCTCCGGACGGCCCGAAGCAGATACATAACTATTGCAGAACAGACAGAAGCGGAAACGGCGCCTTTGATAAGCTAAGCGATACTGTAAAGCTTTTTGATAAATATGCCGCTGAATATAATATTGTCAGCGTTGTAACAAGCAAAACAACCGAAAAAATCACGTCAATATATAGGGGTTCTCTATAAACCGGGACACGAGCAAAGCCTCGTCCATTGGTTCGGTCAGATGCAAGGCATCAGACCGCAGTAATACTTGCTGTCTTACAAGGTCTGATAACGAAGCAGATGAACGAACCAATAGAGGATTTGCCGTGAAGGAGGTTTATAGAGGTTCCCTATAATTATTTCAGGCGGAAAAATTTTCGGTATATTCAGTTCATTCCCTGTCTTGACGCAAACATTGACGATCCCTCCGAATACTCCCTAACTCCCGTGGCTTACGGCGGATTCCTATGCACTCTGTTTAATTTGGCGTAAATCATCTTTGCGGGGGTTACAAAATATTCTTCAGGCATTGTCAGCCAAAAATAGAAAAGCTTAAAGGCAATACCGAACAAAGAACGACTTGCGCCTTTGCGCCGAATCTGCTTGCAGATTTTCCGTCATCTGGCACAAAAAATCCTTGACAGGCGCTGTCCGCAGACTACCCAGCCTGCCTGCGAATTTTTCGTGCAACCTGACGAAAAATCTGACTGCGCATCTTCAGCGCAATCTTTATTCGGTATTGCCTAAAGTAAACATATAATCTTTGAAAGGAACATTTGTTATGCCAACTAATGAAATAACTATTTCAGAACTTGAAAAACTCCCTGCCGGTTCATATATTCTGATAGATATGCGTGATGAATACGCCTTTTCCTACGGACATATCGACGGCGCTGTAAATATTCCTCAAAATAAGCTTGAAACTGCCGAGCTTACTTATGATAAAAAGCTCATTATCTGCTGCAAAAGCGGACTTATCAGCCGTGAAGCCGCCGACAGCTTATGTGACAAGGGCTATGACGCATACAACCTTGCGGGAGGATATGTTGAATGGCTCAGAAACAAGCTTGAAAACCGCATGATAACCGAGCAGGTGGAGAAAAGCATTCAGAAAAAATTTCATCAGACATTGTGGAGCAAATTTGCCAAGGCTATTATCACATACGAGCTGATAAAGCCGGGTGATAAGATAGCTGTCTGCATCTCGGGCGGGAAGGATTCTATGCTTATGGCAAAGCTTTTTCAGGAAATGAAAAGGCATGACAAATTTCCATTTGAGCTTGTTTTTCTTGTTATGGATCCCGGATACAGTCCCGAAAACAGAAGCATTATCGAAATAAATGCCGCATCAATGTCGATTCCCATAACCATATTTGAATCGGACATTTTTCAGTCGGTTTATAACGTTAACAAAAATGCCTGCTATCTTTGCGCTCGAATGAGGAGAGGTCATCTTTACAGCAAAGCAAAGGAACTGGGCTGCAACAAAATTGCTTTGGGACATCATTTTGATGATGTTATCGAAACCATACTTATGAGTACGCTTTACGGCGGTCAGGTGCGAACCATGATGCCAAAGCTCCACAGCGATAATTTTGAGGGAATGGAAATAATTCGTCCCATGTACCTTATCCATGAGGACGAGATAAAGCATTGGCGTGACTATAATAATCTGCATTTCATTCAGTGTGCCTGCAAATTTACCGACACCTGCACCACCTGCAATCCCACAGGTCCCGTTTCAAAGCGTCAGGAGATAAAGCAGCTTATTGCGGAACTGAAAAAGACCAATCCGCAGGTGGAGATGAATATATTCCGCAGCGTCGAAAATGTTGATTTGAATGCTGTAGTACAATTTAAGGATAAGAGAGGTATGCATAATTTTCTTGATACCTATGATAAATGAAAAATAGCAGTGAGCATTTCAAAAATGTTTGCCGTCGTTTTGGGTTATATATAATATTCAATCAAATCCGAATTATTAAAAGGCGAACAGCTGCTGCCGATAACAAGGCTGCTTTCAAGCTCTATCCTTGATACGGACTTGTGCCCGCCGTTCAATCTGTCGATCAGCAGATATATAGCAAATTTTGCCATTTCTTCTTTCGGAAGACTCATTGTTGTAAGCATTGGTTTTGTGTATTTTGCTTCGGAAATATTATCACTTGAGATAACAGACGGATTATAATATCGGTTTTTGTATTTACTCAGAGCCTTGAGCATGCCAACGGCAATAATGTCATTGGAACAATAAATGCCCGTGGGCTTATCATTCATCTGCATGATGCTTTCCATTGCAGAGTATCCGTCGTTTTCGCTGGGTTTTGTCTGAAAAATATAATCCATATTCATATCAATATTGAATTTAAAAAGAGCGTCACGATAGCCTTGAAATCTGGTTTCGCTGCGGCATCCGCCAACATATCCGATCTTTCTGTGACCAAGACGGACAAGGTATTCCACTGCGCCTTCTGCAATTTTCCTGCCGTCACACAAAACCTCGTCAACTTCATAATTGGTAGAATTTCGGTTTACCGAAACAATATTTTTCCATTGATTTTTCAAAAGCTTGATGACCTGGGGACAGCATTTCCCGACAATTATCAGTCCATCGGATTTTTCTTCAGCGCAAAGCGCTTTTACCGACTGCCTGATATCGCTGTTTTCGCATTTTTCGTCGTCCGAATAATCGGGCTGATACCAAATATTCACAAGTATACACATATTTTTGTGAATTTCGCTTTCGATAAGCTGAATAAGTTCATTGAAAAAAGGGTCTGTATTGGCACTGTCGGTTCTTGTAACAAGAATACTCAGCCGATAGATTTCCGAATTGTTTTTTTCGCCCTTTCGCAGTTTTTTTGCGGCCTCGTTTGGAATGTAATTTATCTCCCGTGCGGCATTGAAAATTTTCTCCCGCAGCTCCTTTGATGAGCATTTGTATTCAGGATTGTTCAGTACTCTTGAAACAGTCGAAGCCGACACGCCCACCTTATCGGCAATTATTTTTATTGACATTTCTTATGTTCCTTTCATCGCCTGCCTGTCAAATCTTTGATAACCTCTCCTGCGATAATGATACTGTTTCACTCCCAATGTGCAGAAAATATTTCTGCACAAAACTCATATACGCAAGCTCTTGCCTCCATTTTTACACATTCAGGCCGTAAAAAAGTATAAGCAAACTGATACCTCATATCAAAGCAGCCCCGTCTTCTTAAACGCCTGCTCCAGATCTCCGATAATATCGTCAATATCCTCGATGCCAACGCTGAAACGGAAAAAACCGTTATGAAATTCTTCGGGATAAAGATACTGTCTTTCATCGTCCTCGCCGAGAAAAACAATAAGGCTTTCATCGTGTCCGAGAGATACCGCAGAGGTTATTACTTTCAGATTGCTTACAAATCTATTATGTGTGTCATGGTCTGCTTTGATACCAAATGAAAGCACACCGCCAAAGCCCTTCATCTGATGTGCGGCAATATCGTGATTCGGGTGATCTTCAAGTCCGGGATATGCTACAAAGCTGACGCATGGCAGTGATTGCAGATACCTTGCACAGGCAAGAGCATTATCATTGTGCTGCTTCATTCTCAGCGGCAATGTTACAGCTCCTCTCATAATCAGCCACGCATTGAACGGACTGATAGATGCACCCAGATTCACTTGTGACTGCGCTCTCACAATATCGAGATATTCCCGTTTTCCCGTAATAGAGCCGCCCATTGCGTCGCCGTGGCCGTTTATGTATTTGGTAAGGCTTTCAACGGAAAAATCCGCACCAAGCTCGATTGGGCGCTGATTATAGGGAGATGCAAATGTGTTATCCACTGACAGCAGAATATTATGTTCGTGGGCAAGCTTTGAAATCGCCCTAATATCGCACACCGACAAAGTTGGATTTGCAGGGGTTTCCACATGAATAAGCTTTGTGTTCGGTCGAATTGCTTTTCGGATATTTTCAATGTCCTGCGGGTCAACGATAGTTGTTTCCACGCCCCATTTGTCCTTGAAAAGCTCGTTGAAAAGGCGGTAAACCGCAATGTATGTTACATTTGAAAAGATAACATGATCTCCCGTTTTAAGCAATGCAAAGAAAAGTCCCGATAGTGCCGCCACACCCGAAGCAAGCACAACACAGTCCTCGCCGCTCTCAAGGGAAGCAATTTTCTCCTGCAAATATTTTTGATTGGAACCCCCGTTTCGCGTGTAAATACTTGCACCGTCTGCACTGCTCCAGTTTATATCCGAAGGGTCGTATGGCAGCTCGTAGCTGTTTGCCATTGTAATCGGCCGTTTGATTGCACCCGTTTCACCGTCAACGTCGTTTCCCGTGTGTACTGCTCTTGTGGCAAAGCCATATTCCGAGCCATATTTTCTATTTTTCATATTAATTTTCCTTTCAGCTCAATATCTATTATTTCGATAGAATTACTATATTTATATTATACTATCATATTTAGTTTGGTTTGTCAAGGTGTATGATGCTCTGTGCAAACGTTTGCAGTTTTTTATAAACAAAAAAGCAAGCTGCCTATAAAACCAGGCGGTATTTCTGAATAAAATAACAATAAAAAGGGAATATTTCAGCCTTCCATGCAAACGTTGTCATTTTTATTGCTTGCTAAATAAAGAATTCTATAACTATAATAAACATATAGGTCAGATACATTTTACGAATACAAATTATAAATTCAAATTAGGAGGAATTTCTTATGTCAAAAATTTATAAGGGAACAACCCAGCTTATCGGCAACACTCCGCTTGTTGAGGCTGTCAACATCGAAAAAAGCGAAGGACTTGAAGCAACTGTTCTTCTTAAGCTGGAATACTTTAATCCGTCGGGAAGCGTTAAGGACAGAATTGCAAAGTCAATGATCGAGGACGCGGAAAAAAGGGGCATACTGAAGCCGGGATCGGTAATTATTGAGCCGACATCCGGAAATACAGGCATAGGTCTTGCCGCTATCGCGGCTGCAAAGGGTTACAGAGCAATACTCACAATGCCGGAAACAATGAGCGTTGAACGCAGAAATATCCTTAAAGCATACGGTGCGGAAATAGTACTTACAGAGGGTACAAAGGGAATGAAAGGCGCTATTGCCAAAGCTGAGGAGCTTGCAAAGGAATATGAAAACAGCTTTATTCCCGCTCAGTTTGATAATCCCGCAAATCCCGCTGCACACAGAGAAGCAACGGGGCCTGAGATTTGGAACGATGCCGACGGCAATGTGGATTTCTTTATTGCAGGAATCGGCACGGGCGGTACCATAACCGGTGTTGGCGAATATCTTAAATCAAAGAAATCTGACATTAAGATAATAGCTGTCGAGCCTAAGGACTCGCCCGTACTTTCCGAGGGTACTTCGGGACCCCATAAGATTCAGGGTATCGGCGCAGGCTTCGTACCAAACACATTGAATACAAATATTTACGATGAGATAATTACGGTTTCTAATGAGGAGGCGTTTAAGGTAAGCAAGCTTACGGCAAAGGCAGAAGGTATTTTGGTAGGTATATCTTCAGGCGCAGCGCTTCATGCAGGTCTTGAAATTGCAAAACGCCCGGAAAACAAGGGAAAAACTATCGTTGTTCTTCTTCCGGACAGCGGTGACAGGTACTACTCAACTCCTCTTTTTGCGGAATAATTCCCGCATGCTTTTCAGACTTGTTTCGCTGCTTTTTAACAGCGCAGTATAACACATGATTTGTTCAAAGTCAATACTTTTCATACGTTTTGTGACTTGAGTACAGAGAAAGGAAAGGTCATACCCATGAAGGAGCGTTTAAAGCTTCCTTGTTTTTGTCGGGGACCCGACAGAATAAAAGGAGGATGAGAAGGATGTCTGTTCTCCAAATGATAGGGAACACGCCTTTATTAAGACTTGAAATTGACGGACTCGGAAATGATGTTGAGCTTTACGCTAAAGCAGAATTCATTAACATCAGCGGCTCGGTCAAGGACAGAGCCGCAAGAGCAATGATAGCTGACGGTATCGCGTCCGGCGCGCTCACAAGGGATAAAATCATAATTGACGCTACCAGCGGAAATACGGGAATTGCTTATGCTATGACGGGCGCCGCTATGGGGTACAAGGTAAAACTGTGTATGCCGTCAAATGTTACCGAAGAACGGAAGAAAATCATGCTTGCATATGGTGCCGAAATAGTCGAAACTTCTCCCCTTGAAGGGATCGTCGGAGCATATGAGGAGGCTCGGCGCATAGTTTCGCAGTTTCCCGAAAAATATTTCTATCCCGACCAGTACAGCAACAAAGCAAACTGGCTTGCCCATTATAACGGTACGGGAAAGGAGATATGGCGGCAGACAAGCGGCAGGATAACCCATTTCGTTGCGGGAACAGGCACAGCGGGAACGTTTGTAGGCTGTACAAAACGTCTAAAGAAATACAATCCGTATCTAAAGTCGATAATGATGGTCCCCGATTCGCCATTTCACGGAATTGAGGGAATCAAGCACAGCTCAGCTTATATACATTCAAGCTTTTTTAATGAAAAGCTTGCGGACGAAAGGATCGAAGTAACCACTGAACAGGCTTACGATATGACGAGGCGGCTTGCAAGGGAATATGGGATCTTTGCAGGAATAAGCTCCGGAGCAAATATAACTGCAGCATTAAAGGCTGCCGAAAATGCTCCCGCGGGTTCAGTGATCGTTACCGTTATCTGCGACAACGGCTGCCGTTATCTTTCAAATCCCGTTTGGGAGGGATATAAATGATAAAAATTTCATGTAAGCTTTTAAAAAAAATTCTTGAAGATGCTGCAGGATGTTACCCGAATGAATGCTGCGGAATAATTTACGGAGTTATATCGGATAACAAAGAAAAATCTGCAGAGCTTATAGAAGATGTGCAGAATACCTTTGACAAATCGGAAAAAAATCATCGCTTTGAGATTTCTTCCAAAACAATGCTTAATGCAGAGCTTTACGCAAGAAAAAACGGCTGTGAGATAATCGGATTTTATCATTCTCATCCCGACTGTACCGCAGTCCCGTCGGAATATGACCGCAGTCATGCACTGCCTGTGTATTCATACATTATAGCGTCGGTCGTAAAAGGTCGGGCGATAGATGTGAAAAGCTGGGAATTGTCCGTAAGCAATATGAGGTTTGACCGTGAAAAAATAAAAATCTCGCCGCAGCAGTGCGGAGAAAAAGGAGTCTGAAAATGTCTGTTACCGTACTTATACCCACAACGCTCCGTTCGTTTACAAATCATCATTCGGAGCTTAGTTTTGAAGGAAATACCGTTGGCGAGATAATCCGAACCCTTTCAGATGAATATCCCGAAACTCGTAAGGCTTTGTTTGACGAAAACAAAAATTTGCGCTCGTTTATTAACGTGTTCGTAAATTCCGAAAATATCAAAAGTCTGAACGGAAATAACACGCCCGTAAAGGACGGCGATGAAATAATGCTCATTCCCGCAATCGCGGGAGGCGCACCGTTTCCGGGCATTTTGGGTGATGTTAAGGGTGAAAAGCTTACAAACGATGAAATCTCACGTTACAGCCGTCATCTTCTTTTACAGGAGATAGGCGTAAAGGGTCAGAAAAAGCTGAAATCCGCAAAGGTGCTGATTGTCGGCTTGGGAGGTCTCGGTGCGCCTTTGGCGCAGTATCTTGCAGCGGCAGGAGTGGGAAAAATCGGTCTTATAGACTTTGACGAGGTGGAGGAATCGAATCTCCAGCGTCAGGTAATTCACGGCACCCGTGACATCGGCAGACCAAAGGTGGCTTCCGCCAAGGACAGCATAAAACAGATAAACCCTCTTGTCAGGGTGGAGACTTACAATTACCTGCTGACAGCGGAAAATGCCGCGGATATTATTTCCGATTACGATGTTGTTGCGGACGCTTCGGATAATTATCAATGCCGGTATCTTGTGAACGACGCCTGTGTGCTTTTGGGCAAGCCCGATGTTTTCGGAGCAATGTATCAATTTGAGGGGCAAACCACGGTTTATTATGCAAAAGAAGGACCCTGTTACAGGTGTATGTATCCTGCTCCGCCTCCTGCGGGACTTGTACCCTCCTGCGCCACAGGCGGCGTTGTGGGGGTACTTCCGGGAATAATCGGTACAATTCAGGCAAACGAGGTTATCAAGCTTATCGTAGGCGGCGGAGAACCGCTTATCGGCAGACTTCTCACGCTTGACGCATGGAAAATGAAATTCCGTGAACTGAAAATACATAAAGACCCCAACTGTCCTATATGCGGAAATAATCCCAAAATTACCGAGCTTGAAGAATTTGATTATGCTGATTTCTGCGGAATAAAGCGGCAGCAGGAGGAAGAGGCTCCCGTTGAGGGAATAGAGGCAAAGGAGCTTAAACGCAGACTTGACGCAGGCGAAAAAATAACCATTATCGACGTCAGAGAACCTCATGAGCGCGCTATAACAAAATTTCTTGACGCAAAGGTCATTCCCATAGGTCAGCTTGAACGCAGGCAGAATGAGCTTGACCCGACCGTTGACACTGTTTTCGTTTGTAAGGAGGGCAAGCGCAGTATTCTTGCGGTAAATACCCTTCGCGAAGCGGGATATAAGGGCAGAATGTTCAATTTGAAGGACGGCACAAATGCCTGGGCAAAGGACGTTGACCCGTCCATGCCGCAATACTGATCCGTATTCATTCGCATTTCGCAGCCAATTCAGGCAAATAAAGCTAAGCTGCCGAAATCCGATTGTTATAAATATTATTATATTTTTGGAGGTAAATCATCATGGCTGAAGGAAAAATTAACGCATTGGGCACAAACGCCGCCTATAATCTTGCGGATGTAACCAAGACAAAACCCCAGTATGTCGCTCTCACTCCCAAGTGGATAACAAAGCTGCTTGAATTTAAGGGGCTTGAAGCGGGCATCTATCGTGTAAACAAGGTCAAGGAGGGCGAAACTCCTCTTGATGTTCTTTGCAGCGCCGCAAAAAAGTCCGATATTGTCCCGCAGGGATATGTGGAGTATGAAGATCATCCCAGGGAATACCGTCTTAATTCCATTTCCACTATCATCAATGTCAATACTCAAATTGAGGACGTTTATTCCTCTCCCTACGACCAGGTCAGGGAGCAGCTCAATCTTGCCATTGAGAGCTTGCGCGAGCGTCAGGAAAGTCAGCTTATCAATAATGACGATTACGGATTGTTGAAAAATGTCGCCGATTCCCAGCGCATTCATCCTATAAACGGCGCGCCTACTCCCGATGATCTTGACGAGCTTATTTCAAAAGTATGGAAGGAACCTTCTTTCTTTCTTGCTCACCCAAGAGCGATTGCCGCATTTGAGAGAGAATGTACCAAAAGAGGCGTACCTCCCGTGACTGCAAATATCGCGGGCGGAAACTTTATCCTTTGGAGAGGTATTCCCCTTATCCCCACCGACAAGCTGCTTGTTGACGGGCTGAAAAATCCAAAGAGCAAAAGCGGAAAAACCAATATTCTCCTTGTCCGCACAGGAGAGGCAAAGAGAGGCGTTATCGGTCTGTATCAGACAAACCTTAAAAATGAGCAGTCAAGAGGTCTTTCGGTAAGATACAGAGGAATTGACGATAAGGGCGTTGCTTCCTACCTACTCAGTCTTTACTGCTCGGCGGCTATCCTTGCCGATGACGCTATTGCAGTTCTTGAGGATGTTGAAGTAGGTGAATACTATGACTACGATTGACAGGCTTTTGTCCGAATCTGAGCTTGAAGCGCTGGCAAACGGACTGTTTCCCGAATACAACACCGCAGAATGCGCGGCAGGCATAAACAAGCTTATTACAGAGGGGGACACTTCTGTTGTAGACAGAGCGGCACAAAAGGCTAAAGTTTTTTTTGACCATGGATCGGCGGAATATTCAAATATCGGGAATGTTTCTTTTCTAAGTGAAATAAATCTTCTTGACGGATATGCAAGAGCAGCGGAGGACGTTCTGACTGAAGCTTCTTCCGTAATCGAAGATGAGTTTTATCCTCATATTTCACCCCTTAACGGATATTTTCCTGTTGGGAATACAGGTACTGCAACTCTTCCGTTTACTGATATAGAATCCGCTGCTCAGACCTCGGAGCATGATATTTACCGCCCGAAAAACACACTCGATGAAAATGAGCTTTATTCCGCCATTCCCGAGCTTGACGGCTTTGAAATTTACAAACCGGAAAAAACTCGCGTTCAAACAAATCAATCGGGATATTCGCCTGTAGTGGTGTCTCAGGCGCAGGCAGTATCTCCTGCTGTTTCCGAATCACGGGAAAATGTCGGGGCAAGCGGAAATTTCCGGCAGAAAAACAACAATTCGATCATTATCGGAACTAAAACATTGGAGCAGATACGCAGCGATTTTCCGATTTTGGGTGAAAAGATAAACGGTCATGACCTTGTGTGGCTGGATAACGGAGCAACGACTCAGCGTCCCAAAGCTGTTATCGACCGTATTAAATATTATTATGAGCATGAAAATTCCAATGTTCACAGAGGAGCGCATACACTTGCCGCCCGTTCCACCGATGCTTACGAGGGCGCACGTCAGACTGCGGCGAAATTTATCGGTGCGCCCGACAAAAATAATATTGTATTCGTAAGGGGCACTACCGAGGGAATAAATCTTGTAGCGCAGGCTTATGTAAAGCAGTATCTTAATGAGGGAGACGAAATTATTCTGACTCTTCTGGAACACCATGCAAACATTGTTCCATGGCAGCTTATTGCCCGCGAAACGGGAGCGGTCATAAAGGTGGCGCCTGTTGACAGGTCGGGGCAGATAATTATTTCGGAATACGAAAAGCTGTTTACCGGCCGAACTAAATTTGTTTCCGCAGCTCACGTTTCAAACGTTCTGGGAACCATAACTCCCGTTGCGGAGCTTATTTCCATAGCCCATGCCCACGGAGTGAGAATTTTAATAGACGGCGCACAGTCTGTCGCTCATATTCCCGTAAACGTGACCGAGCTTGACGCAGATTTCTTTGTATTTTCGGGACACAAGATTTTTGCTCCCACGGGAATAGGCGTTGTTTACGGCAAAAAAGAGCTTCTGGAGGCTGCCGAGCCTTATCAGGGCGGAGGAAATATGATTGCGGATGTTACCTTTGAACGCACCGTATATAATCCCGCGCCAAATAAATTTGAAGCCGGGACCGCAAGCATCGCGGACGCTGTAGGACTGGGGGCTGCGCTTGAATATCTTAATTCCATCGGTATGCCCGAAATAAGCAGATACGAACATGAGCTTGTTTCATACGGGATGAAGGAACTTGCAAAGATAAACGGTCTGCACCTTATAGGAACGGCAGCTCAGAAATCAAGCGCTCTGTCATTTATACTTGACGGATACGACAACGAAACGGTGGGAAAACACCTTGACGGATATGGTATTGCTGTAAGAACGGGACATCACTGCGCACAGCCTATTCTGCGTTCCTATGGACTTGAGGGTGTTGTCCGCCCTACTCTTGCTCTTTATAATTCATTTGAGGATATTGACAGGCTTGTTCGGGCGATCCGTTCACTTACATAAGGGGTTCTCTATAAACCGGGACACGAGCAAAGCCTCGTCCATTGGTTCGGTCAGATGCAAGGCATCAGACCGCAGTAATACTTGCTGTCTTACAAGGTCTGATAACGAAGCAGATGACCGAACCAATAGAGGATTTGCCGTGAAGGAGGTTTATAGAGGTTCCCATAAAATTCTTCAAAATAATCTTAGGGCAACACCATGCAAAGCGCGAAGCGCGGTCTTTGCACGGTGTTGTTAATATGAACAGCGCTGCGGACGAATCAGCCGCTGTCCTGTAAGGTGCGCTGTTTTAAAATTGCTTACGGCGACTTTAAAACAGCCTGCAATACAAAAAATGAAGTTTATTGCCGAGAATGGAGGCAGCACATATGCACAACAAGCTGGAAATGGAAATCAATAAGCTTATAGGCGATATTCTTTCCGACTATGAATCCGGCAGGGATATTGACAATATAAATAGCTTTGACCACCCCAAAAAGGACGTCATTATCGAGATAGTCGAAAAGCTCCGCAATATTATTTTCCCCGGCTGTTTCAAAAACGGCACCTACCGAATTTACACGGTAAGAAACAATATGACAATGCTTTTAGAGGATGTGCTGTATAATCTTATCAAGCAGATATCCATTGTTCTGAAATATATTCCCGAATTTGAAAATGCTGATGATAATACTGTTTCCGATGAAGCTGAAAGGCTTGCCATAAGCTTTCTCGGAACTATACCTAAAATAAGGGAATATGTTGACACCGATGTTCAAGCTGCGTTTGACGGTGACCCTGCCGCATTCAATAAGGACGAAATAATCTACTCATATCCGGGACTTTTTGCGGTTATGGTAAACAGGATCGCACATCAGCTTTATCTTTTGAATGTTCCCCTTATTCCGCGGATTATGACGGAATATGCCCACAGCGTAACGGGAATTGACATTCACCCGGGAGCGGAAATAGGCAGGTATTTTTTCATCGATCACGGAACGGGAACCGTTATTGGCGAAACTACCGTTATCGGTGATAATGTGAAAATATATCAGGGCGTAACTCTGGGCGCACTTTCCACAAGAGGCGGTCAGAAGCTGAAAAGCAAAAAACGTCACCCGACTATTGAGGATAATGTTACCGTATATTCGGGTGCATCTATTCTCGGAGGTGAAACCGTTGTGGGCAAAAATGTTGTGGTCGGCGGCAATGCGTTTATCACAAAATCAATTCCCGAGGGTGCAAAGGTCAGCATTAAAAATCAGGAGCTGCGGTATAATTATGACGCATCGCATCCTGTACAAAGCGCTGAACTGGAACAGGATGAAAAATGGTATTATATTATCTGACAGCAAACTTCACAAATATTCTGTAATAGGTTGAAGAAATATTGTCGATCAGAATATATATAACCTATTGACATTATAGGATTTATATGATATTATATAAACACACCAAACAGAAAGGAATGAACAGTATGACAACGATGATGTGTACGATGCGCATAAGTAAACCGAATAGCCATGCTGTGCATTATCGTTTCTGAAACTCCATAATGGATAATTTCGGCATGTGCAGCATTGTGCCTGCCATTTTTATTTAGGAGGAAAACCATTGATTGAAATAAAGCAGCTTGGAAAGACATATCCCAACGGTGTAACAGCACTTAAAGATATAAACATCACCATCAGCGACGGTGAAATATTCGGAATAATAGGTCTTTCGGGAGCGGGAAAAAGCACACTTATCCGCTGTATAAATTTCCTTGAACGCCCCACCTCGGGACAGGTGATAATCGACGGACAAAATCTGGGGGATCTGTCAAAAAAAGAGCTTCTGAAAACCCGTCAGAATATCGGAATGATATTTCAGGGATTCAACCTTTTGTCACAGAGAAATGTGATAAAAAATGTCTGCTATCCTCTTGAAATTGCAGGGGTAAAAAAAGCCGACAGGATAAAAAGAGCGGAGGAGCTTTTGGAGCTTGTAGGTCTTTCCGACAAGGCAAAAGCATATCCCTCACAGCTTTCAGGCGGTCAGAAGCAGAGAGCCGCAATTGCAAGAGCACTGGCTGCAAAAACAAAATACCTCTTATGCGACGAAGCCACAAGCGCCCTTGACCCCGACACGACATCTTCCGTTCTCGAGCTGCTGAAAAGGATAAACCAAACTCTCGGCGTTACCATTGTTGTGATCACCCATGAAATGAAGGTTATCGACAAAATATGCGACAGAGTTGCGGTTCTGGATAACAGCACCGTTGCGGAAATGGGAAATGTCAGCGAGGTTTTCTCAAATCCTCAGTCGGATATTGCGAAAAAGCTGGTACTTCCCGAATCAAAGGCAGCGGAGGAAATTACGGGCGGGAAAAAGCTCAGAATCGTATTCAACGGCGAAAATTCAGCAAAGCCCGTTATCGCAAATCTTATTCTTGACTGCGGAGTTCCCGTAAATATTCTTCACGCAGACACAAAGGACATTGACGGAAAGGCTTACGGACAGATAATTCTCGGTCTGCCCGATGATGAAAATTCTGCCGAAAAAATAAAGGCATATCTTAAATCAAGCGGCACGAAGTTTTCCGAAATTTGAGAAAGGAGAACGTAAACTATGAATGACCTGCTTTCACAGCTTATCGAAAAGGGCGTTTTACAGCTCGGGATCTGGGAAACGCTGTATCTCACGTTCATTTCCGCTTTTTTCTCCTATCTTATCGGACTGCCGCTGGGAATACTTCTGAGCATTACCGAGAAAAACGGTATATGTTCGCTTCCGTGGCTCAATAAGATCTTGGGATTTTTCGTGAATGTTTTCCGAAGCATTCCCTTTGTGATCCTTATGATAGCCGTTCTCCCCGCCGCAAAGGTGATTGTGGGAACAAGCCTCGGAAACAAGGCTATGATAGTTACGCTGATAATTGCCGCAGTTCCATACGTTGCAAGAATGGTGGAATCCTCTGTGAAGGAAGTGGACAGCGGTGTTATCGAAGCGGCGCAGTCAATGGGAACATCCTCATTCGGGATAATTTACAAGGTGCTTATCCCCGAGGCAAAGCCCTCACTGATAACGGGTGCGGTCATTTCTCTGGTGACTATTCTCGGATATTCCGCCATGGCAGGAACCATAGGCGGCGGAGGTCTTGGAATGATAGCAATAACCTACGGTTATCAGCGTTTTAATGACAATATCGTATGGATATGCGTTCTGCTTACGGTAGTAATCGTTCAGTTCATTCAGGAGACAGGAACATTTATTGCACGAAAAACAGACAAACGCATTTCAAAATAAAGAAAGGAATTTATTATGAAGCATATTTTTGAAGAACTCCTTAGAGAGAATTTTCGGCTTGGGCGAACGTAAACAGCCGATCTTTTAGCTCAAAACAAAATTATTTATTAAGGAGAAATTTATTATGAAAACCAAATCTGTTACTTCCGCAATTCTCGCTCTTGCACTTTCCGCATTAACGCTTACAGGCTGCGGCGATGCAGGCACAGATACCGCTGATACTTCCGCAGAAAACACCGCTGCCGCAGACACAACAGCATCAGATACATCTGCTGAAAACGATTCAGAGGCAGCCGATACTGCCGCCGAAGACACATCTTCCGCAGACAAGGTAATCAAGGTCGGTGCAACCTCCACACCTCACGGAGAGATACTTGAATTTGTCAAGCAGACGCTTGCAGATCAAGGCTACGATTTGCAGATAACAATTTATGACGACTATGTTCTTCCAAACAAGGCACTGGCTGACGGAGAGCTGGACGCAAACTATTTTCAGCACACTCCCTATCTTAACAGCTACAATGAATCAAACGGCACCGATCTTGTTTCTGCCGCGCTTATTCACTATGAACCTTTCGGGCTTTACGGAAACGGTCTTTCAAGCGCTGCCGATGCGGCAGAGGGTGCAAGCATTGTTATCCCCGCCGATGACAGCAACGAAACAAGAGCGCTGCTTCTTCTCGCACAGGAGGGATTGATCACACTTCCCGATGGCGCGAATGCTGTTGACGGCGTAACTACTCTCGATATTGTTGACGATCACGGGTTCAATATTACCGCAGTTCAGGCTGATACGGTGGCAGCACAGTTTAATAACAGCGACGCAGGCTCTCTTGCTGTTATCAACGGAAACTATGCATTGGCAGCAGGTCTCAGCGCAAATGATGCTCTTGCGGTTGAGGACGCTTCAGGCTCCGCAGCACAGACCTATGCTAACATCATTGCCGTAAGAAACGGCGATGAAAGCTCCGAAAAGACAACAGCGCTTGTCAACGCACTGGAGACAGATGAAGTCAAGCAGTTCATTGCCGATACATACAACGGCGCAGTTGTTGCAATATTCTGATTAGCTTTCCCTCCTTAAACCATAAATAAAACCTTCGGCTGCGCTGCACCGGAGGTTTTATACTAATAACCATTTAAACTATAGACAAAATTAACAAAGTATGTTATAATAAAAAAGGTGATGAAAAATGCCTATGACATACAAAATCAGTGCAGAAAATGCAGCTGAAATCAAGAAAATAAGAAAAACAATATCAGACAAAAAGGTTGACAGACGTCTGTATGCAGTACAGCTTCGAGGAGAAGGAATGACAAACCGCGAAATAGCTGAAAAATTAGATTCATCAGCAAAAATGGTAAGTCATTGGGTAAGTGCATACATCAATGGCGGAGTTAATGCACTGCTGCCGCAGGAACGCATAGGACAGCACAGAAATTTAAGCATCGAGGAAGAACAAGAACTTCTTTCAACATTTTCAAAGCAAGCTGAAGCAGGTCAAATTATTGATGTCAACACTTTAAGGGCTGCATATATCGAAAAGGTTGGTCATTCCATTGGCGGAAGTCAAATCTATAGGATGTTGAAGCGTCACGGTTGGCGTAAAGTAATGCCCGGAAGCAAGCATCCTAAGAAAGCAAGTGATGAGGCGATAGAAGCCTCAAAAAAATTAAGGCAATACCGAACAAAGAACGACTTGCGCCTTTGCACCGAATCTGCTTGC
>CAZDJG010000026.1:0-16579 GCA_964505695.1 uncultured Ruminococcus sp.
AAGTAAAAGCATAAAGTAAATTCCTTTCAAAAGATAGTTATAGTAAACATCGCTCATAGCATAAATCGTCAGAAAATAGCATCTCTGTGCCTGTATTCGATGTATTTCTTCAAAGGCTCGGCGATGGGAGGACAAATATTTTCGGGAAGCTCGTCAATGCCGAAAAATTTAAGCTCTTCTACCTCTCCGGGCTGTGCTCTGAGCTTTCCCAAATAGCTGCGGCAGATAAAAACTATATCTATAGTGCTTACCTCGTCGCCGTTAGGGTAGGTATAATGAAGATTTTCTCCCGAAAATACACCGAACAGGGAAAGCTCCCCGGCAGTCAGTCCCGTTTCCTCAAAAAGCTCTCTTGCAGCGGCATCCTCAACTCTTTCAAAAAGCTCCACAGCTCCGCCGCAGTATGACCATGTACCGTTGTCGGTACGCCTTTGCATAAGGATACGACCCTGCGTATCCTCAACAATAACGCTTGCGGCAGGGTGTATAATGGGACGATGCCCGACATATTTTCTTATTTCGGAAACATATCCCATCTGACAAACGTCCTTTCAGAAAAATCTTGATATTTCTTCCGCTGTTTTTTTGCGGGGGCATTTCGGTTCTTCCGCGGGATGCCCCATTGCTATCACCGCCGCCGTTCTTTCGTTCTCTGGAAGCGAAAGTATTTCGGAAAGCTTTTTTCCGTCAACAATGCCCATAATAACACAGCCTATACCGTAATTATGAGCCGCAAGGCAGAATGTCTGCGCTGCTATTCCTGCATCATACATTTCCCATTCGTCGCCCATTGGGGTAGTAAAGCTGCCGTCAGGCTCATATCCGCATATTCCCGTGACAATGCTCTGAACTGCAAGACAGCAGCAGCCGTTTATAATGCCGCTGTTATGGGGAAATCCGAAAACAGCCTCCTCGGCAATGCGTCCGATAATGCTCTTATCGGTAACGATGTTCCATCTTGAGGTCTGGGAATTTTTCCATGAAGGAGCATACGATGCGGCTGTAATGATTTCGGTAAGAGTTTCCCTTGAAACAGGCTCATCGGTAAATTTTCTTACAGTCCTTCTTGTTTTGACAGCGTTGATGATTTCCGTAATAATCAGTCCTTTTCTTTATTTTCCGCCGCAGATTCGGCTTTTATTTGCCTGTAGGTTTTAAGATGGCGGAATCTGCGGTGAATGAATTTATTATCGTAGAATTTTTGTTCGCTGTAAAGTCCCGTATATCCCGAAAGCATATATGAAATGCCAATCACAAGAGCGTAATAGGGGAGTCCCTCAGCGCCGAAAAGTTCAATGGTGAGCAGCAGGGTCGCAAACGGACAGTTTGTAACTCCGCAGAAAACCGCTGCAAGACCTACAGCGGCTCCGAACGAGTGCGAAAGACCCAGCAAACCTCCGAAAAAGCAGCCGAAGGTCGCTCCTATGTACATGGAGGGAACTATTTCTCCTCCCTTGAAGCCGCAGCCGAGAGTTAGGGCGGTAAGAAGTATCTTTATCAAAAACGCTTCAGGTCGGCACTGCCCCATAAATGCTTTTTTGATGATATCTGTTCCAGCACCGTTATAGTCAAAGCTGCCCGTCAGCGCAAAAATAAGATATGACAGCGCAGCAACGATAATTCCTCCCACAGCCGCTTTGATATAAGGATTTTTGAGATATTTTGCATAAAGCTCCGCAGTTTTTGTCATTGCTTTGCAGAAAATTATGCTGACTATTGCCCCGCCGATCCCCATAAGTATTGTTCTTGCCAGCATAAAATATGAGTCCGCATTGAAATCGGGTACATATCTTACAAGAAAGGAGGTGGAGCGCACGCCGAAAAGATCGGCTGTCATTGCCGCAGTAAGCGATGATAACAGGCATGGTACGATCGCCGAATAATGGGTTATTCCGACAACTGTGACCTCTATTGCAAATACTGCCGCTGATGCGGGAGTACCGAAAAGAGCGGAAAAGCCTGCCGCCATGCCGCACATTATAAGCATTGAATAATCATTGCGGTTTAATTTCAGGAGCTTTCTGAGAGGGGAAACAAGGCTTCCGCCAAGCTGCAGAGCCGCTCCCTCCCGTCCTGCCGAACCTCCCAGCAGATGAGTTATCAGCGTTGCGGCAAATATAAGCGGCGCGGTTTTTACGGATACCTTTTCCTCGCCCCTTGCTCCTTTGATAATGCCGTTTGTGCCGTGGTCGTGATTCATTCCGAGAAGCTTATAGAGCAGCACGATGATCATGCCGCCTATCGGAAGAAAAAATATCAGTAAGGGATTTTCCGTTCTTATTTGTGTCGCCTTGTCAAGAGATATATGAAAAAGAGAACCGGCAACGCCTATGACTGCGCCTGAAAAAAAGGATATGCACAGCCACTTGAGGAAAACGGTATATTGATAAAGTACATTTTCCCTGTCCGAGAAAATACCGCTTATTTTCACAATATCACTCCGCTTTATTTTGAGATTGCAAGGAGCAGTTCCCTCAGCAGCTTGCAGGCAATCGCAGTTGACGCTCCGCTCTGGTCGTAATGAGGGGACAGCTCGTTAAGGTCTGCGCCGATGATATTCAGTTGACTGCCTATAAGCATTATCGCTTCAAGCAGTTGATTAAAGGATGCTCCGCCTGCTTCGGGAGTTCCCGTTCCGCAGAAAAATGCAGGGTCGAGGACGTCCAGATCAACAGTCAGATAAATATTTTTGCCTTTCAGACGGCTTACCTCATCGGGAAGAGCCTTAAAGGAAACTCCGCACGGCTCTGTTCTGTACATCTGAGTGTGAGCCTTTGCAAAAACAAATTCATCCTTGTCTCCGCTCCTGATGCCAAACTGTACTATACGTC
Organism: uncultured Ruminococcus sp.; assembly: GCA_964505695.1. Taxonomy (GTDB): domain Bacteria; phylum Bacillota; class Clostridia; order Oscillospirales; family Ruminococcaceae; genus Huintestinicola. Next base: position 2,832 of record CAZDJG010000026.1, read on the forward strand.
CGTCGCCTATAATGTCATGGCAGCGGCGGATAACGCAGGCATGGGAAAGATATTGTCCGAGATACTCATCTCTGAGATCGGCGTGAGCGTCAAAATGCAGAATATAGATATCGTTTCCGTATTTTTTTGCGGCTGCACGGACGGCGCCGAGGGTAACGAGATGCTCGCCGCCCAGCATGATCGGGATTTTTCCCGATTCAAGTATGTCTGAAGTCCTTTTTTCGATATCCTTGAGAGCAGCTTCGGGAGAGCCGAAGCGCAGCTCAAGATCGCCCGAATCAAAAACCCTAATATCGGTCAAATCCTTATCCTGATAGGGGGAGTATGTTTCGATCCCAAAGCTTTCAGAGCGCATTGCCGCAGGTCCGAAGCGCGCTCCGGGACGAAACGAGGTAGTGCAGTCAAAGGGTGCGCCGAATATAACGATATCCGCATCCTCAAAGGGAACGTCACAGCCGATAAAGCATTTTATTTCAGGTTGCATTTTCAAGCAGCTCCTTTACATAGTTTGGTATTGCAAAGCAGCCCCTGTGCAGCTCGGTATTGTAATATCTTGTTCTTATCCCCAGCGCATTCCAGCGGTTTGGATCAAATTCAAGGGGATCAACTGTTTTTGAAGCAAAGCCGAATAGCCAGTGACCCGACGGATAGGTAGGGATATGCGCCTGATAAACGCAGCAGATATCAAAAAACTCTCTGATCCGCTTGTGCGCTCTCTGCATAGCCTTGGCGTCATCATCGTAGTAAGGGCTTTCGTGCTGGTTTACAAGTATTCCGTTTTCTGTAAGGGCATTGTAGCAGTTTCCGTAAAATTCGCTTGTAAACAATCCCTCTCCGGGACCGAAAGGATCGGTGCTGTCCACGATAATAAGGTCGTAACAGTTTTCCTTTGTTCTGACATATCTGAGTCCGTCCTCAAAATGCAGATGAACTCTCGGATCGTCAAGCCTGCAGGCAGTCTGAGGAAGATATTTGAGGCAGACCCTGACGACTTCCTCGTCTATCTCTACCATGTCGATATGCTCCACAGTGCTGTAGCGGGTAAGCTCCCTCACAGTTCCCCCGTCGCCTGCGCCTATTACCAGTATTTTTTTGATATCTGGGTTTGACGCCATTGCAACATGGGTGATCATTTCATGGTAGATAAATTCGTCCTTTTCCGTAAGCATCATTATCCCGTCAAGTGTAAGAAATCTTCCGAATTCGGGACTTTCAAAAACATCTATCCTCTGAAATTCGCTCTGTCCGCTGTAATACTGCTTGTCGATCCTGATGGACATTTTGGCATCCTTTGAATGGTATTCGCTGAACCAAAGCTCCATAAAGACTTCCGCCTTTCCTTTATTTTTTCTTCTTTTTGGGTTTAGGCTCGGGCAGCTCATCGTACAGAGAGTTCACAAGCCTTGCGGTAAATTCCCTGTCCTCCGCATTTTCCACAAGGATCATTTTCTTTGCGCCCTCGTAGGGAGTCACAAGGGGAGCGTCGGGCATAAGGATATCAGACGATTTAAACTGCTTTACAAGAAATCTGTTGTCGTAAACGCCTCCGATTACCTTATTGCGGCAATACAACAGATATTCACCCATCATAGGGCGTCCCGAAATACCTTCGATATCCGAAAGGCAGTCAAGTATATATTCATAATATTCTTCTGACGATGACATTGCACTACTCCTTTATGACCCGTATTTTTTCGATATTCATATCCTCGGTACCCGTCATAAAGCAGCCCCGTTTTTTGCTGTAATCAATGTTTTCAAGAATTTCCTCGGTGAGCAGCTCTCCGGGGGCGATTATGGGTATTCCCGGAGGATAGCACATTACAAATTCGCAGGAGATGCGCCCTGCGCTTTCCATAATGGGAAGAACCTCCTGCTCGCCGTAAAAGGCTGCTTTAGGGGAAAGGACGATTCTGGGATTTATGTATTCATGGTCGACATGACCTGCGCTTTCGCGTCCGAACCGTCTTTTTATCTCCTTGAGTGCGGAAACGAGCCGTTCGGTATCCTTCCAGCGGTCGCCGGGCGACATTATGGCAAGTACGTTTCCGATATCTCCAAGCTCCATCTGAATATCATAGCTGTCCCTGAGGATATCGTATACCTCTATTCCCGCAAGACCGATATTGCGCGTATAGATTGAGAGCTTGGTTTTGTCAAAAGCAAATATGTCATCTCCGTTTACGATCTCCTCTGAGTATGCGTAATAGCCGCCTATGCGTTTTATCTCTTTTCTTGCATATTCTGCCGAGCTTACTGTCTGTGCGCAAAGCTCTCTGCCCTGTGTGGCGTAGTATTTTCTTGAAATATCCAGAGAAGAAAGCAGCAGATAAGAGCCGCTTGTCGTTTGGGTAAGATTGATTATTGCACGGACGTGTCCCTCGGAAATATCCGCATTTTTACCAACAAGCAGAAAGCTGCTCTGAGTAAGGGAACCGCCTGTTTTGTGCATTGAAACGGCAGCCATATCGGCTCCTGCCGCCATTGCATTTATTGGCATATCCTCTCCGAAGTAAAGATGAGTGCCGTGAGCCTCGTCAACAAGAACCTTCATACCGTGAGCATGGGCTGTTTCGGTTATTTTCCTCAGATTTGAACATATTCCGTAATATGTGGGATTATTGACAAATACTGCTTTTGCATCGGGATTTTCGATTATAGCCTTTTCAACGTCCTTTACGCTCATTCCGAGAGGAATGCCAAGCTTGTGATCTACTCCGGGGTTTACATAAACGGGGATAACTCCGCTTATTATCATAGCGTTTATAGCGCTTCGGTGAACGTTTCGGGGAATGATCATCTTATCCCCTTCCTTGCAGACTGAAAGTATCATTGACTGCACCGAGGAGGTAGTCCCGTTTACCATAAAAAAGCAGTGACCTGCTCCGAAAGCTTCGGCGGCAAGCCGTTCTGCGTCCCGTATAACGGAGACGGGGTGACAAAGATTGTCCAAAGGCTTCATTGAATTTACGTCCACGGACATACAGGTCTGACCGAGAAATTCCGTAAGCATGGGATTTCCCTTGCCGTGCTTGTGACCGGGCACATCGAAAGGGACGACTCTTGCATCGTTATATTTCATCAGCGCTTCATAGATGGGCGCATTGTTCTGATCCATGTATACTGGCACTCCTTTTTTAAAAGGAAATATTTAGGGGTTCTATATAAACCGGAAAACAGAGGATTTGCCGTGAAGGAGGGGATATAGAGATTCCCTTTATTCATTGCTGTGCGGAAAATTTTCTCCGGGGAGAAAACCTGCAGCCTTCCTGATAAGTGCTTTTACTCTTTTGTTTTTCTTTTTATCTTGCCGCTGTCTGCGGCAGTAGCTGGTTACCGAAATAATCCATACTGCTGCATTTGTGAGCGGAACGGCTGCCATAAGCAGGATAAGAGTGACAGCCTCACTCAAGCCCCGAAAAAACATTGCAAAGGACGGGTGCAGATACCTTGTATAGGGAACCTCTATAAACCTCCTTCACGGCAAATCCTCTATTGGTTCGTTCATCTGCTTCGTTATCAGACCTTGTAAGACAGCAAGTATTACTGCGGTCTGATGCCTTGCATCTGACCGAACCAATGGACGAGGCTTTGCTCGTGTCCCGGTTTATAGAGAACCCCTATAATAATAGATTGCGGGAACAGGCAGGCTGATTACCATAAATGCAAATGACTTTGGATATCTTTTGACGAAGTCGTTTATATATCCGTTGAACTCTTTTCGGAATATTGCAATAAGAACAGCTCCGACAGCCAAAAAAACAATAATCTCAAAGCTATGGTTTACGGGATAAAATTCAATATGCTCGGGATCGCGTATATCATACAGAACATCAAACTGCTGATTCAGCTTATAATCGTTTTCCATCCCATATACGGTATCGGTATACTTCTGGTTTTCAAGTGTGGTGTACATAATGTCATAACGGTATTTTGGCATGGTATACTGTGACCCGTCGGATCTTATGCCGTAGTATGAATATCAGGATCTATCGGCGTACACTACGGTTCCGGTTACTTGTTTAATAAAGGAGCCTTCATGCAAATGCCGTATACCGAAAAGAACTGATGTAAAAATACACAAAAAACCGATGTTCAGAAACAATCGTTTAAGGTTTACATATTTAAACGCCGTATCATCTCCCTGTCGGGCAGGTCAGAAAATATTCATTCCGCTGAATATTTCAATCATCTCGCGCCTTAAAAGGTCGTTTATCTCAAGCCGCCTTTTTGGAGCAAGCTCATAAGTGTCGGTATTGAATAGATAATTCTGGAGAAATATCTCCTTTATCATCATCTTTGTATGGAAAATATTCGCCTGATATACGTTTATATCAATAGCGTCGTATCTTTCAAGGGTTTCCCTGGCAATATAATCCTGAATGGAAGTGATGTCGTGGTCAATAAACAGCTTTTTTCCCTTTTCGTCCCTTGTAAAGCCTCTTACGCGGTAATCTATAGTGATTATATCCGAATCAAAGCTGCCGATAAGGTAATCAAGGGACTTGAGGGGGGTTATTTCGCCGCAGGTAGAAACGTCTATATCCACCCGAAAGGTAGTTATGGCATTGTCGGGGTGAAATTCGGGATAGGTGTGAACGGTAAGATGGCTTTTATCAAGATGACCCGCAATATCCTTTTTCTGCACAGCGTTTCTCATATTACAGGATTCGTCCATGTCCTCCCTGTCGATATGCTCCTCGGAAACAAGCAGAGTTACCGATGCTCCCTGAGGCTCATAGTCCTGCTTGGAGATATTGAGTACATGAGCGCCTATTATATCGGTAACATCGCACAGTATCTTTGTAAGGCGGTCGGAATTATACTGTTCGTCTATATATTTAATATAGTCCTGCTGTTCTCTGGGACTTTTGGCATAGCAGATATCATAAATATTAAAGCTTAAAGTCTTGGTAAGGTTATTGAAACCGTAGAGCTTGAGCTTGTCGTTCAACCCTATCATCACGTTCCTTTCGGTATATAATTGAGTAAAACCGATTTTATACATTATTAGACATTATATATAATAACCTCAAATGCGGCAAAAGTCAAGGGAATTGCAAAAATATTTTCTGTAACAGTTTTTTTTCTGATAAAATTAAAAAAACTATGTACAACTTCGAAAAAATGTGATATAATACATATATCTGCTTATCGCAGTATTTTCGGAAGGGAGAAACCTGATTTACATATGGATGATTTGAGCAAACTGCTTGTTGACCCCAAAAGCGAAGAAAAATTTAACCGTCTGTTCAGAAATCAGCTAAAAAAGAGCAGGCTTTTAGTTGAAAAACGAGCTTCAAGGGATTATTATATAGTTACTGACGGAAAAGATTCTCTCGGCTTTGATGTGTCGGCTGAAAAGTACGATTTTGTCAGGAGCAAGTCGCCTGAGGCTGCGGACAGGCTGATTGAACGCATAAAAAGGGATTTTTATATACATGAACGCATGGTATCCTTTACCAACGGTCAGGAGTTTTTGAGATATACGGTAATGAGAAGCGAGGAGATCGGAAGGGGAATGATAGCTGACAGCTTTATCGGAAATCTCAGAAAGGTCGTGTGCTATACAGGTGATAACGTTCACTCACGTATTCTTGACGAGGGATATATGAAAAAATGGGACGTTCCCAAAGAGGTGCTGTTTTCGGTAGCGGACAGAAATATGTGCCGCTTGCTTACAAAAACCGAATTTTCCGAAAGCATGATAAACAGCGGCAGCGGAATACGCTGCCTTGATTTCAAGGCGGAGGGGAATGATTTTATTGTAGCTCTGATGATGTGTTCGGGATTCAGGGAATATATTTCACAGCGGCTTACCCCTCGTTTCCTTGCTGCGGTGCCTTCAAAGGATACGCTGCTCGTACTTTCCGAGATCACTAATGATGTGCTTGAACGTCTCGGAACGGCTATTGTTAGCGAGTACCGCTTTGCGTCACGTCCGCTTACAACTGATATTCTTCACTTCAGCTCATCGGGAGTTGAAATAGCAGGACATTTTTCGGAAATAGAAACCGAATGACTGACAGGAAAGGATACTGATTATGAGAAAGTTCAAAAGTGAAACCAAGAAAAACATATTGCGCGTGCTTATGCTTATCATGGCTGTGGCTATGATACTGGGATTTGTGATGCTGCCGCTGGCTCAGGATATTTACGCAGAGGAGGACAATTCTGCCGTTACCGTCACCGGATTTGATACGGGATCTCTTTCGGCAGCCATAGACAAGGCTAAGGACGGAACAGATCTCAACCTTATAAAGAAAATATCGGTTTCGGGCGGAACGCTTAACGCTGCGGACTATTCGGCAATATGCGGATATCCCAATGCCGAGATCATCGAGCTTGCGGGCTGTGAGACTGAGAACGGGGAAATTCCCGACAATGCAATGCCGTCGAGAAACAAGCTTATGTACATAAGCCTGCCGAAAAATACCGTGACTATAGGCTCAGGAGCTTTTTCCGGAAACAGGGAGCTGATAAAAATTTCCTTTCCCTCTACGGTAAGGCATATAGGCGACCGTGCCTTTGAGGGCTGTGAAAAGATCGAAAGCTTCGTGATACCTGCCGAAACGGAAACCATCGGTGCATCGGCATTTTCCGACTGCAAGGCTCTTTCGTCCTTTTCGCTTCCCGAGTCTATAACAGAGATACCCGATTATTGCTTTATGAGATGTTCTTTTAAAGAGATCCATATCGGTCCTCAGGTAACTCACATCGGCAGCGGAGCTTTTTCCGACTGCCACGATCTTACAGATATTTATTTCTACGGAGATACTCCTTTTACCGCTGATGAAAGCGCATTTCAGAATTTGAAGGTGACTGTTCATACCTACGAGGACGCAGAAGGCTTTGACGTGCTCACCAGCAATTTTGTTTCCGTTTCAAATGATATGAGCGAGAACAGCACATATATTCCCCCAAAACCTGCAGAAATCGATCCTGCTTATGAAGATAGATCCGATACAGACAGCGCAGAGCCTGAAAAGGAAGAAGACACAGCTTCTGCGGGTACGGATGTCTCGGTACCTGCGGAGGAAACCTCTGATTTGACCGAAACCCTGCCCGAAGTATCCGACGCTCCTGCGGAAAGCATACCTGCGCAGAGCAGTGCTTCATCGGGGTTCGGCGGTGCTGCGGTTGCAATTATCGCAGTCCTCTGTGCGGCTCTCGGAGTTACGGTGACATTGCTCATCGTTGGAAGGAAAAAGAAATAACCGCTGATTTTATTTAACCGGAAAGGACGATAAAAATGAAGGACAGACCCACCGAAAAAAGTGAGAAGATAAATGCCCTGCTTGAAAGCGTTGAAAAGGTAATAGTCGGCAAAAGACAGACCGTTGAGCTCGTTACCGCCGCAATGCTTACAGGGGGTCATGTTCTTATTGAGGACGTTCCGGGTGTGGGAAAAACAAGACTTGTATCCGCAATCGCCCGTTCCTGCGGCGGAGTTTTCGGAAGAATACAGCTTACCCCCGACATAATGCCGTCCGATATAACAGGCTTTACCATGATAAATCCCGTTACACATGCAAATGAGTTCAGAAAGGGAGCCGCATTCTGTAATTTTCTGCTTGCCGATGAGATAAACAGGGCTTCACCCAAATCCCAGTCAGCGCTTCTTGAAGTAATGGAGGAGGGACAGGTGAGCGTTGACGGAAATACCTATGTTCTTCCCAAACCATTTATGGTTCTTGCTACACAAAATCCCGTTGAGACCTACGGCACATATCATCTTCCCGAGGCTCAGATGGACAGATTTATTATGAAGCTCAGCATGGGATATCCCGATGAAAGAGAGGAAATGGAGATACTCGACAGGACCGAAAACGCTCCCTGCACCGAGCTTTCCCCAGTTATTTCCTGCGAGGATATAAACGAGCTGTGCGAAAGAGTAAAGCTTGTAAGGTGCGGGGAAAATATCAGGCAGTATATCATAAGCCTTGTAAACGCGACAAGAAATGCCGATTATATAAGGCTCGGAGCAAGTCCGAGAGGAAGCATAGCGCTGTATAAGACAGCAAAGGCATATGCAATGATATCGGGCAGGGGATACGTTATTCCCGACGATATAAAGCTGCTTGCACCTTATGTGCTTGCTCACAGGCTCATACTGTCACCGAAGGGAAAGGCTTCCTGCGGCTCGGCAGAAAACGCTGTAAACGGCATCCTTGAAAAGCTTCAGGTACCTTTGGAATAATCGGAGCGGAAAATGAAAATAAGAAACCCGGGAAATGTTTTTACAAGTCTTTTAAATTATGCGGCTGCGGTGGGATTATCCGTTCTTTTTGCACTTTATCTGAAAGGACGGGTGGGTTGGTTCATTACGGCGGCATTCATTTGTGCGCCTGTGCTGTCTGCGCTTATTGCCGTACTGCTTGCACCAAGGATATCCGTTAGCTGCGAAAATGATTTCCATGCTTTGTGCAAGGGTGAAAGCTGCTTTTTAACTCTTACCGTCGCAAACAACTGCTTTCTTCCTTCGCCGCCTGTTATCATAGATTCCGCAGACTGTCCCCGCGCAAGATGCTCGGGGAAAAGCTGCGTTGTTTCGGTAATGCCGTTTTCGGAGGAGATCGTTTCCTTCGGATATAATGCAAGGATATGCGGGCCCGCCGAAATAGGAGTAATGAAAATAGCTGTTTCGGACTATTTCGGCATTTTCGAGTTTGTTCCCAAGGGAATCAAGCTTGAAAGCCTTTCGGTAACAATTCCGATTATCCCGGATATTGCCGGAATGACAGGCAATGACCCTGTTATCCGCAGTTCGCTTATTGCCGCAGAGCAGTCCGATGACAGTGAAGAAACAACTGACAGCGGCATAAACACATTTGGCGGTTTTCCGGGTTATGATATCAGAGAATATTTTCCTGGAGATCCCCTGAAACGGATAAACTGGAAACAGTCGGCAAAAAAGGGCAAGCTTTTTGTAAGGCTTGACGACGAAAGGTTCTGCCCGACCGTTACTGTGGTTCTTGACAATACATTTATTTCCTCGGAAATTTTTCCTCCCGCATTTCTGGGGCTTGGCGATTTTTCCGGGTACTCCGCAGAGGATGTGGAGTATGTACTTGCACAGTGTGCCGTCGAAACATCTCTCGGAGCGGCCGCAGCTCTTATAACAGCGGGCTGTAATGTTTCTTTTATGCTTTACGGACGGGGCGGCTGGATGAAATATCCCGCTGCGGACGAAACGGATATTTCATATCTCAGGACGGAGCTTTCTTCATACAGCTTTTGCGGAAAAAGCGGACTTCTCCGTCTGCCGCTTGAGGAACTTTTACAGCAAAAGGGTTCTGCGGTGATATTCTGTACGCCTTATCTTGATGAAGAGCTTGCGCGGCAGACTGCGCCGTATACCGGAGGAGGAAAGGGCGCTCTGTCGGTAATACTTTATCCTGCTGCGGTTTCTCCGAGGGCAACGGTAAAGGAGGCGGCGGTCAATGACTGACAGACTGAAAATCTTTGCGGAGAAAAACATAAGCGCTGTTCTTCCATTTGTTCTGTCCGTTGTTTTAAGCTCGGCTCTTTATTCGGTTTACAATATAAGCTTTTTTTCGTTCTGGACGCTTATAATCACTGCGGTCAATGTACTTTTTTTTGCATATTGCCGTTTTATCGACCGCCACAGGATAATAGGCGGATCAACCTTCGTTCTGGCTGCATTCCTGCTCTTTTTTCTTTTTCTTGTGCTTATTGCGGGAAATGACTTCGGCACAACGTTTCAGCAATGGTTTCTTACGGGTTCGGAGCGTGTGGAAACAAGAACAAGCTATCTCATCGCACTTGCTGTAAGCTTTGTGCCGTTTTTTTCGGTAGTTGTTTTTTATTTCACGCAGATACTTTACAGAATGTCGTTTCTCACGCTCATAAGTCTCATTCCGTGCGCTGTCTACGTAAAGGTACTGTCGGAGATAAACGATGTTTATATCGCTCTCATAGCAATACTGAATGTCCTGATCCTGATGGAAAACGCAAGGCGGAATCTCGGAAACGGCAGGACTGTCATCGGAAGGACCTCCTCTGTCCTTGGTGCTGCGGTTTTTACATTTGTGCTGCTTATAGTTTCGGCTGCTATACCTAAGGAATCGGATGCAAGGTATTACGACAGATTTGAAGAGCTTTTCATGGATAATACCTTCAGCGGCAGGCAGCTTGACGATTATATGTTTTTCAGTGACTTTTCCGGCGGGGCAGATTCATACAGGGATTTTTCACAGATAAGGCTATATACGGTTTACGGTTCTCAGGATCCGCATTTCAAACGCCAGACCTTTGATTATTATGACTTTGAAAACGACAGATGGTACGCTGACCGGAAATATTCCGAGCCGTATAATACGGCTGACGAATGGCAGGCTGCGGCTGAAAAGCTGTCGCTTGCAGAGCTTCAAAGAGCTGTAAAGGCGGCGGATTCCTATGAATCGGGTTTTTCGGAAAAGTACGGTCTTTTGACTTTGGCAAAGTATGAGCAGATAGAGGATAATATCATTACCGTAACCGTTCAGCCGGAAAATTTCGGAGCAATCTATTACATTGCTCCGTCAAGGACTGTTTCGGTAAGACCGTCACAGCAGGAAAATATTTACGTGACAAGAAGCGGCGTCTTCAGAAATCTTCAGAATCCTCATAAGACGGGAATGCCGTATCAGGTAAGCTTTTTTGATGAATATTCAACAAGAAACTACTGGTTCTCTCTCGGCGGAGCGGAGCTTGATAACGATACCTGCGAAAAAATGCTTACCGAGCTTTCCGGTGTTCTGTCGGAGCATAACGATCCTTTGTATGAAACAGCGGAGGCGTTTCTGGAAAATCACCTTTCCGCAATGGAGTATAACCGTCTTTGTAACGATAACAATATGCTTATACCCCAAAGTATAAAGTCGCTTGCGGAGGAAATAACCGATGGCATGACATATGACTGGGAAAAGGCGGCAGCACTCCAGAACTATTTTATTCAGTCGGGATATGTATACGATCTCGAATTTATTCCCGCAGATAAAAGCGTTGAGTATTTTCTGTTTGAAAGTAAGAGGGGCAGCTGCTCTGATTATGCTGCCGCATATGTTCTTATGGCTCGTTCGCTTGGACTTACGGTAAGATATGTGGAAGGATATTCCCCCGATATCACATCACGGAAGGAAACCTTTGTGATCAAGGACAGCTGTTCTCACGCTTATCCTGAGGTTTATATACAGAACATGGGCTGGATAACCTTTGAGCCTACGGTACCCGACGGATACAGCATGCAATCATCGGATAATGCGGCAGGATTTGACATAGAAGTGGATTACGGGCTTATTTTTGTTCTGTGCATTATTGCCGCAGCCGTTCTGATACTCGCTTTGACAGGACTTATTTTGACTCCGTTTATTTCGGAGAAAATATTCAGAAAGCGCCTTTCCGATATGTCTGCGGATAAATGTGCTACGGCTGCGTATAAACGTATTTCCCAAAAAATCTGTATAAGGCTTATAAGCGGCAGCCGCTCGCTTACGGCATATGAATTTGCACAAAGGTTTGAGGATATAACAGACTGTGACATCAGTGCGTTGGTTTACATTCTTGAAAAACTTTCCTACGGAAGTATTTCCTCGGACGAAAAAGACAGACAGACGGTGATATCTGTTTATATTTCAGCCTTCGAGGCTGTGAGAAAATTTAAAAAAGAAAAAAGGAGAAAACGTTACAATGAAGGATAAATTTTTCAGATTTGGCCGTAAGCACTGCGCCGTTATTACAGGTGCAAGCTCGGGCATCGGTGCGGAATTTGCGCGTTTGCTTTCAAAAAGAGGCTGCTTTGTTATCATTTCGGGAAGAAACAAGGAGGCTCTTGAAAAGCTAGGAAAGGAAATAGGACATGATAAATGTACGGTCATTGCCGCCGACCTTTCCGATACTAAAAGCTGTATCGATCTGTATGCAAAAACCAAAAAATACGATCCGGATATTCTGATAAACAATGCCGGCTTCGGTCTTTACGGCGAATTTACAGAAACATCTCTGAATAAAGAGCTTGAAATGATAGACGTAAACGTCAGGGCAATGCATATCCTTTTCAAGCTTTATACAAGAGATTTTGTAAAAAAGGACAGGGGATATGTTCTCAATGTAGCATCGTCGGCAGGACTTCTTCCCGGTCCGCTTATGAGCACATATTACTCCACCAAAAGCTATGTTATCAGGCAGACGCAGGCTGTTTATGAAGAACTAAGGCGGAGAAAAAGCCGTGTTCATGTTTCCGTTCTTTGTCCCGGACCCGTTAATACGGATTTCAACAGGCGTGCGGGAATACAGGGATTTATAAAGGGCATTTCCGCGCACGAATGTGCGGCGTATACATTAAAGAAAATGGGGGATAACAAGCTTATGATTCTCCCTACGCTGCCTATAAAGGTCATGGCGATAGGAGTGAAAATCGCTCCTGTAAAGCTTACGGCATTTGTTTCCGGAGTTTTGCAGAGCGGTAAAAAGGAAATATAGGAGCATTGACTGAAAATGCATGATGTAATAATCATAGGAGGCGGACCTGCCGGTCTGACGGCTGCGCTCTACTGCGCAAGATCGGCGCTTGAAACGCTTGTTATAGAAAAATATCCTCTTTGCGGAGGTCAGATGCTATTGACGGACATTATAGATAATTTCCCTGCAAGTCCTCCTGCAGGCGGCTTTGAGCTTGCGGCACATTTTAAAAATCAGGCTGCTGAGGCAGGTGCGGAGTTTCTGAACGCAGACGTTTCTCACATTTCCGACGGAAGTGTAAAGACCGTCTGCGCAGGCGGAAAGGATCATCTTTCGCGGACTGTAATATATGCGGCGGGTGCAGTTCATAAAAAGCTTGGAGTACCCGGAGAAAATGAGCTTGCAGGAAAAGGCGTATCCTATTGCGCTGTCTGCGACGGCGGTTTTTTTAAGGACAGGACAGTTTCGGTCATAGGAGGCGGTGATACCGCATTAAAAGACGCACTTTATCTTTCCTCTATATGTGAAAAGGTTTATCTTATCCACAGGAGAAACGAGTTCAGAGGAAGTCCTCTGCTTTTAAAAAAATGTACAGAAACATCGAATATAGAGATACTCAGAAATACCGTATGCACTGCTGTAACGGGTCATGAAAAGGTAACGGGAATAACTGCGGTGAGTGAAAACAAAGCCTGCGAAATAAAATGCAGCGGAGTATTTGCGGCTGTAGGAATGTCTCCCGTTTCAGACCTGCTCACGGAAATATGCGATACCGATGAATCAGGCTATATACTGGCAGGGGAGAACTGTGCGACCTCGGCTGAGGGAATATTTGCCGCAGGAGATGTGCGAAGAAAGCCTCTCAGACAGATCGTGACCGCTTGCGCTGACGGAGCAAATGCAGCATATTCCGCAAGAGAATATCTTATGACCTTATCTGACGGCAAAGCTTTATAGTTTTTTTGAAATTGATCTTTGTATTTTTGGAGCAATTTGAGAAAAAGTAATTTTCCAAAGTAAATTCCATAGTTGGAAATGAGTCGTAACGGGTTACGGGACTCTGCGAAAAAAACTCTGTAAAGTCCATTTCATCACTCCCACTCGATTCAGTTACCCGTGCTTTTTGTATTTAACCTTAATTTTAAGGCGTTTTTATCACGGAAAAGGCCACATTTTGATTGAATTATCAGTATAAGAACTTGTCCACATAGGCTAAAATCTGCGAAGAAGATTGAAATAATACACATAGTTTCAGCATAAACAGACTTGATTTCATAATCTTTAGG
>CAZDJG010000027.1:0-16341 GCA_964505695.1 uncultured Ruminococcus sp.
CGTCCCACGGACGGCCGTCCCTTACAGCAGTAAAAAGCTCTCCCGATTCGCAGGCGCTGCCGATAATAAGACCCTCACGATGCTCTTTAAGCTCGGACATGGGTATCCTCGGACGCCTGTGATAATATTTGAGATGGCTGTACGAAACAAGCTTATAGAGATTTTTAAGTCCCGCATTGTTTTTTACAAGAATTATCTGATGATAAGTCCTCAAAGACTTGGGGTCTACCTTTTTTGCAACGCCATTGATATCGCTGATATTTACGCAGCCGCTTTCCTCGGTAAGTCTTGATGCAAGCTTAATGAAAATACGTCCGAGCATTCGGGCATCTTCATAGGCTCTGTGATGGTCAAATTCGCCAAGTCCGAGATGCTTTGCAACAACGTTCAGCTTGTGTTTTTTTAGTTCAGGAAGCATGCTCCTGCACATTACAACCGTGTCGATAACTGAAAATCTGAAATCTATTCCCTGTCTCCGGCACTCGGCACGGATAAAGGCAGTGTCAAAGCCTGCATTGTGAGCGATTAAAACGGGGTCTTCTCCGCAGTACTCGATAAATTTCTCAAGAGCTTCCTTCTGGGAGGGAGCGTCCTTTACCATTTCCCCGGAAATTCCTGTAAGCTTTGTTATCCTTTCGGGAATTGGCTTTTCGGGATCTGCAAATGAAGAAAAGGTATCGCACAGCTCAAGATCCCTGAGCCTTACCGCTCCGTACTCGATTATCCTCTCGCCTGTTGCGGAAAATCCCGTTGTTTCAAGGTCGAAAACAATAAGCTCTCCTTTTATAGGTACGTCCTTATGTACTTTCACAGGCTCAATGGTATCATTTACGGAATAAGCCTCGCAGCCGTAGATTATCTTGAAATCTCCGCCATTTTTTCTTATATCGCCGCAAGCGGCGGCAGCGTCCGGAAATGCCTGAAGTCCGCCGTGGTCGGTAATGGCAATCGCCCTGTGTCCCCATGAAAAGGCTCTTTTTATGAGCTTGTCCGCAGGAGTTAAAGCGTCCATCTGGGACATATTGGTGTGCATATGGAGTTCAACGCGTTTTTCCTCGCAGGTGTCCGTTCTGACGATTTTTTTAACAAGCATAATGTCATTTGCACGCATTATAAATTCGTTGTCAAAGGTGTCAAAATCCACCTTTCCCCTGATAACGGCGGTCGTGCCTTTTTTAAGCCTTGAAAGAACATTTTCGCTGTTTTTGTCGGAAAAGTCCTTTATGGTAATAGAACCCGTATAATCGGTAAGGCTCACGGTAGTGATACGCTTTTCCTCACCTTTTTTATTTCTTATCTCTTTTTCGGTATAATCGAAAATATCGCCCCATATAACAACGCCCTGCCTTGCCTCGTTTATATCACCGATATTTACGGCACTGTCGGCATATATTTTCTTTCCCTTTATAAGCTCAGCTCCGTCGCTCATAACCGGGATATCCTTGAAATCGACCGCTAATGTCTGAGGCTCTCGTGAACCGACAGCGGGCTTTGAAGGAACATCCGGTTCGGGGACAGGAAGAACCGATTCATAAGCCTGCTCTATCATTCTGCCGTAGCTGTTATCTTCATCATCCGATTGCTTTTCAATGAGCTTTACGGAAAGCTTTACGGAAAACTCCTCGCTCATCAGCTTTGCAAGAGCGTTTTCAAATCCCGCTCTCGAAAGCAGCTCTGCTCCTCCCCTTTTAAGCTCGATATTTACAGCATTGTTTTCAATATAATAAAATGCACCGTTAAGATGACCGTTTATCACAGCCATATCCTGCCTGAGCCGCATAACAGCCTCGCCGGTATATTTAGCGTCAAGCATATCGGGAGTATATCTGCACATAATGCGGAAAAGATCAAGACCCACAGCTTTTGCAGCGGCTCTTTCAAACTCGTTCAGGTTTTCAAATCTTTGAAGCTGAGTGAATTTTGCATACAAAACCATCTTTCTGCCGTCGCTGCTGCGGCAGATCTTCAGCAGTTCTCCTCTGCCCACAGGGTTGGGTATGTTATCGATATAATCCGAAAAAAGCTCTTTTATCAGCAATTTTTTTGTTCCCTCCGAAATCTGTCTATCTCCGACAGAAGCTCCTTTAAAACATCATCTTCCCTGACCTTGCGCAAAAGCCTGCCCCTGCTGAAAATAACGGCGCAGCCATCGCCTCCCGCAATTCCTATATCGGCGCATGACGCCTCACCCGGGCCGTTGACCGCACATCCCATTACTGCGACCGTGATATCGTCGGGAATATCCTTTACAGCTTCTTCAACTCTTTTTGCAAGTCCTACAATATCGATCTTGGTTCTGCCGCAGGTGGGGCATGATATTAGCCGCACTCCATGCCCTATTCCCACAGCCTTTAAAATATCCCTTGCCGCCCCGACCTCCTTAACGGGATCGTCTGTAAGAGATACTCTTATAGTTTCCCCTATCCCGTCGCACAGCAGTGAGCCTATTCCCACGGCTGATTTTATAAGTCCCATATGCGCCGTACCCGCCTCGGTAACTCCGAGATGCAGAGGATATTCCGTTTGTTCTGCGGCAAGGCGGTACGCTTTTATCATAGTGCGCACATCGGAGGATTTTATGGAAATGACAATATCGTTAAAATCACACTGCTCCAGCAGCCTTGCATGATCTGCCGCACTTTTTACCAAAGCCTCGGCGCACGGACCGCCGAACTCTTCAAGAATATGCTTTTTCAACGAGCCTGAATTAACGCCGATCCTTATGGGAATATTTTTGCGCCGGCAGGCGTCGGCAACAGCCCTTACTCTGTCCATGCCCCCGATATTTCCCGGATTTATGCGTATCTTATCGACCCCTGCGGCAGCGCATTCCAGTGCGATCCTATAGTCAAAATGTATATCGGCGACAAGCGGAACGGAAACCTTGTTCTTTATAGCATCAATGAGCCTTACATCTCCTAAGGACGGAACAGACACCCGTATGATCTCACAGCCTGCCATTTCAAGCTCACAAGCCTGACGGACGTTTCCCTCAACGTCCTCAGCAGGTATGTTCAGCATTGACTGAATATAGATTTTTTTCCCGTCAAGCGTAAGACCGCCGATTTTTACGGAATGTAGCTTTCTCATCATATCACCGCTATACAATAATATTTTGCACATCGTTAAAGGTAACGACAAGCATAAGAAGCATCAGAAGAGCAAAACCCACAAAATGGATCATGCCCTCTGTTTCGGGCTTCAGGGACTTCCTGCGAAATGCCTCGATAATGAGGAAAACAAGCCGTCCGCCGTCCAGCGCAGGCAGGGGAAGAAGATTGAAAATTCCCACGTTTACAGTTATAAGCATTGATATATCAAGCAGGAATTCAATATCAAATCCGCTTTCCGCCGCACTCTCGGATATTACCGTAACGATACCCACAGGTCCCTGCAGGCTGTTAAGCCCGTATTTGCCCGTAATTAGATCCTTGAGCGACAGTAAGACCAGCCGCGAATAATAGCAGAATTTTCTCCCTGCCTGGGGCAAAAGCTCAGCAGCCTCAAGATGTTTTGAATAAACCTTGAAATCATAGTTCAGTACTCTTTCACCGGTCTGTTCATCTACCGTAAGTGCAAAATTTACGCCGTTTATAGGTATTTTTTCGCCGTTTCTCTCCACGACAAAATCCACTACACCGTCCTCATCGTTGCGGAGCTGATAGATGATATCGTTTGCCGTGAAAATATAAAGATCGTTGACTCTGATTATTTTATCGCCTGTCTCCATTCCCGCTGCCTGACAACCCGAACCCTCGGTTATTTCCGCAATGACTGTGGTCGTATACTTCTGGAAAACAAGCAGCAGCACTACACCAAGGATAAAGCCGAGAATAAGATTCATCACCGCACCTGCGGCGATAACTATCATTCTTTGCCATACGGGCTTGCTGCGAAAGCTTCCCTCACCCGCAGCTTCTTCGTCCTCGCCCATGGAGCAAAAGCCTCCCAACGGCAGCAGACGAATTGTGAAAAGCGTTTTTTTGCCCTGCTTTTTAAATATCACAGGACCCATTCCTATCGCAAATTCGCTTACGTCAATGCCGCATTTCCTTGCAGCAATAAAATGTCCGAACTCATGAATGATAACGATAAAACAAAAAAAGAACACCGCACAGATAATTGAAACAAACGAAAAATACGTACTCATTTATCCCTCCGAAAAAATCATACTAATTCACAATCGTTCTATAGACAAAGCTGCGAGATAGAAATAAGACCAATCCGGGAAAGCAATCGCAGCAAGGCTTGCTTCCGGTCAGCCCCTCTGTCACCTACGGTGACACCTCCCCCGCAGGAGGAGATTACCTTGAAAGGGAGCTTGACGACGAGTGGGCTTATTCTAGCCGCTGATTTGCCTATAGGTTGGTTGTAAATTAGTATCATATACCAAATCTGCCGTCAATAAATTTCCTTGCAGCTCTGTCCGCCGCAATAACCGTATCAATGCTCATATCGTGTGAAACGGGAATGCTGTCCAGCGCTGCGCACACTCCCCTGCCTATATCGTTAAAGCCTATTTTTCCGTTAAGAAAAAGCTCCACCGCACGTTCATTCGCACCGTTTACTATACTTCCGGCAGTTCCTCCCATATCAGCCGCCCTGACCGCAGCCGAAAGACAGGAAAAGGTCTTGTAATCAGGCTTTTCAAATGTCAGCCTGCCATAATCGGTAAGTGACAGCCTGCCTGAAAGGGAGTCTACCCTTTCGGGGTATGTAAGAGCGAGCTGGATAGGTATTTTCATATCGGGAACACCGAGCTGTGCAATGACTGCATTATCCGCAAGAACCACTGCCGAATGAACAACGCTCTGCCTGTGAACAACTATCTCCACCTCCGAGGGCTTTACGTCAAACAGATGACACGCCTCTATAAGCTCCAGTCCTTTGTTCATAAGGGTTGCGCTGTCAACGGTGATTTTCCTGCCCATAGACCAGTTGGGGTGTCTGAGAGCCTGCTCTGCCGTAACATTTTCCAGTTCCTCACTGTTTTTTCCGAAAAATGGTCCGCCCGACGCCGTAAGTATCAGTCCTTTTAGCTGCCGTTTCACATCTCCCGATACACCCATAAGGCACTGAAAAATTGCGCTGTGTTCACTGTCAACAGGGAAAATTTTTCTGCCCCTTTCAGCAGCAAGACGCATAACGATATCTCCACCCGCAACAAGAGTTTCCTTGTTTGCCAGAGCCACATCAATCCCGTTTTCAATAGCGGCGGCAGTCGGTTTCAACCCTACCATTCCCACCACGGAATTAAACGTGATATCCGCATGATCGTCAGCGGCAAGCTCGCAAAGTCCCTCCTCCCCGATAAGGATCTCCGTACCGGTTCCGAACAGCTCATCTCTGAGCGGTTTTTCGTATTCGCCGTCGAAAATGCATACTCTTTTTATTCCGAACTCCTTAGCCTGTTCGGCAAGCTTTTTGTAATTGCTTTTCAGTGCTGCTGAATGTATACCGATGCCACAGTGCCTGCAAACCTCGGCAGTCTGTGTGCCGATTGAGCCTCCCGACCCCAGCAGATTGATCTTCTTCATAAAAACGTCTCCATAAAAACAAGGCGCTGCCCTGCTCCGAAATTATCCGAGCCCGAAACAGCACCGATATTATACTGACCGCGTTAACAGATAAACGTTAAATAATTCCGCAAGCAGCTTTCTGACGGTAGTCCGAACTATAAATGCCGTCAGCTTACGGAATAAATAAAAATTTTCTGTCCGAAAGCATTGAAGACAAGCATTATATAAGGCAGCACGAAATAAACGCTGTCAAATCTGTCCACAACTCCGCCGTGGCCGGGAAGTATCTTGCCGAAATCCTTAATGCCGCACTCCCTTTTCAGCAGCGACGCAGAAAGATCGCCCACCATGCTGATCATAGCGGCAATAAGCATTACAAAAGCCAGCACAGGGTAATTAACGTCAAAATCAATGCCCTTTGAATGCATAAAATACTTATATCCCATTCCGTAAAAAACAAATACCACAGCGGTCACAATAAATCCTCCGACTGCACCCTCAACGGTTTTTTTCGGAGAAATGTCCGGACAAAGCTTCTGCTTTCCGAGAAATGTACCCACGAAATATGCTCCGCCGTCAGGAACCCATGCAGCCATAAGCGCCATCACTACATAGCATATGCCGTGAACGCTGCTCATATTCTTAAGTGACACAAGACAAGTAACCGAAAGAGTAATAAGACAAGTAACCGTTATCATCAGCGAAAGCTTGTCAAACGGCAGCTTTTTATGATCGGCAACATATCCGGCAAACATAAAAAAAACTATCAGCGAGGCTGCAAAAAGTCTCCATATTTCATTAAGACCAAACCACGTCATAAGCGGTATAGTTACCGAAAACAACAGGCACATTCCGAAATGAACGGGAAATTTACGGCAGCCGCACACGTTAAGTATCTCATAAACCGACATTGCCGCAATGGCTGCAACAGCAACAGGAAAAACGAACGTATTGCTCAGCAGCAGCACGATCACGCCTATGGTAATACCTACAACAGCAGTGGTAATTCTTGTTTTCACTGTCAAACACCTCCGAAGCGTCTGCTGCGCTTTGAATATGCCTCAAGAGCCTTATCAAGCTCACGTTCGCTGAAATCAGGCCACAGAACATCAGTTGAATAAAGCTCCGCATATGCCGACTGCCACAAAAGAAAATTGGACAATCTAAGTTCTCCGCTGGTTCTGATAATCAGATCGGCATCTGGAGCCGAGCCTGTATAAAGCATTCCGGAGAAAAGCCCTTCATCAATATCGGAAGGCTTTATATCGCCGTCCGCCGCTGCCTCTGCAAGACGCCTTGCAGCATATACAATATCATCGCGGCCTCCGTAATTCATTGCAAGCATGACCGTCATAGAATCATAATGCGCCGAATCATTTTCAAGCTTTATCATACGCTCCCTGAGTTTTTCGGGAAAAGGCTCCTTGCTGCCCAGAAAAAGTATCCTCGCCTTGCTTCCCGAAAAATGCTCTGCCTCGTCGAGATACTCATAAAACAGCTTCATAAGCGCATCTACCTCATCTCGGGGACGCTTCCAGTTTTCCGTTGAAAAGGCAAAATAGGTAATATATTTTATTCCCTTACTTCTGCAAAGGTCGGTTATATTCCGCAAAACCTCCGCTCCTGCCTTATGACCTGCTGATCTGGGCAAACCCCTTTTAGCTGCCCATCTTCCGTTTCCGTCCATGATAAAACCCACATGAACGGGGATTTTTACATTCTTCGGTGACTTATCAGATACGATTATAATTACACGACCTCTCTAAGGGATGCAAAATATATTCTGCAAATCAAACGGTCATGATCTCCTTTTCCTTGTCGGCAATAATCTTGTCAATATCCTCAACAGCCTTGTCCGTTACCTTCTGGAGATCCTTTTCAAAAATTTTAAGGTCGTCCTCAGTGATCTCGGAATTTTTCTTCATGGCTTTAAGCTTATCGAGAGCGTCTCTTCTTGCATTTCTTACAGTGACCTTTGCCTCCTCGCCGTCGGACTTGACTTTCTTTACAAGCTCTTTACGGCGTTCCTCGGTAGGCTGAGGAAACGCAAGTCGGAGGACTTTTCCGTCGTTTGTGGGAGTAATTCCGATATCAGAGGCAAGAATAGCCTTTTCAATGTTCTTAAGTGAAGAAATATCCCAAGGCTGGATAACAAGAACCCTTGCCTCGGATACGCTGATGGCAGCCATTGCGTTTATAGCAGTGGGAGTTCCGTAATAATCAACCTGTACCTTATCGAGGATAGCGGGATTTGCTCTTCCCGCTCTGACGGTAGAAAGCTCTCTTTCAAGAGCAGCAAGACACTTTTTCATTTTCTCCCCGGCGTTTTTGACCATTTCATTCATGTTATATGCTCCTTTCAAATTATTGACAGACCATAAAGTTTAAAGTCATTCCGGAACAACAAGAGTTCCCACATTTTTGCCCATGCAGGCATCATAGATATTGTCGGGACGGCTCAGATCGAACACAAGAATAGGAAGATTGTTGTCCTTGCACATAGAAGCTGCCGTGCTGTCCATAACGGCAAGATTTTTCACCAATATATCATTAAAGGTAAGCCTGTCAAATTTAACGGCACCGTCATACTTGTTCGGATCCTTATCGTATACGCCGTCGACCATGGTAGCCTTTAAAACAATATCAGCCTCTATTTCAGCAGCTCTGAGTGTAGACGCGGTATCGGTGGAAAAAAACGGATTTCCGGTCCCGCAGCCGAAAATAACCAGTCTGCCCTTTTCAAAATGCCTGACAGCCTTGTTTCTTATGTACGGCTCAGCAACCTGAGGCATTGATATAGCTGTCTGAACCCTCACGTCAAGACCCATAGACTCCAGAACATCTGCAACCGCAAGGGAATTCATGGTAGTCGCAAGCATACCTATGTGATCTGCTCTGGTGCGGTCCATTGCACCGCTTGAACGGCCTCTCCAGAAATTTCCGCCGCCCACTACTATCCCCATCTGAACACCTGCGTCGGCGCATTTCTTGATACTGGCGCATATAGGAGTTATAACGCCGTAGTCAAGACCTGTTTTCCTTTCGCCTGCAAGAGCCTCTCCGCTCAGCTTAAGAAGAACGCGCTTATATTTGATCTCCTCGGACATTCTGATCTTCCTTTCCGAAATACTTTTCTATATTTATCAATTTTACACTATTTCACATATTATGTAAAGCATTTTTTATAAATATTTATCAAACGTAAAAATTATTTTACATATTTATCAAAAATATTTTCGCATGCAGCATTATCCCCCGTGACTGCATACATATAATATCCGTCGCTGTACTTTGAAAAAGCGTTTTCCAGCTTATCAAATTCATCGGGGTTATAGCCTTCAAAATCCTTTTTGCGAGCCTCAATGCGCTTATCCACAGCCTCTTCAAGTGCCGTTATATCAATATCGGCTGCACTGATAACAAAAACCTCGTCGGCAAATCCTCCCGAACCGCATATCAGCATTGAAAAATCACAGCCTTCGGGAATATCGAAATCGAGATACTTTTTTATCCTGTCAGCGCCCACCTCTGCCATGGAAGAAAGACTTACGGTGCTTTCGATCTCAGCGGTGATATCCGTACATGAAAATGCAGCAGCCTCTGCTTCGAATGCTGTTGATTCTCCGGCTTCATTCTCAGACGATCCCGCCCCGGCGCTTTCTTCAGAAATGCCGCCCGTTTCGTAAATACCGGAACTGCTTTCGCTGCTTTCTGAAGAGCTTTGAGTGATCTCGGTGTATTCCGCAACTGTACCACTCTGCTCCTCCCCGTCATTTCCGCAGGCAGCAAGCACCGCTGCGCATAATACAGCAGCCGCAAGACAATGGTTCTTCATTGACATAAATTATTCACCTTTCCAAAAAAGCCCAGTTTAAAACAGGCCTCATAATTTTTAAATATTACTCCCCTTTATAAACATGGGTGCGGAGGTACTCAAGCATGATCCTATAGGTAGATTTTTTGAAATGAATACCGTCGGATTCGGCATTTTCTTCATTAAACCTTCCGTCCGAACCTTTTAATGCGGTATTAAGATCAATATAGTATATACAACGGTCATTTGCAAATTTGAGCAGATCCGCATTGAAAGCGTCAATATCCGAGTTGAGAATAGGCTTTTCCTCGTCTGTTTCCCTTTCTCCTGTAACGGGAGGAACGGAAATAACATAAACATTTGTATTTTCCTTGTTTATACTGTCGATAAAATCGCCGTAATATGACAAAAGCTGGTCATCAGTATATGTTCCGAGCATATTGAGTCCCAGAAGAATATAAACGTTTTCGGGAGCTGCAGCGTTAACCTTCTCTGCGGCAAGGATCTCCGTACCGTCGGCATTCACGAGCGGCGTACTGCCGATGCTTACAACGCTCATGCCAATGCTTGCGGCAATTTGCTCCTCAGGAATAAAGCCGTATGTTCCAAGACCCACCATAAGCGAATCCCCGACAAACATACAACTGTCAAAATAGCTTTCGGGAACGGCTTCGCTTTGTGCGATCGGATTGATGTCTGCTGTGGAAGTACGTTCGCCCGCATCTGTGTCCTCAGGCGCCGTAAGGGTAACAAGTTCGCTGTCATTTCTGCGGGACACGGTCTCCCCGCTTCTCATATAAATAGCAAAGCACGCTGCAAAGCTTGCAACTGCCAAAAGTATTATAAACGAAATGCGGATTTTCACGCTGTTTTTCTTATTTTTGCGTTCGTAATATGAGGACAATCCTCTTCCACCTTTCCGTTGGGAAATCATCTGTCATCCCGAATTACACAACTAAGGCAATACCGAACAAAGAACGACTTGTGCCTTTGCACCGAATCTGCTTGCAGATTTTCCGTCATCTTGCACAAAAAATCCTTGACAGGCGACAGCCTGCCTGCGAATTTTTCGTGCAACCTGACGAAAAATCTGACTGCGCATCTTCAGCGCAATCTTTATTCGGTATTGCCCTAAGTGTAATTGCAAGTATCATATAGTATTTGCGCATGGCAACAGCATTTACTTTTTAGTATGAATCTTGATGGTTTGATTGTACTGTCTGTTAAGCAGCTTTAATGTTTTTCGCTGTTCATCGGCAGGAACATACTCCTCAAGTTCAGTCCATCGGTCGAGAGCATAGGAAGCGAGTTTTAATGCGTCCTTCTTGTCCGTCTTGACCTTTCTCAAAGAGTTGGTTCATTATACCATGAATCATTATACAACATCAGTGGAAAAATTTAAAAAAACTCTTGACAAATGCAAAAAAAAGTGATATAATTCATTTTGCCGCATGGAACGGGCAGGAAGAAGTGTGCCTATGAGCCGCTCGCCTGAGCCAGCGAGTTTTAAGGAAAAGGCAGGTGCCGTAAATGTACGCTGTAATCGAAACAGGCGGAAAGCAGTATCAGGTCAAGGAGGGCGACGAGATTTTCATCGAGAAGCTCGCAGTAAATGCCGATGACACAGTAATCTTTGATAAGGTCGTTGCTGTAAATAACGACAGCACTCTCACAGTAGGAGCTCCTTATGTATCGGGCGCTTCTGTTGAGGCAAAGGTTATCAAGAACGGAAAGTCCAAGAAGATAACTGTTTTCACCTATAAGGCAAAGGAAGGTTCTACTCATAGAAAGCAGGGCCACAGACAGCCTTACACTAAGGTAAGAATCGACTCCATCAAGGCATGATAAAGGCTGTTTTTTACGAAGGAAACGGCGGTTTATCGGGCTTTTCAATATCAGGTCATGCAGGCTGGGGAGAAAGCGGCAGCGATATCGTATGCGCATCTGTTTCTTCGGCGGCTGAGCTTGTATGCAATACCCTGACGGATTTTTTTAATGAAAATGCGGAGGTATGCGTGCGGGAAAACACAATTGATCTGAAAATGAAAGGCGGCAGCGGTGAGGCTCTGAAGCTTATGAAGGCGTTTCGCACTCATTTAGGGTTTATTTCGGATGAGTTTCCCGGCTGCATTCGTATCATAAATGAAAGGGAGGATACTAAGTCATGATCAGAATTTCCATGCAGTTTTTTGCACATAAAAAAGGTATGGGTTCCACTAAAAACGGACGTGACAGTGAGTCAAAGAGACTCGGTGTCAAGAGAGCCGACGGTCAGTTTGTAACCGCAGGCAATATTCTTGTTCGTCAGAGAGGCACTCATATACATCCCGGCGCAGGAGTTGGGATCGGTTCAGACGACACTATCTTTGCAGTTATCGACGGCACTGTAAAGTTTGAGCGTGTAGGCAAGGACCGCAAGAAGGTAAGCGTTTACGCTGCCGAATAATCGCTGCGATTCAAGGGTCGCTTTTGCAGTTTCTGTGAAAGCGACCCTTTTTTTGCACAAAACGAAAGGAATGATAATGTGAAGCTGCCTAAAATAAAATACAATTCGCCCGTTACTCTCACATTTACACTTCTGTCGCTTGCAGCGTTAGCAGCAGGCCGGCTTACGGGAGGCGCATCTACGGGACTTCTGTTTTCCGTTTACCGTGCGTCTCTTACCGATCCGCTGTTTTATATCAGAATGTTTACTCATGTGCTCGGTCATGCGGATCTGTCTCATTTTATGGGGAATTTTACCGTGATACTGCTTGTGGGACCTATGCTTGAGGAAAAATACGGCGGAAAGCGTCTGCTTCTGATGATCGCCTTTACAGCATTTGCGACAGGACTTATCAATGTGATTTTTTTCCCCGGAACGGCTCTCTTGGGTGCAAGCGGCGTTGCTTTTATGATGATACTTTTAAGCTCGTTTGCAAACAGCGGCAGCGGCGAGATACCGCTCACGCTTATTTTTGTGGCGGTGCTTTATCTCGGAACGGAAATCGTCAACGGAATTTTTGTACGGGACAATATTTCCCAGATGGCTCATATAATAGGAGGCTTGTGCGGCTGCGTCTTCGGCTGGGCTGTATGCAGAAGAAAAGCATGATATATGTGTGATTGTAATGAAAATTCCGTATAATGATCCGTTTAATTTGATATATTTGACAGAAAGATTTTTCTTTAAATCAAAATTTATAAAATAGTGTAGACATTTAAATACTCATGTGATATAATAAAATGTAATTATCATGTCGGATTATGTCCGCACAGTACATGGAAAGGATAGGTTAATTCAAATGACCGGAATTAAAATAAAGAAAGCTGCCGCTCTTGCATCTGCGGCTGCTTTAATGCTGTCATTATCCGCCTGCGGCGAGAATACTACGTGGGGAGCTGAGATCGACGGAAGTCAGATACCTGCCGGCATATTCATTTATTATTTGCAGAATGCTTATTACAACGCTCAGACAAAGCTTGACGAACAGACATCGGATACGGTCACCGAATCTCCAGACGCCGCTGCCGAGACTGCTGCCCCCGATCTTTTTGCTTCAAACATTGAGGAAAAAAGTGCAAAGCAGTGGATATATGACGAGGCAACCCGCTTGATGCAGGAATATGCCGCAGTTGAGGAAAAGTTTACCGAGTACGGTCTTACGCTTTCGGAAGAAGAAAAGCAGTCCGCACAAATATACTGCGATCAGCTCTGGGATTACGGCGGGGAGTATTATACCGAAATGGGAATAAGCCAGAAATCTTATCTTTCTGTCTACCTCAATTCCGAGAAGAAAAACAAGCTCTTTGAAATGCTTTTTTCCGAGGGCGGCGAATATGCCGTTGCAGACAGCGAAATTAAGGCATATCTTGACGAAAACTATGCTATGATCAACTACATTCCCATGGAGCTGAGGGACGGAGAGGGAAACCTGCTCAAGTCCGACGGCAAGGCTGAGATCATGTCAATGGCTGAGGATTACGTTGAAAGATACAAAAATGGCGAGGATCTCGATGCTCTGGGTGCCGAGTATACCGCTTATTACGACAATCTTAAAGCCGAGGCGGAGGCAGCAGCCGCACAGCAGGAGGAAACGAACGATTCCGACAGCCAGCTTTCAGACGGACTTGTTACAGAGGTCATTCCTTCGGATGCCGAGGCTCCGCTTACCGCAGAGGGAGATGAGCTGACCGAGGCGGATCCGTCTGAGGCAGCCGTTGATTCAGATGCGTCAAATGATGACGATACTGCCGAAAACGTTTGGGAGGAGGCTTATGAGGAGACTGTTACCGAGACTCCCGAAGCCGCGTTGGATCCCGACGATGCTGTTGAAGCTTCTGCCGCAGAGGGCGAAGAGGTATCGGATGCGGACGGCTTTGATACATTGGATACAGGTGTTTCCACCAATAAGACGGTCATTGAAAAATCGGGTACGACTCCCGATTCCGCTGTGGTTTCCAAGGTGTTCGGCGAGATGAACAAGGGCGATATACAGATCATTGAGTCGGCTGACAGCGAGTATTATTATATTGTTGTAAAGCTTGATATCCTTGAGACAGACGAATATTTTGAAACGGCGAGGGATTCTCTGCTTTATGAAATGAAATCGGGCGATCTTGACGAGCTTGTCGCACAGTGGACCGAGAGTCAGACTGTGAACAAAAATCAGGATGCATATAAAAGATATGATCCCGAGAAGATATTCGAATCCTATGATTGATCGGATCCGTCAGGAGGCGGAAAATGGCTAAAAAAACATTTTTTTCACTTCTCTTTGCAGTCATGCTTTTTACCGGCTGCCATGAGGAGGGACATACCATACCGGAGCTTCCGCCTATTGAAACAACGACTGCCGATTCATCCGTATATACGGGAACTACGGTGGAATTTATTCATGTGGATCGGGAAACCGTAACGGAAAAAGAGCCGACATCTGCCGGTCTTGATTTTCCCGAAATAGACGATCCCTTTGACGACAGCTTTTATGCTCTTTTTTCGTCTGCCGGTACTCAGATATCATCGGCTCAGACCGAGGAGATGACATCAGATAATGCCGAGCATATATCATCGGCTGATGCCATGACATACAGCTCGGAGACTGCTGCCGCACAATATTCCGAGGAGGAGGGCGTAGTGACCGCCGCACCGCCGAGGTTTGACGATGTGACGGAAACCGTTTCCGCTGAGAAAATCGGGTCTATTATCACAGAAAGCGTTCCGGCAGAAACGGCGGAACGCTTTGATATCGGCGAATATATGCCCCGTGAGGAGGATTATCCCGATTTTTATTTTTGAAAGGATGCAGTTAAATGCCTATAAATATACCCGATAATCTTCCTGCGACCGAAGCCCTGCGTCATGAAAATATTTTCTATATGACTGATGCAACGGCGTCGCACCAGGATATAAGACCGCTCAGGATCGCAATACTTAATCTTATGCCCCAAAAAATCGAAACGGAAACGCAGATCCTAAGACTGCTCAGCAACACTCCCATTCAGGTGGATATAGATTTTTTGCAGACTGCCTCTCATGTTTCAAAAAATACTCCCGTTTCACATCTCAATAAGTTTTATACGACCTTTGACAATGTGAAGGATCAGCGGTTTGACGGTCTGATTATTACAGGTGCGCCTGTTGAACAGCTTGAGTATGAACAAGTTGACTACTGGGACGAGCTTTGCATGATAATGGACTGGTCGCTCACAAATGTTTTTTCTACCTTTCATATCTGTTGGGGCGCTCAGGCAGGACTTTACTATCATTACGGAGTGCCCAAATATCCTCTGAAGGAGAAAATGTTCGGGGTATTTCCGCATAGGATAGAGATGCCCTATCACCCTCTGCTCAGAGGCTTTGATGAAAAATTCTATGTTCCTCATTCCCGTCATACCGAGGTTCGCAGGGAGGATATCGAAAAAATTCCCGATCTTGAGATACTTACTTCATCGCCCGTTTCGGGAGTTCATATAGCAGGGGATAAGTCCCACCGGCTTTTTTTTGTTACGGGTCATTCGGAATATGACAGATTTACACTGAAGAACGAGTATATGCGGGATTATGAAAAGGGTCTTCCGATAAAAAAGCCGTATAACTATTTTCCCTATGACGATATCGAGCAGCCTCCGCATTTCAACTGGAGATGTCATGCCAATATGATGTTCTCGAACTGGGTGAACTACTGCGTTTATCAGGAAACGCCATACGACCTTGACAAGCTCGAACCTGTAAAAATACTGCATACATACAAATGAAAGGACGATCACGCAATGATAAATTTCTGTCTCGCTCGGATGAGCGACCTTGACGATATATGCAGACTGGTAAGCCGTGCGGTCGATAAAATGAACAAGATGAAAATTCATCAGTGGGACGACAAATATCCTTTGCGCAGTGATTTTGCAGCGGATATTGAAAATAATCAGCTTTTTATCGGCAGATTAAAAGGAAAAACGGCAGTGATTTATACGCTCAATCAGGAATGTGACGATGATTATCTTAACGGAACATGGCAGTATAACGTGCCTTATTACATAGTTCACAGGCTGTGCGTCGATCCCGATTTTCAGGGGAAGGGCATTGCAAAAGAAACTATGCTCCATATTGAGGAGGAGCTTCGCAAAACCGGCACCTGTGCCATAAGGCTTGATGTTTTCGGTGAAAATCCCATTGCTCTTACGCTTTACGGAAATCTGGGCTATATCACCGCAGGCTTTGCCGACTGGCGAATGGGCAGATTTTATCTTATGGAAAAGCTGATTGAGGAAATAGATTAAAAGGGAATGCTGCAGCGCAAGCCGCAACATCCCCTCTCTGTTACCTACGGTGACACCCCCTGCTTGGTTTTCCCCATTTGGTTACTCTTTGAAGGTATAGAGCAAAATCAATCGGCGGTATATACTTTTGGATACAAATCAAGGGATCGTTACAGCAAAACTTCCTGCTGCAACAGTCCCTTTTTATATGCCTGAAAATTAAGGCAATACCGAACAAAGAACGACTTGCGCCTTTGCACCGAATCTGCT
>CAZDJG010000028.1:0-16186 GCA_964505695.1 uncultured Ruminococcus sp.
GCCGTTTTTTGCCCTTGCTTTTCTCTCCTCTCCCCCGCTTGGTTTCCCCCTTTGGTTACTCTTTAACGGTACTGACAAAATCAATCGGCGATGAAGCTAATACTAAAATCAAATTTACGCAAATAACGCCATAGTATTTATGACAAAATCATAAATACTATGGCTGTTTTACTTCTTTATCGCACCCCGCCTAAAACTGCAACACCCAAATTTTTCCTCAGCCCCTAAGTTATTTTCTTCCGAACAGTCTGCCGATAATACCCTTATTTTTCTCAGTCACCCTCACGGGCTTAGTTAAATCCGGTATCTGCATATCAAACATATATTCGCCGTATTCGTGGCACTCCATAATGCCGCCGCTGTAATATTTTTCAGCTCCCAGATATCCCGTGGGAGAGTAAAAAACAATATCAAAGCCCAGAAGATTTAAAAAAGCAAGCAATACGGAATCATCGCGGGATATTATACTTTCGGTCACGCTTATATACACAAGCTTTGGGTTTTTCTTTGTAAAATCAAAGCTCTGCAAAAGCCTGAGAATGCGCTCATCCATATTAAGGCAAACG
Source organism: uncultured Ruminococcus sp. (assembly GCA_964505695.1). GTDB lineage: Bacteria > Bacillota > Clostridia > Oscillospirales > Ruminococcaceae > Huintestinicola. The sequence continues at coordinate 567 of CAZDJG010000028.1, forward strand.
GCTATCATTCTGAACTCGTATCCCGCCGTTTTCTGATCCTTGATAACGCCGCTTCTTAACAGCGCAGACAGCTTATCGAGGATATGCTCCTGCATTTCCTCCTTTAAAAAGCCGTATTTGTACTGCTTGTGTGCTTTTACGGCGTCGGTTTTCAGCCGTCCTCCCCGGAAAAAACCGACTGCATATTCGCAGGGGAGATTTTCCGGAACTATAGGCTCACCCTTTATTACAAGTGTGTTTTCAGCGGCGCAAAGCTCCCTTACTCCGTTCCAGTAGCGGTCGGTATCACGGTTTTTCACTCCCGATATCTTCGCCATTATAACGGGTATATTCACCTCTGTGCCGATAACGCTGAAATTGGGACGGTATTTAAGCTCCTCGTTCCAGAGCATGGGAATCTCCTCGCACATTGTTCGCAGCGTAACGGCATTCGCCTTTGAATACTGAAAGCTCCTGTACAGACCCGAACCGGTGTACATTGTTTCGTCAAGCTCTCTTTCCGCATAATAAGCCACAGTCCCCATTCCCGCATAATCGTCACCGGGAAATTTTTCCGCCGCAAGAGAGTATGTGTAATTGCGCTCGTAAAGCAACTCATCGGAAAGGCAGCATTTTCTTGACAAATCGGGAGCAAGTATAAGCACATCGAGGGGACATCTTGCAAGCATTTTTGCAAAAAGAGCCTCATTTTCGCTGCCGCATCCGTCGTAAAATATTGCGCAGCCCTGACTTTTTTTATCAAAAAGACTGTGCTGATACCTTTTGAGCCAGCACAGCAGATAAACGGATCTTGTAAGAGTTTTCCGCAGATCCTTTGACCTTGCGTAATAATCGGAAGCAGCAAATGAAAAAGCTGCCCGAATAATATTTTGCAGCCTTATGTCTGCATGAACTATATTTTTTGAAAGATCCTTTATAAGTCCGCCGATATCACGGTAGTTTCCCCTTGAAACAGCGGCGATCTCCTCGTTTGAGGGCGGCTGTATCCTGCCCTCAAGCACAAGAACGGGTCTTTCACGCACAATCGCTGTATATGCGGTGTGAACATCCCTGAGATATGCGGTCTTGTCCTCGGCTCCGTTTATCCGCACAAAGCAGTTATAAATAACATCTTTTCCGTTTATGTCCGCTCCCCTTTTTTCGGGAGGGATAAGGATATCCGAAAGGATATCCCCCGTAAGCCAAGCATTGGTGCAAAAGCTTACACCGCTGCCGTTTTGCGCAAGCTTGCTCAGCTTTTCCTGTTCCTCTGCGGCGGCTATGAGCCTTTCAACCGAAAAGTCGCGGGGAAAGGGAGCATTTCCGAAGGATACTGATACGGAAAGCTTACCGTCGGTGTCAAATTTTCTGTAATGCTCCTCTCCTCTCGTTTCCGTAAGCACAACGTCTGCGCCCGATGCCGACGCCGCCGAAAGAAACAGCAGCTCATGAAGTGAGGAAACTCCCGAACACAGTATTTTTGCACGAATGTCGGACGGTGCAAAGGCAGGGGACATGGTCTGCATCCAGCAAAGAAATTTCAGAAAAATATTTTTGAGCATACTGTCGTTTTTGCCCTTTGCTTTAAGCCCGTCAAATATCTGTGAGATGCTTTCCGACATTTCAGCCGCCCTTTTCGGGGCAATCCTAATACAAGCGCAAACGGCTCTTTGAATAAATTCACGGGTCGGAGCAAAGCCCTCGGCATATACCGAACAGCGCGCGGTATTTTCCGCCGAAGGGTTTGCAAGACCCTTTTCCGCCGCTGCGCCGCATTTTTTCAGAAGCTTCAGATATTTGCCGATAAAATCCTCCGTACCCTCGCCGTATGACGTAATGCGAATAAAAACGCTCCTTCCGTCCGCAGGAGAGTCTGAAAGCAGTACCCTTGAAAGCTCTTCAGATGTTAAGCTCAATTTATCCGCCTCCATTGCTTCAACCTGCAAACCCTCCTATAAAGGGGATTATCTGACCTGCGCTCACTGCAAGGTTAAGGTTTTGTCCTCCCTCGATCCCTGCGGTGCTCATGCCGATTACCTCGCCGTACATATTGAGCAGCGCACCGCCTGAGCTGCCGCCCGAAATGGGTGCAGTAAACTGTATCATGTCCATTTCCTCGACCCTGCGAAAGCCCGAAATTATCCCGTCCGAAACGGAATTGAACATTCCCATGGGACTTCCTATGGCAACCACCCTCTGACCTCTTGCAAGGCTGTTTCCCGAATACATTTTTAGTGGCTCAAGCTCCCTGTCGATGCGTATGACCGCCATGTCAAGGTCGGGGTTATACTTTATTATTTCCTTGGTTTTGAATATTTTATCCTCATTTTCAAGCCGTACCGAAAACATTCTTCCGCCGCTTGCCACATGACAGTTTGTGAGTATATAGCCGCTGCGGCTTATAGCTATCCCGGACCCTGTGGAAACAATATCTCCCCTGCGGTCGTGAACGGCTATCATTACCACCGAAACCGCCAGCCTTGCAAGCTCCTCAAAGGAAAGCTCCCGCCTTTGGCTGCACGGCTGCGCATTTTCCGCTGCCGCCGGTCTGACAGCGGTTATTTCCGGAGTCGGAAGCTTTCTGACCTTTGGGGCAGCTTCAGGCAGCTCACAGGGCTTAAATTCGGGGATATGTATCTTCCCGAAGCTCCCCGGCTTAAAAACCGACGATCTTTCAAGCAGGGGTTCGGGGACGCAGGGCGTTTTTTCGGGGCAAAGCAGACAAACGTCTACTCCCAGAGCGGTGCAAAGCAGACAAAAGGAGTATGCCCTCAGTCCTGTTTCTCCCGAACAGACAAGCTTTTTAGCCTGTCCGCCTCCGCTTATAAGCTCACTGACGGATTCAAGAGCAAAAAGCATATATGCCGCCGTGTTTTTCTCCATTGTGGGAGTATAGTCCTTTCGGACAGCTTTTATTTCGCCGCATATATGCCGTACCCCTTCCGAAATGCTTTTTTCAATTTCCGTTGAAATGCTTTTTTTCAGAATACTTCTTCCTGCACCGCTTAATATTCTTTCGGCGGCACTGCCGTAAAAATCAGCCTCCGAAGCGAGCATGACGGGGAAAGACGTGAGCCTGCGGTAAATGCAGCCGCTGTCCGACGAAAGCTTTTTATCAAGCCGGAGGATCTGCTCCTCATAGTCTGCGCATATCCCCTCGGCACGGACAAAATAAACGTTTCTGACATTTCCCGCTCTGCGTCCCCTTATATCGCCGAAGGCAGCAAGGCTGTCTATTTTCATTGCGTTATATCTGATCTCCGTACCGCTCACCCCTTTTGCAAAAGCCGAAAATTATCCTGCGTTAAGTCCGAAGTCTGCGCAGAGAGCGGCAAGACCGCCCGAATATCCGCTGCCTATGGCAGAAAACTTCCATTCTCCGTTATGACGGTAAAGCTCTCCGGCAATAACGGCGGTTTCGATGGAAAAGTCCTCGCTAAGGTCGTAACGGATAAGCTCCTCCCCCGTAGCCTCGTTCACAATTCGGATATAAGCGTTTCCGACCTGTCCGAAATTCTGATTTCTCTTGTCCGCATCGTAAATAGTAACGGTAAAATCTATTTTCTCGACGTTTGCGGGAACTGCGGCAAGGTTTACCTTGATGACCTCGTCATCGCCCTCGCCTGCGCCGGTGGTATTGTCTCCGCTGCTTTCAACAGCGCCGCTTGGGTGCTTCTGGTTGCCGTAGAAAATAAAATCTGCGTCAGAGCCTGCCTTGCCCGACGCATCAAGCAGAAATGCGGACGCATCAAGATCGAATTCGTTTCCTCCGTCATATTTGTTTATGTCCCAGCCAAGACCCACGAGAATTTTTGTAAGACCGGGGTTTGTTTTGGTAAGATCGATCTTCTGACCCTTTGATAGGTTAATTGCCATTTTTAATTCCTCCGTTTCATAAGTTTCATAAGGGAACCTCTAGAAACCGGTTTGAAAAGAGAAAACGGGTGGAGTGCGTCGGAGATGCTAGGAAAGCCGACGAAGCAGACGGCGTGCTCCGCACATTTTCTCTCAAACAAGGTTTTTAGAGGTGACCATAAGTTGTGTAATAATTATAGCACGTAAAATATTTTATGTCAATGACCGCTTCCGTAAAAGCGCTGTCAGATAATTATTTTGTTTCTCGGGTGCCTGAGGGTAAGTATCTCCTTTTGCTTGTTCATTGCCACATGAGTATATATCTGTGTGGTGGTAATGGAGCTGTGACCGAGGATTTTCTGTATGCAGCGTATATCCACGTCCTCCTCAAGCAGGAGCGTGGCAAAGGAATGGCGGAACATATGGGGAGTAATATGCATTCCGCTGCACACCGTTTCGGCATATCTGCTTATCATTTCCCGCACCGACTGCTCCGAAAGGCGCTTATGCAGTCTGTTGATAAAAAAATATCCGCAGTCCTTTATTTCTTCATAAAAAGCCGTGTGATATTCCGAAAGTATTTTCAGCACGTTTTCATTTTCAATTTGGATCATTCTTTCCCTTGAACCCTTTCCGTAAATTTTCACGGTATGGTTCACAAGATCCACCGTCTCGGCGGTAAGGGAGCATATTTCCGAAACTCTTGCACCCGTAGCAAACAATATCTCCAGAACGGCGGCATTGCGCAGACAGGTTTTTCTTGAGTATTGGGTAACGGCACATTCGTATTCCCGATAAGCCTCCTTCAGGATATCGGATATCACATTAAGAGGCACGGTCACAGGCAGCAGTGCCGGCTCTCTGAACGAAGTCTCTATTCTGTCGAAGGGATTGGTTTCAATGATATCCTCGATAAGCAGGTAATGAACAAAGGCTTTAAGGGTGGCTATTTTTCTGCGGCAGGTTTTTGGCTTGTACTCACTGTGCAGATAAGCTATGTAATCGCATATGGAGGGCTTGTCAAAGCATTGTATGCGCTTGAAGAACTGTTCAAGGTCCGTGGAGTATGCCTTGACCGTTTTGCTGCTCAGAGTTTTTCTGAATTTGCAGTAATTTATAAAATCGGGAACGTATTCGTGTAAATTTTCCATAACAAAATCTCCTAACACTTAAAGTAATGCTTTATACCGGTCTTCGTTTGAACGAGGATCAGTATTATTATACCGCATTGCCCGATGTTTGTCGATTTATGTCGGAACGGAAAAGAAAAAAAATCCGCCTGTATCAATGACACAGGCGAAAAATATCAGGGGTTCTCTATAAACCGGGACACGAGCAAAGCCTCGTCCATTGGTTCGGTCAGATGCAAGGCATCAGACCGCAGTAATACTTGCTGTCTTACAAGGTCTGATAACGAAGCAGATGAACGAACCAATAGAGGATTTGCCGTGAAGGAGGTTTATAGAGGTTCCCATCAGTCATGCACCGAATAGTTCGGAGCTTCCTTTGTAATGTAAATATCGTGTGGGTGGGATTCTTTAAGACCCGCTCCCGTAATGCGCACAAACTTTGCCTTTTCGTGGAGAGCCGGAATGTCGGGACAGCCGCAGTATCCCATACCCGAACGGATACCGCCCACAAGCTGGAATACCGTGTCCGAAACAAGTCCCTTGTATGGAACACGTCCCTCAACTCCTTCGGGGACAAGCTTTTTTGCGCCCTCCTGAAAATATCTGTCCTTAGAGCCGCACGCCATTGCACCGAGAGAACCCATTCCTCTATACACCTTAAAGCTTCTGCCCTGATATATTTCCGTTTCGCCGGGAGCCTCGTCGCAGCCTGCAAGGAGAGAACCGAGCATTACCGCATTTGCGCCTGCCGCAAGAGCCTTTACGATATCTCCGGAATACTTGATACCGCCGTCTGCGATAATGGGGATATCATATTTTGCGGCAATGCAGGCTGAATCGTAAACTGCCGTGATCTGGGGAACTCCGATACCCGCAACGATACGGGTAGTGCAGATAGAACCGGGACCTATGCCGACCTTTACGCAGTCAACGCCTGCCTTGATAAGATCCTCCGTAGCCTCGGCGGTAGCAACGTTTCCCGCAATGATCACCGCGTTCGGATAAGCGTTCTTTATCTTGTCGATGCAGGTCATGATATTCTTTGAGTGACCGTGAGCGGAGTCAAGAACAAGCACGTCTGCCTGAGCGTCAAGAAGCGCCTTTGCTCTGTCGAGAACGTCTGCCGTTATTCCGAGAGCCGCACCGCAGAGAAGCCTTCCGCTCTTGTCCCTTGCGGAATTGGGGTACTGTACAGCCTTTTCTATATCCTTGATGGTGATAAGACCCTTGAGAGTGCCGTCATCATCAACGATGGGGAGCTTTTCGATCTTATGGTTCATAAGTATCTTCTGAGCCGCCTCAAGATCGGTCCCCACAGGAGCGGTAATAAGATGCTCCCTGGTCATGACCTCGGAAATGGGAATGTCAAAATTCCTTAAAAAGCGCAGATCCCTGTTTGTAAGGATACCAACAAGCTTTCCCCTGCCGTCAACAATGGGAACTCCCGATATCCTGTACTTGCCCATGAGCTTGTCCGCCTCGGAAACAAGCTTGTCCGCCGTAAGAGAAAATGGATTTACGATCACGCCGTTTTCCGAGCGCTTTACCTTATCCACCTCTTCGCTCTGCTTTTCAATTGACATATTCTTGTGGATGATACCGATGCCGCCTTCTCTTGCAATAGCAATCGCCATCTTGGCTTCTGTTACCGTATCCATAGCAGAAGTCACAATGGGCGTATTGAGATAAATATCCTTAGCAAGTCTTGTTTTCAGATTGATCATATTGGGTGTCACGTCCGACTTTGCGGGAATAAGAAGAACATCATCAAAGGTGAGCCCTTCTTTTCCGAACTTGCTTGACATATCCGTATCCAGCATTCCTAAATCATCCTCCGATTCTTAAAATTTTACATTCAAATATGGGGTTCTCTATAAACCGGGACACGAGCAAAGCCTCGTCCATTGGTTCGGTCAGATGCAAGGCATCAGACCGCAGTAATACTTGCTGTCTTACAAGGTCTGATAACGAAGCAGATGAACGAACCAATAGAGAATTTGCCGTGAAGGAGGTTTATAGAGGTTCCATATGTATTTTTATTATTTTACTACTTTTTCCCGATAATTTCAATAGCTATTTGCAAAGCCGGATAAAAAATATACGGCGGTACCGAAAGTGTTTTTTGTGCAAAATCACTTTGACTCACTGCGGCTGTCCGCTGCTGTTCTGCTGCTTCAGCAGATCTCTTATCTCGGTAAGCAGCAGCTCCTCTGCGGACGGTTCGGGAGCAGAGGGAGGTTCGGGGGCGGCGGATGGTTCAGGCACCTCTTCCTTTTTCCTGCCCACTTCCATTACCTTGTTGACCGCCTTTACGATAGCAAAAAGAATAACAGCCATAATAAAGAAATTGAGCACAGCGGAAATAAACGAGCCGTAATCAAAGGCTACGCCGTTTACGGTAAACTGTCCGCCGACAAGTACAAGGTTTCCCGCCTCGTCCCTTTCGCAGCCGCCGGTAATAAGCGCAATAAGAGGATTGATAAAGCTGTTTGTAAGCGATGAAACGATATTCTGGAAAGCGGCTCCGATAATGACGCCCACTGCCAGATTCATAACATTGCCCTTAGAGATAAATTCCTTAAATTCCGCTATCAGGCTCTTTTTTTCATTGTCTGCCATATGAATACCTCCATAAAAATATATACATTTTTATTATACAGCATATTTATGACATTTTAATATACATTGTGTTAGATTATTGTCATAAAAGGCAGAAAAAGGCAAACCGCCTCCCCTTATGCGGATAAGCTGCTTTACTGAGCAGTCCGTGCCTCAAAAAATATTTCAACTGCCTCACGCATTATTTCAACAGGCTTGTCGTTTGAGGTGAGCTTTACCGCTATAAACGGCTTTTCGTCGGATCCGTTCACGGAGATCCTTCCGCCGAATCTGCCCACAAGCGCCTGTATCTGTTCTATCGAAGCGGTTTTTACGTAAATAATCAATGCGTTCTTTTGCTGAGTTATCTCGGTAATGCCCGCTCTGCCTGCCATATTTCTGGTGAGAGCAACGGTTATCAGACCCATGATAGCCTTCGGAGGGTCGCCGTAGCGGTCGATAAGCTCGTCAATAAGGTCTGCGCTTTCCTCCTTTGAGGAAACGGCGGCGATCTTGCGGTAAGCGTCAAGCCTGCCCGAAAGGCTTTCTATATAATTGTCGGGAATATGCGCCTCTATCCTCAGGTCGATAAGACATTCCTCGGGGGTTCTCGGAGGTGTCTGCCCCGTTTCCTCGGCAATAGCCTCGTTCAGAAGCTGAAGATACATATCATATCCCACTGCCTCCATATGTCCGTGCTGCCTGCCGCCGAGGATAGAACCTGCACCTCTTATCTCAAGGTCGCGCATAGCAACACGGAAACCGCTGCCGAACTGGGTAAATTCTCTTATTGCGTCAAGTCTTTTTGCTGCGATCTCCGTAAGCACCTTGCCCCGCCTGAACGTAAAATAGGCAAAGGCTCGTCTGTTGGAACGTCCTACCCGTCCTCTGAGCTGATAGAGCTGAGAAAGCCCCAGATGATCGGCGTCCTCGATAATAAGCGTGTTTACGTTGGGTACGTCCACTCCCGTTTCGATAATGGTCGTGCAGACAAGGATATCCGTTTCATGCTCCACAAGTCCTGTCCATATATCCGAAAGTTTTTCTTCGGGGATCTGTCCGTGAGCCACGGCGATCCTTGCATCGGGTATAAGCTCGGCAAGCTTTGCCGCACACAGATCAATGGTTTCCACGCGGTTGTGGATATAATATACCTGTCCTCCTCTGCGCAGCTCCTTTGTTATCGCCTGAACTATGACTCCCATATTGTATTCGATAACATAAGTCTGCACAGGGTATCTGTCAACGGGAGGCTCCTCGATAACGCTCATATCCCGTATTCCGCTCATTGCCATATTAAGGGTTCGGGGAATGGGGGTCGCAGACAATGTAAGCACGTCTATCCCAGCAAACATTTCCTTGAATCTTTCCTTATGCGCCACGCCGAAGCGCTGCTCCTCGTCGATTACCGCAAGTCCCAGATCCTTGAATTTTACGTCCTTCTGAACAATGCGGTGAGTGCCTATTATCATATCCACAGTGCCTGCCGCAAGCTGCCTTAATATCTCTTCCTGCTGCTTTTTTGTGCGAAATCTTGACAGAAGCTCTATTTTAAAGGGGAAATGCTCAAATCTTTTCAGCGCGCTCTGATAGTGCTGCCATGCAAGAACGGTCGTAGGAACAAGCACCGCGCACTGCTTTCCGTCAAGCATACATTTGAATGCAGCTCTGAACGCCACCTCGGTCTTTCCGAAGCCCACATCTCCGCAGAGAAGTCTGTCCATGGGAACGGGCTTCATCATATCCTGCTTTATTTCCTCTGTGCATCTGAGCTGGTCGTCTGTTTCCGTATAGTCAAAGCGAGCCTCAAAATCGCTCTGCCAGTCGTTGTCCTCCGAAAACGCAAAGCCCTTGGTCTGGCTGCGCTTTGCGTAAAGAGCGATAAGCTCGTCAGCCATGTCCTTTACGGCTTTCTTTACCCGTGAGCGGGTCTTCTGCCATTCGTTGGAGGAAAGCTTGTTGAGCTTCACCCCCGTATCGTCCCTCGGACCTATATATCTTGAAATAAGATCCATCTGAGTGACGGGTACATACAGAACGTCTGTTCCCGCATACTTTATGGTGATATAATCCTTTGTAATACCCTCAAGCTCCAGCTTGCGTATTCCCTCAAACCTGCCTATTCCGTGGAGGGCGTGTACCACAAGGTCGCCGGGTGCAATATCCGCAAGGGATTTTATTTCCTCGCCCTTTTTCTTCTTTCTCAGCCTGCGCTTTGAACTCATCGCCTTTGCCTGAGTGATAAGGGCGGTTTTCAGTCCGGGATAATCATATCCCGATGACAGGCAGCCTGAGGTGATAAGCACTCTGCCCTTTGAAAGGACAGCGTCCCTTGTCATGATATCGCAGGGAATGCCCTCGCTGCGCAGATCCTCCGCAATAATAGGAAGTGTCTTTTCCGACCCCGCAAGGACCGTTACGGAATAATTCCTGTTTATAAGCGACCGAAGATCCTCGATGAGCTGCCGTATCTCGCCGCCCCACGGAGCGGTCTGATATGCGGTAAGCGTCCACAGCTTTTTGCAGCGGATATCATTTGTACGCAAAAAGGTATCCATAAGTATGCAGGGGCGCTTTACCGCCTCCCCGGATATTTTTCCGAATTCCTCGATATATCCGTCAAGACCCCTGCAAAGCTCTCCCTCCTCAAGAAGCAGCTTAACGTCCTCGTTGAACTGGGATATGACTGCCTTAGCCTTTTCGCAGCAGGCGTGATATTCGCTGAAAAGCACAACGCATTCCTTGGGAAGATGATCAAATATAAGAGCGGGCTTTTCGTATGCAAGGGGAAGATATTTATCCGAATTTGCAAGGGAAATGCCGTTTAAAGCAGCGTCGCTGTCCTTTGCAAGATTTTGACGGATAAGCTCCGTGCGTTTTCCCCTTACCGACGCCGAAAGTCTGCTTATCCTTTCGGCAAGTTCCTGAGGACTGCCGAAAAGCACCTCGCAGGCAGGCGGTATGGTAAGAGCCTCCACAGGTTCTGTCCTCCGCTGGGTTTCGGGGTCAAAATAGGAAAAGGTGTCTATCTCATCGTCCCAAAGCTCCATTCTCACAGGAAGCTTTTCCTGAACGGGAAAAATATCCGCAATAGAACCCCTTACGGAAAACTGCGAGGGACTTTCCACCTTATCGCAGCGGGTATAGCCTGCGGCGGTAAGACCTGCCGTGAGTGCTGCAAGCTCCACGGGCTTATCCTTTGAAAGCCTTACCGTCCGATTTTTCAGCACTTCAGGCGGAACGGTTCTCTGCATGACAGCCTCTGCGCTTGCGCATATGAATTTACAGCTATTGTCCGCTATCCTTGAAAGCACACACAGCCGCTGATATTCGTATTCCCTTGAAACGCTCTCCACTCTTGCAAGAGTAATATCCTTTGCGGGATAAACATAGGCAGACGTTTCGCCGAGCATTTCGTTTATATCGTCGCAGATACGCTTTGCTCCCGCCTCGTCGTCGGAAATAATAAGCACTGGAGCATCCGGGCATACCAAAACTCTCACGAGCATTGCAAGCTGGGACTTGTGTACAGAGGAAAGTCCCGATACCGCAAGAGGATAATACCCTCTTTTCAGCGTATCGCAGATATCCGTTAAATCTGAGCTGCCCATGAGGACGCTCTGCATTTTTGAAAAAAGTGATCCGTTATTTTCCATTTTACTGCCTCTGGTTAAAACTGTTCATTGCTTTGTCCGTTTCGCCCTTTACGATAAGCTCCAGAGCCTCGCAGGCATGATCAGCCGCCTCGCGCATTTTCGGGATATCGTCCTTCGGCAGATTTCCCAGCACCCATGCCGCAAGGTCGTAATCCTTTGAGGGCTTTGCCCCCACTCCTATCTTTACTCTCGGAAAATCCTGCGAGCCTGTAAGATATATGATGGATTTAATGCCGTTGTGACCGCCGTCGCTGCCCTTTTTTCGTATCCTGATATTTCCCGGCTCAAGGCTTATATCATCATAACATATTATCACATTTTCGACGGGGATCTTGTAGAAATTCATTGCCTCGGTTATTGCTTCGCCGCTGTTGTTCATAAATGTCGAAGGCTTCATCACAAGGCAGCGCTTTCCGGCTATAAGGACATCTGCGGTAAGGGATTTGAATTTAAGCCTTTTTATCTCAAAATTATATTTTGCGGCAAGGGTATCCACCGCCATAAAGCCTGCGTTATGACGGGTATTTTCATACTGCGCGCCGGGGTTCCCAGTCCTGCGATAATAAATTCAACTGCTCCCTGCGGTTCGGGGGGCTTGCTTTTGTTTATCCGATCGAAAATATCAAAAATGCTCATTGCATACTCCTAAAAGGGCGGCATCAAAGGTCAATGCCGCCCTATGTAAAATATTCTTATTCAGTACCTTCAGCACCATATCAATTATTGAAAAGAGGAGAAATGGGTCTGTCCGCATAAATTCTCTCGATTGCCTGTGCAAATACGGGAGCAACGGGAAGAACGGTTATCTTATCGATCTTCTTTTCCTCGGGAAGAGCGATGGTGTCAAGGATAACGACCTCCTTGAGAACGCTCTGCTCTATCCTCTCGATAGCAGGTCCGGAAAGAACGCCGTGGGTTGCGCAGGCGGTAACGGATCTTGCGCCGCCCTTTTCCATAATAGCCTTTGCGGCATTGCAGAGGGTTCCTGCGGTGTCTATCATATCGTCAACGATGATAACGTCCTTATCCTTTACGTCGCCGATGATGTTCATTACCTCGCATACGTTTGCCTTCTGGCGTCTTTTATCCACAATGGCGAGGGGAGCGTCAAACTTGGCGGCAAAATTCCTTGCTCTTGTTACGGAGCCGAGGTCGGGGGACACCACTATGGCATTATCCTTATTGCCCCTGAACTTTTCCGCAAAGTAGGGAACGAGAATAGGCACGCCCAGCAGATGATCCACGGGAATATTGAAAAATCCCTGTATCTGTGCGCAGTGAAGATCCATGGTAAGGATACGGTCTGCGCCCGCAACGGTGAGCAGGTCGGCAACCAGCTTTGCGGAGATGGGATCTCTCGCTTTGGCTTTTCTGTCCTGACGCGCATAACCCATATAGGGTATAACTGCGGTAATGCGTCCTGCTGAGGCTCTCTTGAAAGCGTCTATCATAATGAGAAGCTCCATCATATGGTCGTTTACGGGAGTGCTTGTAGACTGTACAACGAATACGTCAGAGCCTCTCACGCTCTCCTTGATGGAAACGCTTACCTCTCCGTCGGAAAAGGTGACTACCTCCGACTGACCGAGAGGGAGTCCCAGCGCCTTTGCAATATCGGCAGCTACCTGAGGGTTAGAGTTTGCAGTGAAGATTTTGATATCCTTACCGTGAAGATTCATTTTTCTTCTCCTTTTCTATTTAAAAATTTCCAAAAATGGGACGGGGTCATCAGGATCTGCGGTTTTTCTCGATCCTGTCTTTAAGCTTTCTTTTTCCGTATCCTTCCTTTATTACGGCAGTGCCTCTTTCAACGGCAAGAGCGCCGTCGGGAACATCTCCCGTAATTGTAGAGCCTGCGCCGGTATATGCGGCATTTCCGATCTTTACGGGTGCCACAAGATTTGTATTGCAGCCGATAAAGGCGTCGTCCCCGATAACGGTGCGGAATTTGTTTTCTCCGTCATAATTTGCGGTAGCTACGCCGCAGCCGAAGTTTACGCCTTTTCCTACGTCGGAATCTCCAACATAGGTAAGGTGTGACACAGAGGTGCTTTCGCCGATAACAGAGTTCTTGATCTCCACGAAATCGCCTATCTTGACCCCTGCGCATATCCTGCTGCCGGGACGTATCTGCACAAAGGGACCTATCTTTACATTATCCTCGATCTCGCTGTCAAACGCCTGAACGGAATTTAGCACAGTTCCGCTTCCCACGGTGCAGTTTTCAATGATGCAGTTGGGACCTATTTTGCAGTTTTCGCCGATAACGGTGCTGCCCCTGATGATAACTCCCTGCATTATCACAGTGCCTGCGCCGATTTTAACGTCTCTGCCGACAGTTACACCGTCGGTGCAGGTAAATTCAATGCCTTCGTCCATCAATTTATTTATTATAGCAAATCTTGCCGTATTATTCAATAACAAAAGACCTTTTCTGTCATTTGCACCTAAAACAACGCTCGGATTTGAAGAAATATAGGCATCTGCACGAAAACCGCCGCTTATCAGTATATAAACCGAGTCTGTAAGATAATATTCTCCCTGTGAATTGTTAGGCTTTATATCTCCCAATGCGCTTATCAGCTTTTCAGTATCAAACCAGTATGCGCCCGAATTTATCTCCCTTATCGATCTCTGCTCGGCGGTCGCGTCCTTTTCCTCCACAATGCCGTAAACGCCGCTGTCACGGCGGAGTATCCTGCCGTAGCCGTATGGGTTTTCAAGCTCTGCGGTGATCATTGTGACAGCATTGTTTTTTTCCCGGTGCAGGGAAAGCGCACCGAAAATGGTGTCCCTGTCGATAAAAGGAGCGTCGCCGTTCAGGATAAGAACATTGCTCTCCAGACGTTCTTTGAGCCAGTCAACAGCCATCATTACCGCATGGCCCGTACCCATTCTCTGAGGCTGGTAAACAGTGTGATATTTCCCGTCAAGGTGCTTTTCAATGACCCCGCTGTTAAAGCCCGTGACTACGCAGATATCGGAAATGCCCGATTCTTCGCAGGCTCTTATGGTCCAGTCAAGCATGGGAAGTCCCAGTACCTCGAACATAGGCTTAGGCAGATCGGATTTCATTCTTTTGCCCTGTCCTCCGGCAAGAATAACGGCGCAGGTCTTAGCTTTATTACTCATAGTATAATATCTCCTGTATATAATTATTTGTATACTCAGTAATTGTAGGGGTTCTCTATAAACCGGGACACGAGCAAAGCCTCGTCCATTGGTTCGGTCAGATGCAAGGCATCAGACCGCAGTAATACTTGCTGTCTTACAAGGTCTGATAACGAAGCAGATGACCGAACCAATAGAGGATTTGCCGTGAAGGAGGTTTATAGAGGTTCCCTGTATATAATGCAAACAGCATCATAAAATAACGGCAGTACAGTGACGGCTGACCACAAAATTATGCTTGCGGCGGATATGCCTGAAATAAAGACGGTAAAAGAAAACTCCGCAAACTGCGCTTACCGCAAACACGGCGATCATGCGGAAAAGCCCGAAATAAAAGGCAGGAACGGAGTTGACGGTAAAATCATAATCCGCGGTGTTGATTAAAGGGTCAAGCATCAGAAGATACTGCGGAACGTACCTTGAAAGCAGCACCGTGTCAATTCCGCTGCATCTGCAAGCAGCGTGTTCTGCGGTCACGGGTATTCTGCGAAGCTCGGAATAAACAGCCCCGGGAGTGATCTCCATGCCCTCTCCGAGCATTGCCGCAGTTCCTGCAAAGATACCGGCGGCAAGCGGAACAATAAGCATGAGCGCAAAGCAGACGCAGGCTTCCCTCCGCATTTTCTTTCGGGAAAAAGCAATAAAGGTAAACAGAAAGGCGGACAGGCTGAATTTTGGAATATTTCCCTCATTCATGCGGATAAGAGCGCTTCCGTCCCTATCGCCAAGATATGCCTCGATATAGCCTTTTTCCTCTTCACCGAATATATACTTCTTCATCACGCCACCCCACAATACAAATTGTAAAAATACGCTATATTTTTGCAAATTGTATATTTCAAAACAACAATTCGTAACTAAACTCAATAATTATACAAACTGTATAACATATATGCTTTTTATCATCATATTCGCTACTTTATATTATGCCACAGGTCTTTGAATTTTTCAAGCATATTTTACACCGATTGCACCCATATTACGGTTTTTCACAATCTTTTGGGCAAAATAGCCAAAGTTTGGGATAATATTTTTCTGCTATTGTACAGTAGAAAAATACATATATTTCTGTTATAATAAATGTATGTTCACAGTGAGGCAGAATGCGCACCCTTTATATAGCTGCGGCTGTGAAAATATCATTTTATATGGAGGTAAAATCCAATGGCAAAAAAATGGGTCTATATGTTTAAAGAGGGCGATATGACCATGCGCAATCTTCTCGGCGGAA
>CAZDJG010000029.1:0-16165 GCA_964505695.1 uncultured Ruminococcus sp.
CGTTTTTTGCCCTTGCTTTTCTCGCCCCTCCCCCGCTTGGTTTCCCCCTTTGGTTACTCTTTAACGGTACAAAGCAAAATCAATCGGCGATATATACTTTTGTATACAAATCAAGGAACTGTTACAGCAAAAATTTCTGCTGCAACAGCCCCTTTTTTTCTTTTGTCTAATACTAATCTTCATTTAAACTCAGGAAATCTTTGCAAAAATACTGCACCGCTTTCTTCGTCAAAGAACCTTGCCAGGCAGCAAGCCTGCCTGCGGTTCTTTTCCTTGAAATCGGCACAGCCTTTTTGCAAATCTTTTCCTTCGTTCAAACGAAGATTAGTATAATATGTCACAAATCAGACCCCCGCAGCGTTATTATTTACAGAACGTTCTGATACTAATCTTCATTTGAACGAAGATTAGTATGATACCGAACAAGGAGGTAATCAAAAAATGCCGGACAGGAAAGAAAAAGCCGAAAAGCTGTTCAGGCTGTACGAAAAACCCATGTATTATATTGCCCTTGCAGTGCTAAGGGATCATCATCAGGCGGAGGACGCTGTTGCAGATTCATTTTGCAGGCTTATCTCAGCGCTTGATAAGCTGGGCGAACCCGAAAACCCCCGAACAAGGCAGTATATAATCAAAACCATAAGGAACACCGCTGTAAGCCGATACAGAAAAAACCTCCGTGAAGCATATACGGAGCTTGAGGACGGCATACCGGACAGTCCTGACAGCCTTGAAGAAATTTATTCCGCCGAGGAAAGGGACAGTCTTGACAGCGCTCTTGCGCTTCTCAGTCCCACAGACGGAGAAATAGTCCGTATGAGGGGAGAGGGTGTGACTTATAAGGAAATAGCCTCAAAAATGTCCATAACCGAATCAGCCGCCCGAAAGCGATTTGAACGGGCAAGAAAAAGCCTTTGCGAAAATCTGAAAGAAAGGGGAAAATGATAATATGAACAAACCGGTCTTTACAAAAAAAGAATGGGAAAAAATCGAAAGCTTCGCTTTTTCCGATACCGCCCCCGATCCCAAGTTCAGCGAGAGCTATAAGAAAAAAAGAGCGGCTCTGATAGCGTCTGCGGAAAGAAAGCGGCAGAGATTGAAAATATCCGCAGCGATGACCGCCGTCATAGCGGCAGCCCTGCTCATACCCGCCGCAGCCGTGGCAGCAGACAGAATATACCGCTCCTATCTTGAAAAAGCGGCAGAATACGAGGTTGAGCTGCACGCTGCCGAAACAAACGAGTCATTGGGGGAAATCCCTGTAATGTCCCTTGACATCGGCTATGTCCCCGAGGGCATGACCTATAACGAGGACGGACCCTTTGCGGGAAAATACAGGGAAGCCGCCGACCCTTACAGCGAAAAGGGAATAACTCCTCAGTTTATAAAAATAAACGATCCCGAAAGCTTTCGCCCCTCAGTAAGCTTTTCTGTCGCACAGGAAAGCTTTACCGCCGCAGGAGGCGGAGAAGCATATATCATTGAAAGGGACAAAGGATATGATCAGCTATGGGTGTTCTTCCCCGATACACCCTATGCGGCGCTTTTATATATAAATGGCTTTGAAAACAACGAGATACGGAAGATCGCAGACGGTCTTTCCCTTACCCCCTCCGATACGGAAACCGCAGAAATATGGCATCAGCCCGAAATTCATTCAAAAACAAATTATGCGAACTATGACAATGCGGAGCTGCCCGGACTTAACCTCTGCTCCGTGGGAGATACCTTCGGCACGGAAGATACTCAGCTTACCGTTGACAGCCTTAGAGTGCAGGATAATTTTGAGGGCATTGACACTGACTGTATCGGTCTTCCCGCAGACTACAGCAGCTATCTTGACGAAAACGGCAAAATTACGGGAGAGCGTATACTTATTCGCCGAGGTGACGGCATAAACACTCTCGACAGCGAAATAAGCCGTGAAAGCGTGACCCGAATGGTGATCGTAATGGAGCTTACGGGCAAAAACAAATCGGATCACGAAATAAATCTGCTTATAAACCCAAAAATGTTCCTTATTGAGGGAAACAAATCTGTCAGTCCCTCAGAACCTGCCGAGGATGACTGCTATTATGAATACACCATAGCCGACGACCTGGATTCGGACGATCTGCAGTTCAGCTATTATGCCGATTCGGGAAAACGGGATAAAAACAGCGTTTATCTTCCGGCGGGCGAAAGTACAAGGATCAGGCTTGCCTTTGTTGCGGACGCAGACAAGCTTGACGGACTTTACTTTGATATGGGCAGTCCTGACGGCGCACGTTCCTCCGACGATCCCGTGATAAAGCTTTACCACGATTTATCGTAAACCTGCAATGGCTTCGAAAAATATTTTTCGGAGCCGCAAAAAAATAACTTATAGCAATCCTATTAAGGCAATACCGAACAAAGACGCAGGTCGTTCTTTATTCGGTATTGCCTTAAAAACAGCCATAAAAATTTCGGGATAAAATTGTTCTGCCGCAAATCAAGGGAGCTTGACGCAGCATCGGAAATCTTTATCCGAAGGATTCTGGCAATGTTTTGTAGGATTGCTATGGAAACACTGATTTAATCCGGTGCGCGATCTGCGAACCAAGCCGTTAGGCGAGATTTAAGGCAATACCGAATAAAGATTGCGCTGAAGAGCAGCAAAAATTATAGCGGCTGAGAGAAATCTCAGCCGCTTTGCATAGTTATTTTCTCAATTTTTCGGGGTCATTCTGCCGACGGAAAAACCTTTATGCCGACCCTTTTAACAGCTCAAGCCTTTTTTCGATAAAATCCGAAACGCTGCTTTCAGGTATGCCGAGAACTGCGGCAAACTCCTTGTGCATAAGGCTTTCCGCTGCCGCAAGTGCCTTTTCATCCGAGGAGATGAGCTGCTTTCCGCAGATGCTTCGCTTCCTTCTTTCGTCATAAAGTCCTTTCATAATGCCAAGTATCTGTTTATAGTCATCGCTTTTAAGAGCTTCTCCGAATATCTGCTTTCTTTCGCCCTTGTCCTCGCTCCATCTTACGCAGGCTGAGGGCATTTCATCTATCACAGCCATTATCTCGTCACGGCTGAGCAGAGGACGTATTCTTTCTCCAGCACGGTTTTCGGGAACATAATATGAAGCGGAGTCCGATTCCTGAGGCACAAGCCTTAAATAGCTTATCTCGTTTACTCCGTCAAAGCACCTGTTGACTCTTTCGGCTATACGGCATATCTCGCTGCCGCCGTATACAACGCAGTCGCCTATGTTTATGCCTGTGCTCATTTTTTTACCTCCGTTTTCCACGGCATTGAACCGCCGTAATATTTTTTTGATATTTTCTGCTGGGTATCCTTGGGCAGGCTGCTCAACCGTTCCATCCACTTTTCCGTTTCGAGGGGAATTTTTTTAGTATTATCAGCCGTTTCCCCTGCGGCAGGCATATATCCGTTCATCAGTCAAGATAGCTGCCCGTACTGTAATGGTTATACTGACGCTTTACTCCAGCAATAACAGAGCCGTCGGGCTGAGCTTCCTTGAAAACGATCTTGTATGCGATCTGTCTGCGGTTCATAGAGGAGGTAAATGCGGCAAATTCTTCCTCGGATTCAAAACGGTTTGTCTGCTCAAGACAAGCGCTCATTATTCTTTTCATTGCAAATACGACCTTTCTGAAAAAGTTTATGGGAAACCTTTAAATTCAGCTTATATGTTAATTATATATTATTTTCAAAATAATTTCAAGGGAAATTTTGCACAAAATGCACAACTTTTTAAGATGTGAAAAATCAGAATTTTGCCTATATAAAACGGGATCGCAGAAAAAGTGCGGTCCCGTTTTCGGTATTATGATGTTACGGACGATGCCGATCCGGAAACAGAGGATATCTGCCCGGTGACTCCGGTCAAGCTTGTTTCCTCAGCCGATGATACGGTAATGCTTTCGGATACCGTGCTTTCCGGAACCTGCGTTGTTTCGGCGGCAGATGTAATTAAGACAGTTTCCGCAGCCGCAGACGTTTCCGTAATGCTTGTTTCCAAAGTCCGTGTCCGGACAGGCGTTGTCTCCGGAACAGACATTGTTTCGGAAACGGAGGTTTCGGAGGCTGTTGTTTCGGAAACAACGCTGTCTGTGCTTTCGCTGCTGACGGTAAAGCTTGTAAACTGAACTGTCATTTTCGGTTCTGTCACCGCCATTGAAACGGGATATCCGTTTCCGTCAAAGACAATGGAACAGTTGCTGCCCGAATATACCCAGCCGCCCTCCTCTCCGGGGGAAAGGACGCTTTGAGCATCAAGCCTTGCCGCAGCCTCGTCAAGCTCCGAAAAAAGAGCTTTAACAGGAGATGCATCGGGCATCTGTGACGCCCCGATATCAAAGGTGAGGTCGTTCATGCGTGAAGAAAGCGTATCTCCCGAAAGAGATATCTCAAGCCCCTCAACCGTTTCGGGAGAATCCACGGTCATTTCCCAGAATCCGCCCCCAAGCCGCCTGGTTTGTCCGGAAAAGGTAAATTCTGCTTCATCATCGGCATCTCCTCCGGGAGGGATAATAAAAGCGGTCACGGTGCAGCCTGCGCCAAAGCTTCCCGTAATTTTCGGGTCGGGCGGCGCACCAGTAAGTCCTCCGCTGCAGCCTGCCGCAGACAGGCAGACCGCAGCCGCCGTAATCGCCGTAATTATTTTTTTCATATACCCATTTCCTTTCACGGTCGGATTGATCGGCCGAAAAAGGAGCAATGCTTTTTGCGTCAGCTTTCTTCTTTTTCAGACCGGATCTTTTTAAACGCAAAAGGAAGCTGTGCCGCAGCGTCGGACGGAAGCATTCCGCTTTTTGAAAGCTTTTCGGCGGCAATATCAGCGGCAAGTCCGAAAATATACGCCGCAGAGCAGGCACATTCAAAAATCCGCTCTCCTTTGTTCATAGCGCATATTCCCGTAACTACTCCCGTGAGAACGTCGCCGCTGCCGCCCCTCGAAAGTCCGCCGTTTCCCGTATAGGAGGCGCAGACCCGCTTATCGGGAGAAATAATATAGGTGGGTACGCCCTTGGCAATGACGACCGCTCCCGTTTCCCTTGCAAGCCTTGCCGCCGCCGACAGCCTGTCTGCCGTGACCTCTGAAAGGGTAAGTTCCAGCAGCCTTGCAAGCTCTCCGGGGTGGGGAGTCAGCACAGCCCTGCATTTTGCATTTCTGATAATATCTATGCTGCCTGCAATGCAGTTTAGACCATCTGCGTCAATGATGAGAGGAATATTTTTTTCACCGCAGAAATTTACAGCCGCTCTGACTATGGCTTTTGTATCATCGCAGCAGGTAAGACCGCTTCCTATGGCAAATACGCTGCTGTCCTGTGCGGCGCAAAGCAGCTTATGAATGCTGTCTTTGCTGATATGCCCGTCCTTTTCCTCAAGCTCCTCAAAGGTGACCTCGTATATTCCCGAGCCCACACGGTCAGCAACACAAGGGATCGAGGCAAGCTTCACAAGTCCCGCGCCGCTCCTCAGTACGCCGAGGACGTTAAGAGCCGCAGCGCCGCTCATATTGCGTGAGCCTGCGGCAATGAGAGCCTTCCCGAAGGTGCCCTTATGACAGAGCTGTCCCCTTTCGGGTATCTGCTTTTCTGCAATGGAGCTTGTCATAAGGTATGCGGCATAGTCTGTATGCTCAAAGCATTCGGGGGTTATTCCTATGCTTTTAACCACTGTTTCCCCGCAGTATTCCCTTGCCGGAGAAAGGGTCATGCCTGTTTTTAACGCACCGAATGTTACCGTCAGTCCGCAGCGGAGCGTTCCCTCTGAAATCCTTCCCGTAACGCTGTCCGCACCCGACGGGATATCGACTGCAAGCACAAGTCCCGTTTTCCTGAGGCGTCTGAAAAGCTCACGTACATTTTCGGGCAGCTCTCCGCGGCAGCCCGTTCCGAAAACAGCGTCTGCGGTAAGGTCGTATTCGTCGGAAATACAGGTATCGTCCGCGCTTATTATGCTTATTCCGCCATAGCCTTCTATCCTGCCGTATTCCTCTGCTGCAATGCCGCCTGAGGGCTTCCCGCAGGGAAGGGTCACAAAAACTGCCGTACCCTTGTCCGCAAGCAATCTTGCGATAACAAAGCCGTCCCCGCCGTTATTTCCCTTTCCGCAGATAATAAGCGCGGTACGGGGGACGTTTATCCGACGGATTATCTCCTCTGCGGCAGCCGCTCCCGCATTTTCCATAAGACCTATATAGGTTCCACCTCTTTTTACGGCGTTTGCTTCTGCTATCTTCATCTGTGACGGAGTACAGATATAGGTTTTTTCTCCGGTCATATTCTCAGTCCCTGTCCTTTATCTTATTTTCATAATTTTCATATGTTTTTCCTGCCCAGCCGTCTATGTTTGCCCTGCGCATTGCTCCGTATATCCTTTCCGCCGTGCCTTTGCTGCTTCGCTCAAGGGAAGCGATAAGCTCCTTTGTTTTCTGGCGGGAGGTATGTCCGTCCGCAGGACAGCGCGATTTTGATATGTTAAGTCCCAGCCTGTTTGCTGCGCGTATTATCTCCTTTTCGGGCGTCATTGCCATAGGGCGTATCTGCACCAGTCCGCAGCGTGTAAGGTGCGTAACGGGAGAAAAGCAGCCTATCCGCCCCTCGTTAAGCAGGTTCATCATAAAGGTTTCAACGGCATCGTCAAGATGATGACCAAGCGCAAGCTTATTGCACCCTGCCTCCTTTGCAGCGGTGTGCAGCGCTCCTCTTCTGAGCTTTGCGCAAAGGCTGCACGGGTTCGGCTCCTTTCTGATATCGAAAACGATCTCACCGATATCGGTGGGAACGATAATGTAGGGGATATTCTCTGCGGCGCATATCTCCTCTGCGGCGGTATATACCCCGTCCTCGCCGCCGAAGCGGGGGTCTATGGTTATGGCGGCAAGCTCAAAATCTATCCCGATAAATCTGCGCAGGGCAATAAGTCCCTTCAGAAGCACAAGACTGTCCTTTCCGCCCGAAACTCCCACGGCGATACGGTCGCCGTTTTCTATCATGTCAAATTCCTGAACCGCTCTGCGCATATATCCAAGAACTCTTTGCATAAAAAGCTCTCTCCTTTCCGTTAAATTATACCACATAAAGCCGAACTGTTCAAGCAGGCGGCAGGAAATAATCGAAACAGACAAACAAGCGTCCCGAACCTCGGAGAACCTTGACGGTGAACCGAAAGGCGGCACTGTTGCGGTGTCCTCGATGGGGACACAGGCAAACGCGGAAAGCAAACAGCAGTTTCTTGCCGGCTATTCCGAGATGATGAAACTGCGAAACGGGAGCTTGAAAAAATAAAGGCTGAAAATTCCGTGATCGTATCCTCGGAGGGCGAACGCTTTGATCCATTGCAGGCGTGAAAAAACCTCCTGCTTTTACACAAGAGGTCTTTTCTGTCATTTCCATGCAACATGAAGCTGCTTTTTGTTTTTGGCACAGTCGGCAAGATAGAGATTTATCAGGGTCTGATAGGGTATTCCCGAATTTTCGGAAAGCGACTTGAAATAATCTACCGTATCAACGTCAATGTTGATGGTTATCTGCTTTTTTAGCTTTGCCGCATATGGGTTTTTTCTCGGATTAAGAGCCTTGATATCATATTCTTCTCTCATTGTGTTCACCGGCCTTTCAGATATGTTTTCTTTTCGTCCCATTCAAATTTAATTATTCCCATAATTATATTATAATTATAAAATAATGATTTGTCAATAGCCGGGGAGGTGAAAATTTGACACGGGAACAGTATGACGAGCTTTCCGCCCCTCTTGTCCGTGTGATAAACGACATGGAGGACGATATCCTCAGACTTATTGCGGCTCAGCTTGGACGAGACGGAGATTTTTCCGACACGTCCAAATGGCGCATGAGGCAGCTTGCGAGGGCAGGAAAGCTTGACAAGCAGGCGGCGACTCTCATTGCAAAATACACGGGTATTCAGTCGGATATACTTGCGGAGGCTGTGGAAATTGCGGCACTCACAGAGATCGGCTATGTGGATAATGCCGTTGCCGATTTACAGCGGCAGGGGTTTCTTGCGGGCGTTCCCGATCTTCCTGCGGAGCAGTCTGCTATGGACGCTTACAAGGCTTTTCAGGCGCAGGCTCAGAGCGACCTTAATCTTGTTAATACGGTCATGCAGTACAAGGCAAGGTCGTCCTTTGCGGCGGCTGTAAACGCGGCATATCACGAATCAAAGAAAAACAGGCAGGCGGCACTTGACACAATGGGAAAGCATTCGGCGGCGGCTGTGGCGGGGCATATGTCCTTGCAGGAGGCGACAAGACGGTGTATTCACCGGCTTGCGGATAAGGGTATTCCCGCATTTGTTGACAAGTCGGGGCGGGAATGGTCGCCGGAGGCTTATGTTATGATGGATATGCGCTCCACGCTGGCAAATACTGCCAGAGCGGCGCAGGATATGCGGTGCGACGAATATGGCTTTAAGCTTATCGAGGTTTCCTCCCACATGGGCGCGCGTCCTTTATGTGCGAAATTTCAAGGGAAAATATACTCCCGTGACGGGTCAAGGGGCGTAACGACTGACGGAGCAGGCGGAAAGATATATTACACTCCCCTTTCGGAAACGTCTTACGGTGAGCCTGCGGGGCTTTTCGGCATCAACTGCGGTCATGTGCAGTATCCATTTGTTCCGGGGTGCAGCTTTCAGCGGTATTTTCCGTATCCCGAGGAGGAAAATTCCGCAAGATACAGGCAGTTTCAGCAGCAGCGATATCTCGAACGGCGGATCAGGGCGTCAAAGCGAGAGTGCATGATGCTTAATGAGACGGGTGACAAGGAGGGTTTTGCAAAGGCTTCGGCAAGGCTTAAAAATCAGCGAAAACAGTATGCCGATTACTGCAAGGATACGGGGCTGAAAACGCATAATGACCGCACTCAGGTTTATGGGTTTGACAGGTCGGTTAGTGCTAAAACCACTTGGGCGGCGAAAAAGGCTCAGAAACCGCTTGACAAATCGGGCGGAAATGGTATAATAAAAGCAGGGAGTGAGAATGTGGCTCTTGAATATCAGCGTTACGGACGCAACAAAGACACCCTTGTAAATAAAACATATGTTGACAGTGGTGAATATCGAAGAAAGTATGATAAACTTACTGATGATCCCGAAGTTAATAAAACCTTATACGACTGTGCAAAAGCTGCGTTGAAGCATAGAAGCGGAACAGAATTTGAGGATATGTATTGGATAAATACTGATACAGGAAAAGTTGTTTTTTCGATAACGGACAGTACCGAAAAACGTGCTATTTTGTATACCGACAATATAAAGAAGTCAATAAAAGATTTTAAAAATGCTGTAACAATACACACTCACCCGAGCAGTATGCCGCCAAGCATATCTGATTTAAATTCATGCTTCACCAATAATTACTCGGTTGGATTCGTGGCTTGCCACGATGGAAAAGTATTCAGATATACTTCCGAAGAGTTTGTAAGTGAGTCCATTTATAACTTATATGTACAGCGTTATATCAATGATGGCTATGATGAATACAATTCACAATTAAAAGCGTTGAAACGATTATCAGAATCATTTAAAATAGAAGTTTCGGAGGTGATTTAAAATGTCGGAAAAGAAATATCTTATTGATGATCGGGTTATTATTCCTGATGAAATCAAAGCAATGTCAAAAGAAGAACTTGAAATTGCTATTAGACAGATGGAAAACGAAATCAAATCCAAAAAGAAAAACTAATTATTATATGCTATATGCGTTCTGTACAAAAGCAGAGCGCATTTTATTTTAAAAAAATTTCATACCGCAAACAAGCGCTATGTCCTCCGGCAATCGGAGAACAGGGCGCTTTTTTTATGCCTATTGCCCGAAACGTGCTGAACGGCGTAAAAAGCCGCATGGAAAAACAGTCTACCCGACTTAAAAGGAGGAATTTATCATGGCGGATATCACAGAAGGCACTACCGTAACCGAAACCACACAGGTGGAAAACAACGGAGGTGATCATGTGTCCCCTAACGGGGACACCGCCAATCGAAGATTGGCTCAGGGCAACGCAGGAAATGCGGCTGCCGTATCTACGTCTGCGGAGGGTCAGACGGAAAAAACATTTACCCAGAAGGAGCTTGACGATATCGTTAAGCAGAGAATTGACAGAGAGAAAAAGAATATGCCCTCAAAGGAAGAAATGGCGGCTTTCAGAAAATGGCAGGACAGTCAGAAAACCGCAGAACAGCTTTCCGACGAAAAGATATCCGCTGCCGAAAAGGCAAAAGCAGAGGCTGAAAGCAGGGCGGCGCAGCTTGAGGCTAAGGTCGCGGCATATTCAAAGGGCGTAAAATCCGAGGCTGTTGACGACGTTATCGCACTTGCCATGGCAAAGGTCAGCGACGACGTTCCCATCGACAAGGCTATCGAGGCAGTCATTGCAAAATATCCCTCGTTCTGCGGCACGGTTCCCGACAAGCCTAAAATTACCACGGGAGTAAGCTTCGGAAACGGAAGCGGCGGTCAGTCCCACGTTTCGGGAGTGGAAGCCGCTTTTCTGAAGAAAAATCCCGGACTGGAAATATGAAAGGAGTTTTGAATTATGGCACATGAAGCACAGGAAAGATATTCCCCTCTCGTTCTGGCAAAGATCAGAGCGGAAAACAAGCTCAAGGACGGCGTTGTTTTCAATAACGACTACGAGGGCAGTCCTAAGGCGGGTATTGTCAAGATACCCGTCAGGGACACTGAGGTGCAGGTCAGCGACTACGACAAAGCAAACGGTATTACCGCAGGCGCGGGCAGCACCACATACGAAAATTTCCCCATCAACAAGGACAAGGGCGTCAACGAGATAATCGACGGCTACGACGCTGAGCTTGTTCCCGATAATCTTGTTGCAGACCGCCTTGACAGCGCGGGCTATGCACTGGCAAGAGCACTTGACAACGACGGCGCAACCGTTCTCCTTGCGGGGGCTACGGCAATGAATGCCGGACTGCTTGCGGCCGATTCGGTTTACAGCACTATAGTTGATATCCGCACCGCCATGAGCAAGGCAAACATTCCCGATGACGGCAAGCGTTATCTGCTCGTTACCCCCGACACTATGTCGTATATCCTCAGATCGCCCGAATTTATCAGGGCTTCAGCTCTGGGCGACGCTGTTGTTCAGGAGGGAGTTGTGGGCAAGATCGCAGGCTTTAAGGTCATTGAGTGGAATGACAGCACCGCAGGTCTTGCAATGATCGCAGGACACCCCAGATTTGCGACAAGAGCGAAGGAATTTTTCGTTCCCGTACATATCCAGGACCTGTCGGGTTCGGGCAAATATATCGGCGCTTCGGCGGTTCAGGGCAGACTTGCCTACGGTCACAAGGTACTCCGCAGCGCTGCGATAAGGGCGGTCTATGCTCCCGGTTCGCTCTCTGTTTCCGCCGCAAAGGGTACAGCCGCAGGAACGACGGTTCTTACCGTCAATGCGGGAAATACGGGTACGACCTATGCCTACAAGCTTAATCCCGGAGCAAGGGTAACATTTAACGCCACTTCGTCGGCTTACGACGGTACAAGCCTTACAAGCGGCACTACGGAAATTTCCGCTTCCGAGGGTGATGTTATCGAGATCGTTAATTTCTCGTCCTCAAAGGCTGTGGCTGTGGGCTATGTGACCGTTACGGCGGCAATGCTCAGCGCTGCGGAATAAGGAGGTAACGTCATGGCGGTCGATAGGGATTTTTACAATAACATCTTCTGCGGCAGGGAGTATGACGATATTGACCGCCTGCTTGCTGCCGCCGAAAGAGCTATTGACAATGTTATCACGGTATCGCCTGCGGGAGAATTTCAGGAAAGGCAGTTCGGGTTTGCGGTATGCGCACAGGCTGAATATATGGGCTTCTGCGGAGGGGTTGAGGCGTGGGAGGCGGGCATATCCGGCACGGCTCAGAGCTTTTCCATAGGCTCGTTTTCCATGTCCTCAGGTTCATCGGTCAGCTCATCGGCGCTGCGCGCGAGGGGTATATCTGTGTCGGCGGAAAGCTATCTTGAAAGGGGCGGACTGCTTTACAGGGGGTGCGGTATATGTTAGCGCCTATCCCCCGTTATATTCTCGTTCATAGCTGTATTCTTCGGAAAACCGTCTCCCCCGACCCGTGGGGCGGCGGCTCATATTCCGACACTGCGATAAATTTCGTAAGGATAGAGCCTTGCAATTCTCGGAAATTCAGCCTCGGCGGAGATATTCCCGAAATCTCCGCCAAGATGTTTTATGACTGCTTTTCTTCCGTGCCGGATCCGGATCCGGATCCGGATCCGGATGATGTCAGCTTTGAGCCTAAGGACAAAATAATTTTCGGCGGAAAGGAATATGTTATCACAGAAGTGCGGACGTTTTACGGGGATACGGGGAAAGCCCACCATCTGGAGGTGATGTTATCGTGACGGAATTCAGTGTTGAGATACAGGGGCCCAATATGCGGCTTGCGGCTGACAGAGCATTGGAAAGAGCCATTGCCGCCGTTTCGGAGCAGGCGCTGAAGGACTGCAACTACTATTGCAAGCAGGACATGGGGGCGCTGATACAGTCGTCCCTTACTCATTCAAATTTTGAAAAGGGAGAGCTTAAATGGGTAACGCCTTATGCGGAAAAGCAGTATTATCTCCCCGCTGCCTGCAAGGATAAAAATCCGAACGCCTCTCCCCACTGGTGCGAAAAGGCGGAGGAAAATCATTCCGATGAATGGGAAATAATATTCAGAAATGCACTCAGAAGGGAGGGGTTATAAATGGAAACGGAGCTTTACACCGCCATTGCCGAAAAGCTTCGGGATATCGGAAATATTGACGAGATAGGCGTTGTTTCGGGAAACGGCAGGACTGCCGTTATTTATGCGGGAAACAAAACTCTGAAAAACTATTTCGGCGGCAGGAAAAAGCTGTCGGTCATTTTTCAGATAACGGGAATGGATTTGAATGAAAATCAGAAAGCTCTTATCGACAGGCTTTGCGAAACAGGGAAAAAGCTGACAAGCTCCGTTCCCGAAATCCCCATGATATCGCAGCCGAAAATAAAGGTAAATTCTCTGCCTGCTCCCGTTACTCACAATGAAACCTCATGGATATATGCCATGACGGTTGAAATAATTTTTTATACAGGAGGAATTGAAAATGAAACTTAAAGAAATGTTTGCGGGGGTTGCTACAGACCCCGGTTTCAAGGGCTTTGTCACCACCGACCAGATGGTGTGCGCCGTTGATGTTTCGCCGTCGCAGGACGCTGACGTTGACGACTATGCGCTTGTATGCATTGGCGGCGGAACAGACCGCAAAAGCTCGCTTAACCCCGAGGAAAAGACCAACAGCTATTACTACAAGGGCAAGTCCACTCTTAAAACGGGCAACCAGCGCACTATTGATTTCACCGAGGACAGATACATAGGCGACGAGTTCCAGGATTTCGCGCTTCCCATGATATGAAGTACGCAAAGGGTCAGAAGGCTATCGTGAACTATGTATATTTTAATACCCTTACAGGCGAGGGCGAAAAGGGCATGGGTTCCCTTATAATCTCCGACGACGGCAGCGGCGCTCCCGAGGAAAATCTCAGCATTTCGGGCAGCATCAAAAAGTCGGGCGCGGATCCTGAAGAGTTTATATATCAGGGCTTCGGCGGCTACTCTGTCTTAGAGGAACAGCCTGCGGACTGGGATACAACGTACTCAGAATATTTTACCCGTGAAAACGGCGCTTTCGAGGCTGTTCCCGCAGCGGAAAGCGGCTCCGCTCCCGAATGGGCAAATGATAAGTATTACAGCAAGGATAAGGAACAGGCGGCATAATTTTTTTGGAGGCTCTTGATTTCTGCTTGTGTTTGTAATATAATATAAGCAGGAAAGGAGCTGATCTTATGAGTACAAGGGAAATTGCTTACAGTTATATTGACCGACTGAACGACAGTCAGCTTAATGCGATAATTGCTGTTTTGAAGCAGTTTGATGTTCCAATGAATACGGAGGTTGAACCCGACGAAGAGGAGCTTCGAATGATAGCCGAATCCGAAGCGGATGACAGTGAACCCGAACCGATAGAGGACTTTGCAAAAAGGCTGGGCATTGACATATGACTGAATACAAAATATTTATCAAAAAGCCTGCGAAAAAGTTCATTGAAAAGCAGCCGCCCAAACAGCAAAAGCGCATTCTTGAAGCAATTATGAAGCTGCCTCACGAGGGTGACATTTCACCGTATAAAGCTCATGAGGGTTATTTTCGCCTGCGTGTGGGCGGATATCGTATAATCTACACCATAGACCATGGCATACTTACAGTTACTGTAACCAACGCAGACAACAGAGGGCAGGTATATAAATAAAAAAACCGAATATTTTACAGGCGTTTTGCTTTTCCTCACGGGGGGAAGCAAGGCGCTTTTTTTATCGGAACAGGAGGATATTTATGGCTTACAAATTTAACGACAGGTTCTGCTTTATTGAGATCGAGGATAATAAATTCCATATTCCTCTCGGAAAGCGGACGGGCGAAAACATAAGAAAATCACGTGATACAATTGCAGAAATGAAAGCGGACGAAAAAAATTTCACCGATGAAAAGAAAGCCTGTGCCGCTGTGGACTCCGCCATTGACAGCATTCTCGGTGACAAAGCCTCGGAGAAGATATTTGACGGTCGCGGTACCGTTCTTTTCGAGAGGCTTGACGTTCTGATCTACGTTTACAGCGAGATCACCAAGTATGCAAACAGGATCGCAGGTGAGTTAAATGTTTCTCCCGAAACCGAGGATCATTGAAATAAGCGGCATTAAAACGCCCATTGACCCCGATTTCCGCATTATGTGCGAATATTCCGGGGCGGTCATGAAAAAATCCCCCGAAAAGCTTTCGGAGATCGCCGCCCGTTTCTTTTTTGCGGGAACTCCCGACGTGGGCAACGAGCTTCTTGCCGAAGCCATGAACGATTTTTATGTAAGCGGTCTTGCCCCCATCGGCGAAAAAAAAGACAGCAGTCCGGCTTGCGGCGCCCCTGTCCCCTCCTTTGATTTCGAGGAGGACGAGGGGTATTTTTATGCGGATTTTCTTGCCCGTTATCACATTGACCTGAATACCGCAAAGCTTCACTGGCTGGACTTCTGCGCACTGTTCCGGGGACTTCCCGACGAGTGCAGGCTCAAAAGGATAATCGGCATAAGATCGCAGGATTTGGGAGATATAAAATCGTCTGCGGAAAAGGCAAGGATAAGGCGGCTTAAAAGAATATTCGCGCTGAAAAAGTACTCAAAACCCCGTTTTTCCTCTGTAGAAGAGCGTGACAGGGCTGTCAGGGAGGATATTCTCAGACGCTGCGGGGAGGCGGAAAAAAGAATGGAAGGAGGGGTATAATGAGCATTGCGGGAAAGATCGTCTATAAGATAATGGGCGACAATTCCGACCTTGCAAAGGCTCTTGACAATGTGGGAAACATGGCTGAAAAAGCCGTTGTTTCCATTTCCAAAATCGGTCTTGCGGCGACGGGCGCAGCGGCTGCGGGTATCGGCATACTTTCCAAAAAGGCGATTGAATGTTATGCCGACTATGAGCAGCTTACAGGCGGTGTTGAAACCCTTTTCAAGGATTCTGCGGACGTTGTTATGCAGTATGCGGACAACGCTTACAAGGCTGCGGGTATGTCTGCCAATGCGTACATGGAAACGGTCACAAGCTTTTCGGCGTCCCTTTTGCAGGGTCTGGACGGCGACACGGCAAAGGCTGCGGAAATCGCAAATCAGGCTATTGTGGATATGTCAGATAATGCCAATAAGATGGGCACTTCCATGGATATGATACAAAACGCCTATCAGGGATTTGCAAAGCAGAACTATACCATGCTCGACAACCTAAAGCTCGGCTATGGCGGCACACAGGCTGAAATGGCGCGTCTTATCAATGAATCGGGCGTGCTGGGTGACAGCATGACTGTGACTGCGGAAACTGTAAACAGCGTTTCCTTTGACAAAATTATCGAGGCTATACACGTTATTCAAGATAAAATGGAAATTACGGGGACTACTGCCAAAGAAGCGTCTACCACCATTCAGGGCAGTATTTCCGCCATGTCTGCGGCATGGGAAGGGGAAAATTAAAGCAAGGGCAAAAAACGGCTTTCCCCTTCCCCCAATGTTTCCCCCCCTTTGGAATCCCCCCTTTCTTCTCCCTACCCCTTCACC